>CAYWTX010000400.1:0-14037 GCA_964461295.1 uncultured Planctomycetaceae bacterium | reverse complement strand
TCGTCGATCTGGAGCCCCGCGTTCTTGAGGGCCATCTCGGCCGCCTCGCGGCCGAGATCGGCGGGCGTCAGGTCCGCGTCGATCTTCCCGTCGACCCCCTGATCGTAGACCTCGCGCACATAGGCGGCCTTGTCGGGCGCCTCGGCCAGCCGCTGAAGGAATCGGAACGTGCTCGGCAGCACCCGGCGTTCCTTGATCCCGGTGCGCTGGGTGATCCACTCGTCGGAGGTATCGAGGATCTTCTCGAAGTCGGCATTGGTCATGACGCGCCGGGGAACAGCGACGCCTAGACCCGCGACAGCGGCGAGCGGTCGATCAGGCATCTTCGCTTACCTCCGCGTCGCTGAGCAGCTCCGTGATCTGCTCGTTGACGCGGCGAGTGGCAAAGTCCTTGGCAACGCGGACGGCATTGTAGATGCCTCGGTAGTTGCTGGCGCCATGGCAGATGATGCAGATGCCGCCCACGCCCAGCAGGGGCGCGCCCCCGTACTCGTTGAAGTCGTACTTGCTGAGGATCTGCTCGCCCGCCAACTTCAGCGAAGCGGCGTGCTGGGGCATGGCCTTGGCGACGTCGCGGAAAACCGCCTCCATCACCGCGTGGGCCATCCCTTCGATCAGCTTGAGCACCACGTTCCCGACGAAGCCGTCGCAGACGACCACGTCGCAGGAGCCGCGGAACAGGTCCCGGCCCTCGACGTTGCCCACGAAGTTGATGTTCGCGTCGGCCTTCATCAGGTCGCGGGCCGCTTTCACCAACGGGTTGCCCTTGGCGTCTTCCTCGCCGATGGACAGCAGCGCCACCCGCGGATTGGCTATCCCGCAGATCGACCGCATGTACACCGAGGCCATGATGCCGTACTGGTGCAGGTGCTGCGGCCGCGGCTGAACGTTCGCCCCCACGTCGCACAGGGCGACGGGCCCGCGCGGCGCCGGCGTGACGATCGTGATGCCCGGACGATGCACGCCCCGCAGCCGCCGCAGGTTCATCTGGGCTGCCGCCACGAACGCGCCGGTGTGCCCGGCGGAGATGGTCGCGTCCAGTTGTCCGTTGCGGTGCATCTGGGTCATGACAGCGATGGAGCTGTTGGGCTTGGCCCGCAGGGCCTCCACCGGCGCCTCGTTGGTGTGGATCACCTGCTCGGCGTGTACCAGCTCGATCCGGTCCCGCCAATCCCTGGCAAGTTCCAGACAGGGGCGCACGGCCTGCTCGTTGCCGACCAGCACGATGCGGTCGTCGCCGGTCAGCAGGCTGCGAGCTTCCAGGGCGCCGCGCACCTCTTCGGTCGGTGCCCGGTCGCCGCCCATGGCGTCAATGCCGATCCTCATGGATCAGCTCTCCTTCTTCATCTCCAGGCTCAACCCCGGCCGAACGTACCCGCAGTTGTCGCAAGCCGTGTGAGGCAGCTTGGGAGAATTGCACTGGGGACAGTCGGCATAGTTGACCGGCCGCAGGGCCTGGTGCGCCCGACGCATCCGCGTGCGTCCTCGGGAGAGTTTCTGTGTTGGAAGCATGGTCGAATCCTCGAAATCGCGCGTTCCTGGCAATAACAGCTACGCCCCGCGCAGTTCGCCACGGGGCGTAAACGGTGAGAATCTAGGCAGCAAGCTGCCGGTTGTCAAGGCAAAAGTATACCCGCCCGGCTTGCTTACGCGAAGAAGGAAAGGCTAATGGCCGCTGGGCCTCTGGAGGGCCCCCGCTCCGTCGGGTCCGTCTTCGCCATCCGCGGCCGCTACGGCGCGCGGCCCTCCAGGGGAGGCAGCCCTTCAGGCGGCCACGCAATTCCGTCCGCACCGACGCCTGGAACGGCGGGCGGTGTTGCAATAGGATTCGCACCGAAAGGATCGCATGGAAACGGAAGTCAAACTGCACAACGGGGCGCCGGCCCTGTTCATCGACGGCCGGGCCAGCACCGGCCTGACGCTTTTCTTCGCCCGGACCAGCGGCGCCGCCGCCGATCTCCATGACTTCGCCGAGGCCGGGATCGACCTGTACTCCGGGTGCATCGGCCTGGGGGCGATTCGCCGCGCGGATGGCAGTTGCGACTTCGCCGCCATCGACGCCGCGTACGAGTACGTCATCGCGGCCAACCCGCGGGTGAAGATGCTCGTCCGCGTGGGGCTGGACTGGTGGCGGCCGAGCGAGCGGTGGCGGGCCGAGCATCCCGGCGAGTTGCTTCAGCACGTGGACGCCGACGGCAAGGCGATACCGCCCATGGCGTGCTCCTTCGCGTCGCCCGCCTGGCGGCGCGAGGCCGCGGGCGACCTGCGAGCGTACATCCACCATTGCGAGCAGCGGTTCGGCGAGAACATCGTGGGCTACCACCTCGCGGCCGGGGCGATGGGCGAATGGGCCTACTCGTGGGAGCAGGTGTTGAGCGACTACAGCCCGGCCCAGGCGGCGGCGTTCGGCGACTGGCTGCGGCGGCAATACGGCAACGACCAAGCCGCCCTGCGGGCGGCGTGGGGGCGCCCTGACGCGACCTTCGAGGCCGCGGCCGTGCCGGCGCCGCAACGGCGGCTGCGCGCGCCCGACCAGCCAAGCCTGCTCGACCCAAAGACAGAGCGCGACGTGATCGACTACCTGGAGTTTCACTCCGAGACCATGGCCGAGGCGGCCGTGGGATCCTGCGCCGCGGCCAAGGCGGCGTTGCGCGAGGTCGGCCGACGGAAGGTCGTCGGCGTGTTCTACGGCTACCATTTCAAGAACCTGAACAAGCCGTCGAACTTCCACAACGCCGGACACCACGCTCAGCGGATCGTGCTGGAGTCGAAGGACGTGGATTTCATCTGCGCCCCCTACTGCTACCAGGCCCGCGAGCACGGCAACATGTACCTGGCCCAGCTCATTTCCGGCAGCGTGCGACTGCACGGGAAGCTGCACTGGTGCGAGGACGACACGTTCACGTTCCGCTCGCGGCGCGAGTACGGGAGGTCTCGGTGCCCGGATCGCGAGACGACCATCGGCGTGCTGCGCCGCAACCTCGCCGGGCTGCTGGCCGAGGGCGGCACGGCGTGGTGGATGGACTGCGGCGGCAACGGCCCGCTGCATCCGGGCGGGCAGGTCGACGGCTGGTATCACGACGAGGGGTTGATGCGGAACTTCGCCCAGATGCAGCGCCTGGCGGAGCGGCGGCTGGCGGGCGGCGACCGCCGACCGGCGGCACAGGTGGCCGTGATGCTGGGCGACGACAGCGCCCGCTTTCACCGGCACGACGCGGCCCTGATGGATGGCCTCATCATGCGGCAGATGTACGAGCTGGGGCAACTCGGCGCGCCGTTCGACACGTACCGCGTCGCGGACCTGCCTCGGTTGCTGGAGGAGCCCTGGAGCGAGAACTACCGCCTGTGGGTGTTCCCGGACTGCCTGTACCTCTCGCGGGAAGTGCGCGAAGCGCTGAAGCGCCTGAAGACAAACGGGCGCACTGTCCTGTGGACCTATGGCGCGGGGATCGTGACCGAGGAAGGGATTTCACCGGATGCGATGGCCGAAGCGACGGGCATCCGGGTGGGCGTGCGGCACCGCAACGAGCCGCTGATCGTCAACACGTTCGCCACCGGTTCGCGGCTGCTGTACGGCACGGAGCGGCCGATCGGACCGGTGGTCTTCGGCGCCGACGACGCCGCCGAGGTGAAGGGGTGGCTGGTGAACGAGGCCGACCCGGCCCTGCTGGAGCGCCGGTTTGACGGCTGGCGGTCGGTGTGGAGCGCCGCCCCGGCCATGCCGGCGGCGCTGCTGCGGCAGTACGCGGCCGGGGCCGGCGTGCACCTGTACGTGGACACGGGCGAACAGGTGCTCTGGGATGGCCAACTGCTGACGCTGCACGCGGGCTTCAGCGGCGTGCGGACCGTCCGCCTGCCGATGGTGAGCAACGTGGCCGACGCCTACACGGGCGAGGCCGTCGCGGCGGGGGCAAGCGAGTTCGTGGCGGCCCTGGAGCGCGGCTCGACGGCGACGTGGACCGTGGAGCCCATCGTGGCATGAGCGTCTCCGGCGGAACGTAACGAGACCGAGGCGGACATCCACCGCGCCGCTTGTCTTCGCGGCCTGCATAGCGCACAATCTGATCATGTCGGTTTCCGCCACTCAGTCGACGGGAGAGGTGCTTGCGGATTGAGCGAAGCCAGAGAAAACGAAGTCGCTTTCTGTGCGGACGTGAAGTCCTGGCTGGACGCTCTCTTTCAACAGCATCCGGAATGGCCCTTCGAGCGGGCCCACATCGAGCAGTACGGCCGGGGGACCGATAAGCGGCAGGACCTTCGGATTCTGGGACGAGGCGACCTTCGTGCCCTGGTGTCGGGCGAGGTGAAGATGCCTGGCACGGCCGAGGGGCGGACGCCCTACGACCGGATCCTGATGGAGGACGCCTTCCTCAAGGCGAAGAATATTCAGGCGCCGTTCTTTTTCACATGGAACGTGAATCGGCTGGTCATGTTCGATTCCAGAAGGTGGGACGTTCCACTCATGGAGATGCGCCTGCGCGATTGGGAATTGGGTTTGCGGTTGTCAAACTCGGGAGACTGCCGGAGAAGCGAGGTCCGTGCCCACATCCGCGATGAGTTTCTCCCCAAGGTGTTTGGCGATATCGCGCGCATCGTCGCCGGGACCTTTGAGGACTGGGGCATCGCGCCGGACGAGATTTTCCTTCGCTCGCTGGAAAGTCATCTGGATTGGCCGGTTGAGGGAACACGCGACTACCTGGCGAAGCAATGCCGGGCGGACCGTACGTTCATGCACCGTCTTTGGGACTGGATGGCCCGAGACATGCAGTGGACGTTCAACCCTGACGACGAGGTCTTGTGGCGGGACGCTCTGGACCGCGCGGCCAGGACGCTCTGTTACGTCTTCTCCAATCGCGCCATCTTCCACAAGGCCCTCCAGGCGCGATACCCCAAGACGATCGAGCCCCTGGGAATGCCCTTTGTGGCGAAGAACCACCTCGAAATCTACGAGCACTTCCGTGAGCAGTTCCGCTCCGCCGTCGAGGCCAGCGGCGACTACGAGCCGGTCTTCTATCCGCAGGTGGGCGACTGGTATGGATCAGCCATTTTCGCCTCCCCGACGGCGGTCCTCGGCTGGAAGGGGTTCTTCGTTGATCTCGACGCATACGACTTCCGCACCATACCGCATGACATCATCGGCGGGGTCTTCAAAAAACTGATCGCCCCTGAAGAACGCCAGAAATTCGGGCAGTTCTTCACGCATCAGGACATCGTGGACGTCATCAACGCCTTCTGCATCCGCCGGGGTGGCGACACGGTCCTCGACCCTTCCTGCGGGTCGGGCAGTTTTCTCGTTCGCGCCTACCATCGCAAAGCCTGGCTGTCGGAACAGAAGGGGCGCGGGCAGCGCCGGCAGGACCATCACAAGCCCCATCAGGAACTGCTGCGGGAAATCTTTGGTTGCGATATCGCCGTGTTTCCCGCCCATCTTGCCACGCTGAACCTCGCCGCACGCGAGATTCGCGACGAGGAGAACTACCCCCTCATCCGTCGCGGCAACTTCTTTGAGGCCGTCGAGAAGCCGGAGGAATTCTGCCGAGTTCCCGGGCCTCGCGGCACGCACGGCAGAGGGCCTTCGGTGCCCGTGCCGCTTCCGGAACTGGATGCCGTGATCGGCAACCCGCCCTACGTGCGGCAGGAACTCATCCCGAAGCGTTCACAAACGAAGCCGGCAAGGAATGAGCCAAGGGATGTATACGAGAGCCGCCTCAAGAACACCAAGGAGTACCTCCAGTCGCTGGTTTCCGCGGCGTGGCCGGGACTGAAGCTTTCGGGCCGAAGCGACCTGCACTGCTACTTCTGGCCGGTCGCGGCCAAGTTCCTGAAAGAAGGTGGGTACTTCGGTTTCCTGACCAGCTCAAGCTGGCTCGACGTAGAGTACGGGTTCGCCCTTCAAGGGTGGATTCTCCAGAACTTCAAGCTTCTGGCCGTGCTGGAGAGCGTCGATGAACCGTGGTTCGAGGATGCCCGCATCAAGACCGTCGCGGCCATCCTGCAACGATGCTCCGATCAGGCAGCCCGCGACGCGAATATCGTGAAGTTCGTACGGCTCCAGAAACCGTTATCCGAAATTCTTGGAGATCGAGCACACGGCGACGAGGCAGCTCGACAGAAGGCCGTCGATCAACTGCGGGTGCTCATCGACACGACGGACAACCTGTTCCGCAATGAGAAGTTGCGGATCATACCCGTGCCTCAACGTCGTCTTTGGGAGGAAGGCGTGCAGGCCGCGCGACTTCTTTGCGGTCACACTGAGGCGGGCGGGGATACCGAGGAAGAAGAGCAGGCCGAGCATGACGAAGGCACGGCGGGTGAAGAGGCGGCCGTTCGGAAATGGAACGGCAGCGCGGACCATTACGTCGCCGGCAAGTGGGGGCGGTTTCTGCGGGCGCCGGACATCTACTTCCGGCTTATGCGGGATTACGGCAGCCGGTTCGTAAAGTTGGGCGAGATCGCGGAGGTCCGTTTCGGAATCAAGAGCGGTTGCGATGCGTTCTTTATGCCGCGAGATGTTACCGCCGAGGTGCTGGCCGAGGTGGAGAAAGGCCTGCCCTGGAACCACATTGGTCTGATGTCGCCCTGCCGGCTGAACGAGGTTCAGAGCGGGCGCGTTCGCCTGGTTCGGGCGGGCGACAACACGCTGCATCCGGTCGAGGCGGAGTACCTTCGTCCGGAAGTCCACAGTCTGATGGAGGTGGATCGCCCAGTGGTGTGGGCAGGCGAACAGGACCGCGTCGTGCTTTGGGTTGGCAGACCGTTGAGGGAACTGGCGGGAACGCACGTCGCGAAGTACATCCGGTGGGGCGCCAAGCAGACGTTCGCGTCAAGAAAATCGAAACCCGTCCCGGTCCCGCAACGATCCACCGTGGCCGCACGGCCTCTCTGGTACAACCTGACAGGGGGCGAGCGAGGCGTGGTCTTTTGGCCGAAGGCGCAGAAATACAGACACATCGTTCCGGGCAATCCCGATTCTCTTGTGTGTAACTGCAATCTCTACGACGTGCATCCTCTTCCCACAGTGAAGGGAACTGAGAAGGTCGTCCTCCCCGCAATCCTGAACAGTACTCTCGTGGGGTTGTTCAAGCACTTTTACGGGCGATACGCGGGTGCGGAGGGAACCCTTAAGACGGAAGTGGTCGACGTCTTGTTGATGGATGTGCCCAACCCCACGGGCGTGCCATCGCGATTGGCTAAAAGGATGGCCCACTCGCTTCAGTCGATGATGAAGCGAGAGACGACTCACCTCGTCGAGGACGAGCTTCTGCGGTGCCACAGGACGGAACATCTCCGCGAACTGCTCCTGCGTCCCCCAACACTACCGCAGGAACTCCAGCAAACCGACCGCCGCGACCTGGACGATTCCGTTCTTGAGTTGATCGGCGTGACAGACCCGCATGACCGCGCGGTTCTTCTGGATGAACTCTATAGGGCCACGGCGGAGTACCATCGGTATCTGCGAACGCAAGATATTCAAACCATGGAGAATCGCGGGGGTGAGAATCGAACTCGTTTCTCGGCCGAGGAAATCGCCGCAAGCATTTGGGATTCGCTCGCGGATGAGGAGAAGGGCCCCTCGCTTCGAGTGTATCTTGCGATGCTGGACGGGGATCGGCGGATGGTCATGATCTACGAAGGCAAGGCGACCGCCCTGGGAAGCGGGCATCTCTATTGCCCGGCGGGAGTTGTTTACACAATCGGCAAGTCCTCCTATCAGGAGGAGTACGCCAATGTGGAGCAGGCCCGCCTGGTTGTCCTGCTTGCGGAACATGGCATCCGCGAGCGGATCGAACTTCCTCCCGATCCCGCAACCTGCGAGCAGTGGCGAGAGGCGGTCATGGCTCGCCTTCTTGCCGCTCGCAAACGGTTTCAATCCCTGGCAGGTTCGCGAACGGGTTCAGATACGCTCCAGGAAGCGACTGCCGACCTTTTGATGCAGTGGTTCATCCATGGGCGATAGCGTGGGGCATCTGCTTCCGACGGGCTGCATGATCAGGATCACAGGCGATTGGCAGCTCTCCGTCGCGTTCGCCGAAAGCGGTTGCGAAGTCGCCCTCGCGGTGGCGCCCCCGCCCCAGGTCGCCGTGCGCGGCGAAGAATACACCCTCGCCGAGACCGGCATGGCGCCGCTGCGGGCGCTGCACGCCGAAGGCGCTCCGCCCTGCGACCGGCTGGACGCGGCCAGTCTCGTCGTCAGTGCCGACCCCGATGGCCGCGAGACGTTCGAGCCGGGGCGCGACTACGACGTCGAGCGGTGCTGGGGCTGCTTCGGGCGGCGGGCGGGCGGGCGAATCGCGTCGGGACAGAAGCTATACGTGAGCTACCGCTACGGACAGGCGAGGATCGATACGATCGCGCGAATCGCCGAAGCGCCCCGGGCGACGCGGGGTCCACAGATTGCACAGGTTTCACAGATGGAGATGGGGGGGATCGGAGTCATCGCCGGCTCGCCGCACCCGAATTGCCCGCGCCCGCCCGACCTTCCGCCCGAGTGCACTGCCCTCGCCAACGTCTGGCTGCCCGGAGGGCTGAGCAAGCTGGCGCCCGACAACGTCATGCCCATCCTGGAGACGGCCTGTCCGCCCGCCTGCCTGCCGGCCGACTACGCCGAACGCCTGCTGCCGCGGACGATGGCGGCGCTGCGTCGGGGCCGCCCGCTGCGAATCCTCGCCTGGGGCGACAGCGTGACGGCGGCGAGTTGGCTGCCGCCCGAGCAGCGGTGGGCACAGCGTTTCGCAGCCTGGCTGGCCGGGCAATACCCCGCCGCGAAGATCGACCTCCGCGTCGCCGCCTGGGCCGGGCACACCAGCATGGACTTCCTCGCCGACCCCAGCGGCGCCGAGCACAACTACGTCGAGACCGTCCTGGCCCAGCGCCCGGACCTGGTCGTCTCGATGTTCGTCAACGACGCGAAGCTCGACGAGGCCGGCACGGCCGGACAGTACGCCCGCTACCTGGCCGACTTCCGCGACATCGGGGCCGAGTGGGTCATCATGACGCCGCACTACACGCAGCCGTCGTGGATGAAGTTCACCCGCCAGGTGGAGATCGACGACGACGGCCGCCCGTTCGTCCGCGGGCTGCGGCGTTTCGCGGCCGCCAGCGGCGTGCCCCTGGCCGACGCCTCGCGCCGCTGGGGCCGCCTGTGGCGCCAGGGAATCCCGTACACGACACTGCTGGGCAACGGCGTGAACCACCCCACGGCCGACGGGCTGGGCCTGTTCGTCGATGCGCTGGCGGAACTGTTCGGGGGCCGGCGCGGTTCCTCGTTCTCCTCGGCCAGGAACGGCCACGGCTGGCGTCCTTCGCGGCCGGAGAAACAACAGGAGAGATTCCGGGCATGAACCACACGACCTACGCGGATCGGCTCGCTCTTCCGAAGGTCGTTCCCGCCGGTCGAGAAGCCCGCGTTCGCGTGCCGCGGCCGCCGGGCGTCCGCCCCGGCCAGCCGTGCCGGATGCGGTTGTACTCCAAGGTCAACCGCACGGAGGACGTGAAGCTCGACGCGGCCGAGGACGGCGAGGCACACCTGACAGCCGTCCTTGCGTTCCGCACGCCGGGGGAATACGAGCTCGACATCCTCGCCGACGCCCAGGACGCCGTCGCCGCCAGCCATCACCTTTTCGCGGTCCGGCCGGACTGGGCGGGCCTGAGGCCCTACAAGGGCGACCCGCACATGCACACCACAGGCTCCGACGGCAGGGCGGAGCCGTTGGCCATGGCGAGCCAGGCCCGGCGGCTGGGCATGGACTTCATCGCCGTCACTGACCATGACAAGCGCGAACCATCGCTCAAGGCGATCCAGGACGCGGCGGCGGCAGGGCTGGACCTGCTCATCCTGCCGGGCGAGGAAGTGACCATCCGCGAGGTGGGCGGGCACATCCTGGCCATCGGTTCCTCCGCCTGCGTGGGGCGTCTGCGCCACACGCAGGCCAGCGATTCCGAACGCGAAGCCATCGCGGCGGAACTGGCCGGCCGGGACCTGGCCGAGCCGCTGACGGCAGAGTTGTACTCCCACGCGGTGTGGACGGTTCGCAAGATTCGCCAGTTCGGGGCCCTGGCCGCCATCGCGCATCCGTACTGGGTGGGGACGACGGGCAAGTATTACCCCCCGCGCGCCGTGGTGGACCAACTCCTGAGCGACGGCCTGTGCGACGCCCTGGAGTTGATGGGCGGCTCGCCCAGCGTGGAAGGCAATCGGCTTGCGGTGGCCAGGTACGTCGAGGAAGCGGCGGCCGGGCGGCGCTGGCCGGTGTTGGGCGCCTCCGACGCCCACGACGAGGCGGAGTTGGGCCGATGCTTAACGGTCGTGCTCGCACGGGAACTGTCCGCCCAGGCGGTGGTCGATGCGATCTCGGCGCGGCGGTCGGTGGCGTGCGACGCGTGCTCCGGCAAGGAAGCGGCCATCTATGGCCCGCTGGACCTGGTGGAGTACGTATACTTCCTGCATCGCGAGTATTTCCCGCCGCACGACGCGATCTGCCGCGAGGCGGCAGCGACGGCGCGAAGCGATTTGCTGGCCTTCTCGCGGGCCTTCTGGCACTCTTGATGGAATCGGCAAGCATCGCCGCCCCGTTGCCCGCGACACAAGGAACCGCCATGCGACTGCTTTACCTGGACATCGACACGCTTCGCCCCGACCACCTGGGCTGCTACGGGTACGGGCGGAACACCAGCCCCAACATCGACCGCATCGCCGCCGGCGGCGTGCGATTGGAGAACTGCTACGTCTCCGACGCCCCCTGCCTGCCCAGCCGCGCCGGCATGTTCACCGGCTGCTTCGGCATCCACACGGGCGTGGTCAACCACGGCGGCCTCGCGGCCGAGCCGCGCCTCGTCGGGCGCGACCGCGGCTTCAGCACGCACCACCAGCGGATGGGGCTGATCGGCAGCTTGCGCTGGGGTGGCGGCATGTATCCCGTGTCGTTCAGCCCGTTTGCCGAGCGTCACTCCGCGCACTGGTTCTACGACGGTTGGCGCGAGATGTACAACTCCGGGCACGGCGGCGGCGAGAGCGCCGAGGAGATCGTCCCCGGCGCGATCGACTGGATCGCCCGCAACGCCCGGCGCGACGACTGGCTGCTGCACGTGAACATCTGGGATCCGCACACGCCGTACCGGGCGCCGGAGGCGTTCGGCAACCCGTTCGCCGACGCGCCCATCGAGGAGTGGTACACCGAGGAGCTGCGCCAGCGGCAGTGGAACGGATTCGGCCCCGGCTCGCCGCAGGAGCCGGCAGGCAACTGGGGCAAGACCTCCCAGCACCCCCGCCAGCCGTCGCAGATCGCGTCGATGGGCGACTACCGGCGATGGATCGACGGCTACGACTGCGGCATCCGCTACGCCGACGAGTGGGTGGGGCGCCTTCTCAACGCCCTGGCCGACCAGGGCGTGCTGGACGGCACGGCCATCATCATCACCAGCGACCACGGCGAGAACATGGGAGAACTGAGCGTGATCGGCGATCACGCCACGGCCGACCAGGGCACCTGCCGCGTGCCGATGATCCTGCGCTGGCCGGGCGTTACCGACGGGCAGGCCGGGCGCGCCGACCGCGCGCTGCACTACCAGGCGGACGTGGGCGCCACGCTGGTGGAACTGGCCGGGGCGAAGGCGCCGCCGCACTGGGACGGGCGGAGCTTCGCCCCCGTGCTGCGGCAGGGAGGGGAGGCCGGACGCGAGTACCTGGTTGTCAGCCAGTGCTGCTGGAGCTGCCAGCGGTCGCTACGTTGGGGCGACCACCTGCTGGTGCGGAGTTACCACACGGGGCTGAAGAACTACCCCGAACGGATGCTCTTCAACGTGAAGGACGACCCCCACGAACTGCGGGACCTGGCGCCGTCGCAACCGGCGCTGGCGGATCGCGGACAGGCGCTGCTGGAGCGGTGGACCTCGGAGATGATGGCGGGCGGCGAGAGTGACATCGACCCGCTGTGGACGGTGATGCGCGAAGGCGGGCCGTTCCACACGCGCGGCAAGCTGGCCGACTACTGCGCCCGCCTGCGCGCCACCGGCCGGGACCGCCACGCGGAGTTCCTGGACAAGCACCCGACGGGCATTGCGTGAGGCGGCCGGACAGCCGGGGACTGCGGTTGGGCGGTCCGACCCAGACACTTCGCGGACCGGTTCGCGTTGCGGCATGCCTGCGTGTTCTTCGTGAAATCGCTTGCCCCCGCGCGCCGGTTTGTCTATCTAGTGGGAATATGAAACCGCGCCTGCGCAAGGCGATGAAGGCCGCCCTGGCGGCGATGCCGCCCGAGCAAGCGGCCGCCAAGAGCCTCTCGGCCTGCGGGAAGGTGCTGGCCCTGCCGGAGTTTGCGGCCGCCCGAGCGATGATGCTGTACAACCCGATCCCGGGCGAACTGGACTGCATCCCCGTCGCGCTGGCGTGCTGGCAGCGCGGCAAGACCCTGCTCCTGCCGCGGGTGAGCTACGAGCAGCGCCGCCTGCTGCCCCTGCGCTGCACCTCGCTGGAGGACAACATGACCTCCGGCAGCTTCGGCATCCGCGAGCCGGCCTTGGCCGAGCCTTGGCCGGTGGAACTGATTGATCTCATCGTGGTGCCCGCGATGGCGTATGATCGCCGCGGGCATCGCCTGGGGCGCGGCGGCGGGTTCTACGACCGCTTCCTGGCCTGCGGCGATGTCCGGGCCGTGACGTGCGGGCTGGGCTTCGCCGAACAACTGGTGGACGAGCTGCCGACGCAGCCGCACGACATGCAATTGGACATCCTCGTGACGAATGCGGAAGTGCTGCGGTTCCGGGACTAAGCGGGCGAACTTGCTCGCCGCGTCCTCTGGTGATTCGATTCCTTCCTCCCAGCGGCGAAGGACCGCCGCTGCGAACCGGAGTGAAACAGGGAGCTTCATCGTGTCGAGTACTCTGCGAAACGTTCTGCTGACGGTCGGCGGCGCCATCGCGATGGCCGCCATCTTCAAGTTCGTCCTCTGGCCCATGTGGTGGACCCCGCCGGGAAAGGACGCCGCCAAACCCACCACGCAACTGGCCGCCAAGGGCGCCGACGCCAACGCGCCGACCACCCGTGCGGCCACCCAGCCTGCCACCCGCCCCGGACACGACACCATCCCCAGCCTGCCCAAACTGGAGGCCCAGGCCGCCAGGCGGGCCTTCGTCGAGGGCAAGAAGCTCCTGGACGCCAAGCGATTCGGCGAGGGTCGCGAGGAGCTTTCCGCCGCCTTGCTGTCCGACAAGCTCACGCCGGCGGAGGAAGTCGAGGCGCGCAGAATCCTCACCGACCTGGGCGAGAAGATGATCCTCTCCCAGCAGGTGTACGATGACGACGCCTACGTGCAGCAGTACACGGTGCAGGGCGGCGACGTGCTCAACCGCATCGAGCGGAGGCTCGCCCTCCGCGTGCCCACGCAGCTCACCATGAAGATCAATGGCATCGCCGACGCCGGCAAGATCCGCCCCGGCCAGACGCTCAAGCTCATCAAGGGCCCCTTCCACGCGGTGGTGACCAAGAGCAAGTTCATCCTTGACCTGTACCTCTACAGCGAAGGCCGCCAGCCGGTGTTCGTCAAGCAGCTCCGCATCGGCCTGGGCAAGAACGGCTCGACGCCGGCGGGCATGTGGCGGGTCGCCCTGGGCAAGAAGTTCAACCATGCCGTCTGGTATCCCCCGCCCGGCAGCGAGGAACTGCGGTCGATCAACTGGGGCCAACCGGGCTACCCGCTGGGCACCGAGGGGTACTGGATCAGCCTCGAAGGCGCCGACGAGCGGACCAGCCGACACAGCGGCTACGGCATCCACGGCACCAACGAGCCGCAGACGATCGGCAAGGAGGCGTCGCTGGGGTGTATCCGCCTGGCCGACCCCGACATCGCCACCGTGTTCATGATGCTCTACGAGAAGCACAGCACGGTGGAGATTCGCCCGTAGGCGTTGCCCATCGCCGATACTGGGTATCCACTTGACTCAACCTGGGCTCCGGGGTGGCATGGGCGTCTCGCCCATGCGTGGCACGGCCGTCCCGGCCGTGTGTCTCACGGGCATCTTGCCCGTGTCCGGCCATGGGCG
>CAYWTX010000399.1:0-8750 GCA_964461295.1 uncultured Planctomycetaceae bacterium | reverse complement strand
AACCGCCAGGACATATTCTTCGTCGATGACGACCGGCGGTACTACCTCGGGTTGCTTCGCGAGCAATCGACGAAGCACAAACTGCGGATTGACGCCTACTGCCTCATGACCAACCACGTAGGACTGGCGGGAGTGCCTGACGCGCGCAGGATGATAGGACGGTGGAACGTCTGCGGCTATGCACCAGCCGCGGCCGGCCGCTGGGCAGCGACCGCTTCGTGGCGAAGTTGGAGCGTCTGCTGGGCCGGCGGCTCCGCCCGTTGCCCGAAGGCCGGCCAAGGAAGAAAAGCGAGACATAAACTAGGGCGCGCGTCCCTAGTTCTTCACAGTTCCCGCAGAACGGCCTTCGCTCGTTCGCCGACATTCGTGTCGTTCGACGAGGCCGCCTTCTCTATCGCCGCTTTCGCTGCTGCCGACTCCGCTGCTGCGGCATCCTCTGGGGATGGGTGCGTGGCGGTCGGCTGCTCCAGCATGGCCTTGGCGTCCACGGGTTGTGCGACAGGCTGCGTTACCGCCTGCGTTGATGGGGCGGTCCTGGACTCCGACACGATCTGAACCCGGAACCCCACGACCTCCGGGTTATGAGGACGCCGAACTACCTCTATGCCCAACAGCCGTAACCCGTTGGGCCACAAGGGGCAAGATTCCGGCGAGAAAGCCAAGGGAATCTTGCACCTCGTTGCGGTTGCTCGCGATGGCATGCGTGCGTTTGCGCGTAACTACGCGCGCAGACATGCATGGGATCCTCGGTTCGGCGGCGCCTACTCGCAGAACGCGAGTAACTACTCTCGACGGATTCCGCGGGCGCCGAGGCCGCCCAGGTCGCCGGCGTCAGATGCCGGCGCGCCGGAGGATGATGTCCGCCTCGCAGACCGCCATACGCCGCTGCCAGGACTTGCTCGGGCGGTGACCAGGACGGACTTCCCGCTGTGCGTCGTTGGCGGCGCTGAGCCGGTCGAAGAACTCGTCCAGCCACTCGGGCGTCGTGTAGAGCCCCCGGCCGATCCGGACGTGCTCCAGCTTGATTACCTGGTCGACCGCCCAGAAGTAGAAGCCTCGGTTGCACCATCGCCACAGTGTGCAGACCGACGGGGGCCCCGGCAGCAGCTTGGCTGCATCCCTGAGGGAGATGTAGTTCCGCATCGTTTCACCTCGTTGTTGCCGCCAACGCGGCGGCGCGGACGGGTGGGTACCTCGCCGACGGCGGGGGTGCCAAGGGCCTTCTGCCCCGGCGACGAAGCGCCGCCCAGACTTGCGCTTCCACTGGGGTTACATGTCTCGGCCGAGCGTGCCGGACGCGGCCCCCCGGGCACCCGTCGCGGGCCGATCTGGCCGGTTGGGGATGAGGGCGGCGAGCCCCGGGGCGAAGAGCCGAAGGCCATAGCACTACAGCGCACCTTTGATTCCTCGAACTTGCTTGAAGTCATTGCGAAGAAAGCAGTTAGGTCGATTCCGGCGACCCTTGAGCAGAACGCGAAGCCACCACGGCGCATTCAAGCGTAAGAGACGAACAGGCGGTCACTTATAACAATTTCCAGAAAACGAACGTGCGCTGTAGTGATAGGGTGCTGCCGGGGCCGATGGTCGCCCTGTCACGCCGGCCGGGTGCCCTTACATCGGGGATATGCCTGGCAGCCCCAGAACCGTTCACCGGCGCCCACACCCCGCCGCGCTGTACGTATGACCATCGGTTGGCCGTAGCGTGGACAAGCAGGCGGCGACGGAGGGGGTGTCGGCTCGTCGATGTCGACTAGGGGCCGAGCCACTGCTGACGGTGACTTGTCGGCCGAGGGGGCCGTGTCAGGCATGCCCATGGCCTCGACAAGACTTGCCCCACGACCTCCGGGTTATGAGGACGCCGAACTACCTTTAAGCCCAACAGCCGTAACCCGTTACGCCACAAGGGGCACGGTTCTGGCGAGAAAGCCAAGCGAAATCTCGCTCCGTTGCACTGGAACTCGGTGCGGTTCGCTGGTTTGCGCGTAACTACGCGCGCAAACATGCCTGGGGTCGTCGGTTTGGCGGCGACTACTCGCAGAACGCGAGTAACTACTCTCGACGGATTCCGCGGGCGCCGAGGCCGCCCGGGGCGCCGGCGTCAGATGCCGGCGCGCCGGAGGATGATGTCCGCCTCGCAAGCCGCCATACGCCGCTGCCAGGACTTGCTCGGGCGGTGACCAGGACGGACTTCCCGCTGTGCGTCGTTGGCGGCGCTGAGCCTGTCGAAGAACTCGTCCAGCCACTCGGGCGTCGTGTAGAGCGCCCGGCCGATCCGGACGTGCTCCAATCTGATGACCTGGTCGACCGCCCAGAAGTAGAAGCCTCGGTCGCACCAGCGCCAGAGGGTGCAGACCGACGGGGGCCCCGGCAGCAGCTTGGCTGCGTCCCTGAGGGAGATATAGTTCCGCATCATTTCACCTCGTTGCTGCCGCCGACGCGGCGGCGCGGGCGGGTGGGTACCTCGGCGAGCGCGGGGGTGCCAAGGGATTCCCTGACGCCCACGAAACGCCGTCCTGGCTTGCGCTTCTGGTGGGGTTACATGCCTCGGCCGAGATGCCGGAGCAGCAGGGCTGCGGCAACCAGAACAGTCAGCAGGCTGGAGGGCCGAATCCCACGGACGAGTGGATGCGGCAACAGGCCCGGAACGTAAGCATGTGGGCCGAGGAGGAAGGCATCGACGTACGGTTCCTGATCCACGACCGGGACACGAAGTTCACGGAGGCGTTTGACGAGCACCTCCGGGGGTATAGGCGCGGTCCGGTGCTGACGCCCTACAAAGCGCCCGTCGCCAATTGCTTCGCCGAGTCGTGGATCGGCAGCCTGAAGCGCGAGTGCCTGAACCACTTCTTCTGCTTCGTCCTACTGCAGCTCGACCACATTGTTCAGACCTATGCCCCCTATCACAACCCCACGACCTCCGGGTTATGAGGCGTAGTCCTTCGCTGGTTGGCCGCAGCCACGTAACCCATTGCGGGACAGTGGGCAAGATCACGGAGAGGAAGCCAAGGGGATTCTGCGAAACTCGTCAGGCCATTTCACAGGATTGCACGCCAAACCACTCGACCGGCGTAATTACGCGCGCCGACCATGCGGGAAACCGCGCCTTTTCCGGCCGTACTCCGCGAGAAAGAGTAACTACTCTCGATGCTTTCCGACGCGGTTCCGCGCCAGTTGCGCCAGTTCCGCACCACCGGTTGACGCAGTTGCGCAGTTCCCATGCGGGGCAGGCTGGACAGCCACCAGTACGTCGTGACCGGCGCGCAGGACGACCTCCGGTGTCAAAGCCCGGGGGTCCTCGACGACCTCCGACGTCGGAACCCGGAGGTCATCCAGGGTGTCAGAACGGTTTTGGCCGCCCGATGCGACCGGCTGCGCCGGCCACGGAGACGCGCCTGTTCGGCGGAAGCATTTCTCCCTGCATTCCTTGAGAAACAGCAGGGGTTTCATGTTTCAGCCGAGGCTACGCCGCGTCCCGGTAGTAGCTCTTCAGCAGGCCACCCAGGCGCTCGCGGCACTTGATGGGGCCGTCCCGCGGCATGGGCGTGTCCGGTTCCGTCGGCCGACGGTACTCCAGCCCCTTGTGCGGGCGCTCCAGGTTGTGATGCTCGACGTACTGCTCGACAACGTAGCGAATCTGGCGCTCGCTGAAGAAGACGATCTTGTCCAAGGCTTCTCGTTTCGCTGCCCGTATCCACGATTCGCTGAAGGCATTCAGGTTTGGACTCCAGCGCGGCATCTTGAGGCAGCGGACGCCGGCCACCTGGAGCGTCTCCTGGAACTTCCTGGTGAACAGCGGGTCGCGGTCGTGGATCAGGATGCGCTTGCCCTTGAGGAACCCGTCCTCGGCGTCGGTCAGGTTGCGGGCCCACTGGAGCATCTGCGTCTCGCACGGGTCCACGTGGATGCCGGCGATCTGCACGCGCCGCGTGGCCAGGTCGATGACGAAGAAGACCATGTAGCGGGTCAGGCCCTTCAGGCCCCATGCCTCGACGCTGAAGAAGTCGCAGGCGGCTATGCTTTCCCAGTGGCTGGCCAGGAAGGTCTTCCACGTGCTCTTGTACGGCTTGTCCGGGTCGGGCAGCAGGCCGGCGTCCAGCATGATGCGGCGGACCGTCTGCCAGTGGACGTCGTAGCCGAGCTTACGCAGCTCGCCGTAGATGCGCCCGTAGCCCCAGCCCGGGCTCTCGGCCGCCATCTGAAGCACCAACTTGCGGATTGAATTGGCCTTCTTGGGCTTGGGCCCGCGCTTGCCGCCGCTGCCGTCGTACTTGCGGGCGATCAGCATGCGGTGCCAGCGCAGGATCGTGTCGGGCGAGAACAGCGTGCCGAACTGGCGCAGGAGGTCTTTGCCCAGTTTCATGGCCGCAGCCGCGAGGCGGCGCTTCTGGGACTCGTTAAGGATGATGCGTTTGTGGCCAAGCTTTTCCCGAAGAATCCGGTTCTCTTCCGTGAGGTAAGCTATCACTTCCTGCTGTTGCCGGTTCATCCAGCCGGCAAGGGCCACCATGAAAAACCGCCATGGTGTCCAGGTCATAGGGCGAGCATGATAGCCGCGAGTTGGCCGCGAGGAAAGAGCCTGGGCCGGGTGGCTGCCAACGGGAACTGACCGCCCAGGCCAATCCCTCGACGGCCGCGCCGACCGCCAAGGCGAATGCCGCTACAGACCGTACCGCTCTTCCAGGTACGCCAGCCAGGCTTGGTCCGCCCTGGGACTTGCCTTGATGCGCTCCATGACGGCCTCGACGTTGACGTGTGTCATTGGCGGAACGTCTCGTAAACAACCGTTCCACGCGTCCTCGACGGTGGCACCAAGGCCTCGAAGGTCGGCCGGAAGCTCGTGGAGCGACTGATTCCCGCGGAAACCAATCGAAGCAACGTAGACCTCTCCGACGGCTTCGTGCTCTCGGCAGTAGGCAGCCAAGAGGTGCTGGCGCATCAGTTGGTAGAAAGGCCCCATGAACGGGCAGCCCTTCCGGCCCGAGAGGGCTGAGAGGTCGATGTGAGCGTCGTCGAGACGCCCCCAATACCGTCGGGTGTTCCTGCCATGGGTCAGATAACAGGTTGATGAAGGGTCGCCGCGCTGCGCGTCCAGGCTCTGGCACAGGTGTTTCTGCTTGTTCCCGTCGGAGGCGTAGCCGCCGCAGGTGCCGTAGTTCCTCTCCGTGTACTTCCACTCGATGAACGTGAGCAGTTTCCTGTCTCCTTCTGTCCACCAGACTGCGGCGTCGATGCTCGTGCGGTTCTGGCCGCGCTGCCCACCGGCGGGCTCGCCGAGCCACTCCGTGGCCCCATCGTCATCAGGGCCGGTGTACTCGAACTCGATTCGGAATACCTCCCGCACACCGGGGAGCACCGGCTCTAGCGCGACTCGGGCAAGCTCCGGGTCGAGCCGCAGCGGGAACAGCACGTTGAAGCAGCACGCCTGTGAGCTTCTGAGGTTCAGAAACTCGGAGTGGATGGCGATGTTGCTGGCATGGCTGTACTCCACCACCTTGCCGGCGATGCCTGGGTAGAGGGACTTGTCGCCCTCGGGCAGGATGTGAGGGTAAGTGTAGGTCTCGCCCTTCTTCTTGGCCCAAACGCCATCGGGAAGGTCGGGCCAGCGTTTCCGTTTGAACGCCACCTGCCGGAGCGTTTCCTGCCGCTCGAATTGGTTCAGCCGGTCGAACCAGTCGCTATGACCGTCTTCGCCCGGCAGTACGTGCTTCCTCATCTGAACGCGTTCCCTTTCTGCCACAACGGGTGCCGTCGGAATCCCTACACCCGCCCAGCTACTTCCCAACAGGCATCTTGCGGAAGGCCAGGTACGCCGCTATCGCAGTGCAAAGCCCGCCCAATCCCTTGCTCAGTAGAGACAGCGTGCTCTTGCAGTTTGCCAGAAACGAGCCTTGACCACCCACACTCTCCAACAGGTCGGGACCTATTGACAAGAACACAGCTGCTAGACCCAGAACACCCACCGGCACCCACGGAATCCAGTGTGGCACCGTGACCCTTGTCAGAAAGAAGACCCTCGGGGCAACAGCCTTTGGGTCTTCCGGCACGACCTCAATGGGCGACTGGACATTGTCGAGAACCCTCTTGGACGCCAGAATGACCCGCTCTTCGTTATAGCGGCTGCTAATGTGAATGGACCGCGGAGAAATCCCTGCAAACCCATCTCCTTCACTCCGTACTGAGAGGGTTCCGCGCCCGCCACCATCCATCGGAACGTAGCACATCACCTTCATGATCGCCACCTCACCCATTGGCAAACAATACTCCAGTTCGGCTACGCCCTGATCCACCTCCACATTCGACTCATCGAAGCCTCTCCCCAGTCTACGGTAGATTCCACTCACGCGGAAGAACATCGCCTCCCGAAAGTCCTTGGACTTGGCCAGAATATCGACAACGCTCTCCCACGCTTCCTCTTCAGTGCGGTCTCCCGAGGGGCACATCGGCCACGACACGTATCCATCGCTGTTCTCCGCAACATCGGCGAAGAAGTAGCCACCGGTTCCGCCCTTGCCCTTTTCATACTTGCACCTCTGACCGTCGAGCCACATGAATCCTTTGCCGTCGCGTGATTGCGGTAACGGATGATATGGCAACTTACGCAATTCTTGTGTAATCTGATCATAGCGAGCAACATCCGTCGTCTTGCCAGTCCTATAACTGATATACCCCTTCAGGGATATATCCACATACAGCGCCTCGCCATTCCACTGCATTCTGACTATTTCTGCCCCTCGCAATGGATACACGGAGAACGGCTGTTCAGGGTCCACCCTCTGGTCAGTTCCTCGTATCCCTTCCAGAAAAATGATAATGCAGCTACGTGAGGCCAACCGCTCGAGTCGAACCACTCCCGCTTTGTCAGTCTCGTAGGAGGCAACTGCCGGCGATACATGTGTCTTCCGATAGCGGAACCGCACTATATGGCCAGGCGGATACGCAAGTGCGTTAAGTGCGTCCTGCGTGTATCGGACATCTTGATTGGAGGTGAATGCATAGATCATAGTCATTTCTCCGTGTTGATAATCGCGGGCAGTTCCGCGAGCCGGCGACACACGACCACGCGTGGCGACTGCGGCACAGTAGCGTCTTCGTAGTTCCATGTGTCCGAGGGAACCCACGCCGCCTTCAAACCGATCTCCAGCGCTGGGACGATATCTGAGCGAACACTATTCCCGACAGACCAGCTCTGCTCCGTTACGAGTGCGCATTCTCTGACGATGCGACGGAATGCCTCGGCCGACTTGTCGCCAAGAATGTAAGTGCGATCAAAGAACATCTCTAAACCGGATTGAGCGATTCGCCTTTCCTGGATCGCCGTGTCGCCCTTCGTGGCCAGCACCAGAGTAAAGGCCACGCGCAAGTCGCGCAGAACGCCGGGGGCACTCGGCCGAGCCGTAATAGGCATGTCAAAGACGGCATCTCCAATCGCAGCAATGCTATGTTCGACCTGGGGGTCCGTTGACGACCGGGTAGCCCTGCAAAACTCTCGGTACGTCTGGACCATAGATGCCGGGAAACGACCGCGCGAGAACCCTAGTGTCGCCACATTGGATTCGTCGTTGCGATCAAATGCGCGGCTGACATCGGCTTGGCAGAACCCGAGTGCGGTCATCAGGGTCAGGAAGCGGTCTTTTGCGTTTCTGTATAACGGCATCGTGTCCCAGAGGGTGTCGTCGCCGTCAAAGATGATGCCTGCGTGCGCCATGACCTTCCTATCACATGGCAGCGTCATGTGGCGCTGCGATTGTCGATGTACCTGCTTGCCGGGGCCGCGTCAAGGTTCTGATCGCAACAGGGCTCATGGGTCCGCCCCGCGGGCTGTAGCCTGCTGGGGGAACGTGCGGTACTGAGGGAGCAATGGCGGCAGGTCGACACCTTCGTCGAGAAAGCCCTGCCAAGCACCAAGCAAGTCACGGACGAGATACCTGTTGGGCTGGCCCTGCTTGTGTGGGTTGGCCAAGGGAGGCAACTTAACGGTCTCGTGGCGCGCCGCGGCAAGGAGCGCCCGCTTGCGGCACACACGGTTCTCCTTGCTGCGCTGCTCGCAGAACCTGGCCATGAAGTCGTCGACTTCGACCGGCTCGTTGGGCACCGTTGACCAACGGTCTTCCGTTGCCGCCGCGGGAACTGGAAGATCGGCAGGCTTCTTTCGGTCAGGAAGCGCGGTGGAGTCCGCGCCAGGCTCGGCTGCGTCCACGCTGGCTTCATCAGGGGCCGCAGTTGGCCAGGAAATGCAAGCCGGCTCCACCTTGCCCACAAGGACTTTCTTGATTACTCGGTCAAGCGTCCGCCCCTCAGTGGCGAACGGCTTGGCGATGAAGTCTGCAGCTCCGCGTCGCATCACGCCAGCGGCCCATCGGATCGATGCCTCACGGGTGACATCAGCGTATGCCGACTCGGGCGGGAGCAAGATGACGACCGGGGGCATGTCCTTGCCCTTCACGTCCGCGAGCACCTCGAGGAAGTTCTCCGTATTCTGTGTTCGCGGGGTGCCGCCCAGCCTTGCCGGGATGCGGCAGTTCAGCAGGACGTAGGTGTAGCCGTTGACCTTGAGGAGTTTTCGGGCCTCCAGCAGACACGTCGCAGTGTCGTATTCGTGCTCCAGGGCCGTGAGCACCTCATCAATCGTTTCGCGCGTTCGCTGATCGTCTTCGACCACCAGCGCCTTGGGACGAGATTGACACTTCATAGCGTCCTCCCTGACCGCATTGGCACGAATGACCGTTACTGCATGTCGTCGGTATCCTGTC
>CAYWTX010000398.1:0-17796 GCA_964461295.1 uncultured Planctomycetaceae bacterium | reverse complement strand
CTTTCAGGGCTTGATCTTGGGGGCCATGGGTACCCAGGGCGTTGCCCTGGGCTGTATTCCGTCAGCCTTTCAGGCTGAAGAACAGTGCTCCACCTGTCTCGAAACTGCAATGATGACGCTACAGTCTCGTTTTTCGTCCTGCTTTCCTTAACTGAACCGTATTGGGGCTTACGCCCACGGCCAAATCCTGATCGCCCCTTCCGGGCTAAGAGGGACAAGGCCGCTTCCGCGATTCTTCCACAAACTCTCAGAAGTCGCCACAACCGCGATGTTCGATTGTACGAGAGAGCTGTTGCCCGCATGGCTTTCCCGGGGAACCCGCTGGCCGCAATCCTGCCGGCCAGGATCGCTTCGAGCGCGGCGGGGGTACTAGGGTCGCCATCGAAGGCGATCGTGCGGCTGCGCCCCCTCGGCAGCGGTTCTAGACCGGTTCGGCCGGGGGAGCGGGAAGCGGCGTGCGGTCTGGGGGCGGCTGACGCCCCCGACATCGGGGCCCGCCCCAAAACGGCACTCCCCGGCCGCACGCGGTCGGGATGTGCCGCCGCCAGTCCGGGGCGCCCCGGGCCACGGCGAAGTTTGCGCTGATTCCAATGGTCTCCACTGCAATCCCTGGTCCCGGCGAATCTGTCAAACCCGTACATACCGGGGCGAGTCATCGGCCTCGATGGCTCCGTGGCCGGAGTAGAAGGCCGGCAAGTCGTCCCTGCCCGCGCCGCGCAGGGCACGCGAGCCGGTTGCAGTGTGCCCGCAACGCAGGTACATCCGCCCGCCAGGCCGCGGGCAGGAATGCCCGCTACTCGCCCGGGATCGTTTCCGGCCGGCCGGACTTGCTCGAGCGCTCCGCACACTCGATGACGCCGATGACGCGGCGGGCCTGCTCGGGCTTGACGAGCAGTTCGTCGCCCAGCAGGAGGTGGTCGGCCACGTTGCGGTAGAACTCGCCCCACCGCGTCGGTTCCCACTTCACTTCGCGCGTGGAGAGCAGGCCGTTCTCGGCGGTTATCACCTTGCCGCCCTTGTCGACGGTGCGGTCGTCGAGGATGGCGCCGCGTGTGCCGAGGATTCGCCATCGCGGGCGCGGGGCCGCCGAGATGGACGAGAAGCAGATGTCAGCCATGGCGCCGTCGGCGAAGCGAACGATGGCCTGGGTGTGGTCTTCGCTGGTGCAGTGCATCCACACCTTCTTGTGGGAGAAGCCCTGGACCGAGGCGACGGGTTGGGGCATGAGCTGGAGCACCCAGTCGGTGAAGTGGGCGCCCCAGTCATACATGTTGCCGCCGCTGATGAGCTTGTCGCTGCGCCACCATTCCTTGGGGCGGCCGTAGCCGGAGAACCCGCAGGCGATCTCGAACAGGTCGCCGATGGCGTTATCCTGGATGAGGCGGCGCATGGTCATGAAGTCGCCGTCCCAGCGGCGGTTGTGGAACACGGTAAGCATGACGTTGGCGCGTCGGGCGGCGTCGATGAGTTCGTCGGCCTGGGCGACCGACAGGCAGAACGGTTTCTCCATCACGACGTGCTTGCCCGCCCGCAGGCAGCGGAGGGCCAGCGGGGCGTGCAGGTGGTGGGGCGTGATGTTCACCACGAGGTCCACGTCGTCGGCCTTGAGCAGTTCGTCGATGTTCGGGTACGTCTCGAAGTGGGGGAAGTCGATCTTCGCGGCGGCGGTGCGGGCGGGGTCGATGTCGCAGGCGGCCACGGCCGCCATGCCGCCGGAGGTGCCCGCGATGAACTCGCTGTGGCAGCGGCCCATGTTGAACGACGCCCCGTAGCCGAGCATCGCGCAGCGGACGGGTTCGCGGCGTTTGGGTTCGCGGCGGCAGGACCAGTCCAGCCCGTGCAGCAGGCTTCGCTGGAACTCCGGCACGCGCCAGGTCTGCTGGAAATGTCCCAGGGCGGTGTAGAACACGCGGCCGGCGCCTTCCTCGCGGCAGTACATCACGGGGAAGGCCTTGCCCAACCAGCGTGTCTGGGCGAGCACGTGGGCGTCGGGCGCGACCTCGACGAGTTCGTAGAATTCCTCGCTGAGGGTGAAGTCATCCAGTCGCAGGGTGGCCTGGTGGGCCTTGTCGGCGATGGCGACGGCGAGGTCGGCGATGCGGACAGGCCCGCCGCGCTGCACGCGGCTGCCGAGCAGCTTCGTCCAGCCCGGGCGGTCGGCGAAGCTGGCCGCCGCGCTGTGCACGCCGACGAGTCCGCCGCCGCCGCGGACGAAGCGGACCAGGACCTTCTCCTGCTTGGCGGTCATCCCGTCGCGGGCGGTGAAGACGATCACGGCGGCGTAGCGCCCGAACCCGGTTTCCAGCGCGGCCAGGTCTTCGGCGACGGTGACGGCGTATCGCCCGCCGGCCTCGATGAACTGCCTGGCCGAGTTGGCGCAGGGGTCGTAGGCGTGCGCGGCGCCGCCGACGATCAGCAGGACGTTCTTCACTCTTCCGTACGCGGCCTTGCGGGTGGGCATCAAACGGTCTCCTTCTGGCGATGATGATAGAGCGTCCTGCGCCGGGTGTCGAGTGCCGGGTGTCGGGACCGGGAAACAGCCGATCACGAATCACGATCACGAAGCTGCCGCTCCTTGGACATCCCCTTACCGACGAGGCGGGTGACGTGAGAGGGCAATCGCGAGACAGCGACAGCTTCCCCTCGTGATCGTGATCGGCCGTCTCTTTCCTATCCCTCGATACTCGACACCCGACACTCGACACTCGACACTTGCTTCTCGACACTTCGCGGCCGTCCCGTATAATCTTCGGTCATGACGAACGGCATGGTGCGTCTGGCCGCGTGCGGCGCGGCGCTGGCGTTGGCCTGTGCGGCGGCGCCCGCGGGCGACTACGTCTGGAAGGACGGCAAGTGGGAGCTCGCCGCCCCCCCCGCCGAGGGCACGCCCCAGGGCGAACTGAACCTGATTCGCCAGTGGGTCGACCAGAAGCAGTACAAGCAAGCCGTCCAGGCCGCCGAGCGATTCCTCAAGCGCTACAGCGACGACCCGGCCCGCGAAGAGGCCAAGTTGCTGGCCGGGCAGGCCCAGTTGGAGGCTGGGATGTATTGGCAGGCGTACGAGTGGTTCGAGCAGGAACTCGACGAGTTCCCCGGCGGGCCGTTCCTGGAACGGGCCCTGATGCGCGAGATGGAAGTCGCCGACGCGTTCCTGGCCGGCAAGAAGAGGATCCTGTGGGGCGGACTGATACGCCTGCCCGCCGAGGACGAGGGGCTGAAGATCCTGAATCGCGTGGCCGACCACGCCCCCGGCACCGAGATTGCCGAGAAGGCCCTGCTGCGGATCGGCCAGTACAAGTATACCAACGGCAAGTGGTCGGAGGCGGCCGAGGCGTACGACCACTACCTGGCCCTGTTCCCCAAGAGCGAGCGGAGCCCTCACGCGATGCTTCAGGCGGCGCGGGCGATGTACGCGGCGTTTCGCGGCGCTCCGTTCGACGAGACGCCGATCATCGACGCCGAGCAGCGGCTGAAGGCGTTCAAGGAACGCTATCCCGGCGCGGCCGAGAAGGAGAACGTCGGCGACATGCTGTCGACGATCGTGGTGGCGCGGGCGGAGAAGACCTTCCGCACGGCGGAGTTCTACGACCGCATCGGGCGGCACAAGGCGGCGCAGTTCTACTACCGGCTGGTGGTCGAGAACTACGGCGAACTGTCGTGGGGCGAGCAGGCCCGCACGCGGATCATGGGCCTGGAACTTGCCGACGTGCCGCCGGAGGCGACGAGCCAACCGGCAGGCGCGCCCGCCACGCAACCGGTCGGGCCCCCGGCCCCCGCCGGGGCCGGACGCCTGGGCGAGGGTGTGGGCGCCACGCCCACGCCCACGACGACGACCTCGCCGGCCCCGATTCCGCTTGAGGACCTCGTCCCGACCCAGAGAGGCGCCAAACCATGAGAGCCAGTCCTGCATTGTTCGCCTCCCCGGTGGTG
This sequence comes from uncultured Planctomycetaceae bacterium, assembly GCA_964461295.1. Classification (GTDB taxonomy): domain Bacteria; phylum Planctomycetota; class Phycisphaerae; order SM23-33; family SM23-33; genus CAYWTX01. The sequence continues at coordinate 13,866 of CAYWTX010000398.1, read as the reverse complement.
CTCGCCCTGCTGTCATTGGCCGGGTGCAGCAGCGATCCCGCCCGCGGGTACAGCTTCGCCAACCAGTACCAGGAGAACATCCGGACGGTGGCCGTGCCGATTTTCGACATCGGCAAGGACGTGTACCGCCGCGGGCTGGAGTTCCGCCTCACCGAGGCGCTGGTGAAGCGCATCGAGTTGGACACCCCGTACAAGGTCGTTGAGAAGAAGAGGGCCGACACCGAACTTCGCGGCCGCATCGAGCAGGTCGAGCAGCGCGTGCTGAGCTTCAATCCGGACACGGGCCTGCCGCGCGAAGCGGAGATCACGTTCACGGTGTCCTTCACGTGGACCGATCTGCGCAGCGGCAAGGTGTTGGCCAGCCAGTCCCGCTTCCGCCAGGCGGGCACGTATCTGCCGCAGCGCCCCATCGGCGAGGATTTTTTCCAGGGCAGCGAGGACGTGATCAACCGCCTGGCCAGGCGCGTCGTGGAGCACATGGAGAAGCCCTGGTAGGGAGCCGCGATCTGCCCGGCCGGACGGCGGGAGCGCCATGTCAGGCCTCTGCTTCGCGCAACTGGCGGACGGGATTTCGTGGACAGGATAGGCCCATGCGAACGATCACGTGGGGAACGATCGGCTGCGGCGACGTCTGCGAGCGGAAGAGCGGCCCGCCGCTTTACCAGGTTCCGCACAGCCGCCTGGCGGCTGTGTGTCGGCGCGACCGCGAGAAGGCGGCCGATTTCGCGCGGCGCCACAAGGTGCCGCGATTCTACGACCGCGTGGAGGACCTGCTTGCCGACGGCGAGGTCGAGGCCGTCTATGTCGCCACGCCCGACCGGACGCACCTGGCGCCGGTGTTGGCCGCCATCGCGGCGGGCAAGCACGTCCTGTGCGAGAAGCCCATGGCGAACAACGCCGCCGAGTGCCGGCGGATGATCGACGCGGCCACGGCGCGCGGCGTGGCACTTGGCGTGGCGTACTATCGCCGCTGCTACCCCAGCATCCTGCGGGCGAAGGCCATGCTGGCGGACGGCGCCGTCGGGCGCCCGCGGCGGCTGTGGATCAACGACGAGTTCCCCGATAGCCACCGGCTGGACTTGGTGCACTTCTTCTGCGGCGACGTGGTGGAAGCCTGGGCGAGCGTGGAGAAGCTCCCGGGCGGGAGTTGCGCAGATGCCGGGCCGGTGCTGCACTGCCGCAACGCCGAGGGCGTCGAAAGCTGCACGCACCTGGGCTGGCAGGAGAAGCTGCTGCCCGAGACGCTGACATTTGAGGGCGACGCCGGAAGGCTGGTGGTGGAGGACCTCAAGGCGGGCAAGCTGCTGCTGGATCGCGGCGGGCGGCAGGAGCGGATCGATTGCGGGCCCCTGCCGTGGATGCACTGGGGGCTGATCGAGAACTTCGTTCAGCACCTCAATGGGCTGGCGCCGCTGGCATGCGACGGCGTCGAGGGGCGCAAGAGCACGGTGATCCTGGACGTCGTCGCCGGCCTGCCGCACGACGGCACTCGCGTGCGGGTGGACTACGCATAGACAGAATCCCCGCCGGGGCCCCCCGGAGCCCTCGGCGGGGCAACAACGTCTTGCCCTCACACCGCCCGGATCAGCACGGCCGTAAGGTCGTCGTAGGGCGTCCGGCCGGCGCAATGGTCCCTCACCTGCTCCCTCAGGGCCTTCAGGACGTCCTCCGCCGGCGCGTGCGGCAGGCGGCCCACGACCGCCAGGGCACGCTGCAGGCCAAAGGACTCGCCTTGCGGCGAGTGCGCTTCGGCCAGGCCATCGGTGTACAGGAACACGCTTTCTCCCGGCCAAAGGACGATCCTCTGCTCGGGGTCGACTCGGCCGGATTCCTCCAGCCCCAGCGGCAGGGCGGTGGCCCCCAGTTCGCGGCGGACGCCTCCGCGGTCGTCCAGCACGTAGCCCGGCGGGTGCCCGGCGCTGACGTAGGTGAGGCTGCGGTCGCTGTCCAGCCGGGCCAGCAGCAGCGTGATGAACCGGTCCTCGGCCATGCCGTCGGACAGCAGCCGGTCCGCCAGGCCGCGGATCTCGTCCGGCGATCGCATCGTGCAGGCCAGGGCCCGCAGCGTCGCGCGCATTTCGGCCATCAGCAGGGCCGGGCCGAGCCCGTGCCCGGCGGCGTCGCCCACGGCCACCATCACCGAGCCGTCGCAGGTGGAGATGAAGTCGTAGTAGTCGCCGCCGACCTCCCCCGCCGGAAGCGACAGCCCGGCCAGTTCGAAGCCGTCGATCTGCGGCGCGCCCGTGGGATACAACTGCTGCTGAATCTGCCGTGCGATCCCCAGTTCGTGCCGGGCGGCCTTGGCGGCATCGTCGATCCGCCGCCGCCCGGAACGTTCCACGGCGTAGCGGATGCTCCGCAGGAGTTGGCTGCCGTCCATCCGGCCCTTGAACACGTAGTCCTCGGCGCCTTCGCGCACGGCCTGGATGGCCAGGTCGTCCACTTCCACGCCGGTCATCACCACCACGGGCACCATCGTGTTGACGTGCCGCACCATGCGGAACGTCTCCAGCCCCACGCTGTCAGGAAGGCCCAGGTCCAGCAGCACCGCGTCGAAGTCCCCGCTGTTGAGCCGGTGGATGGCCGAGGAAAGCCGGTCGACGTGCACCAGCTCGACGAGCCCCGGGACCTGGTCGAGGTGCGTCTGCACCAGTCGGGCCATCACCGGCTCGTCTTCCACCAGCAGTACCCGGATGACTTCGCCTTTCACCGATACCTCCGCTTCGCCAAGCAGGCCCGGAGTCCTCGCCGCCATCGGTCTCCGGGATTCCCACGGAGACGCGGGCTTCACCTCAAGCTCGACCGGCGCCTGTTGACAATCGCGTGCAGAAGTGGCCGCGGACCGCGGCTCGGCGACGAGCGAACGTCTCACGTGCCTGTTCCATGCAGATTCTAACGGCCAACGGAAGTCCAGGCTACCCGATGCGGCTCTCTTCCGGGAGGCTCGCGGCATCCGGCGCTCACGGCGCTCCAACTCCGCTCCGGGTGGTTGGGCCAGCCGCAAGCGGCGCAATCGCCCTGTTCTGCAAGCAGGCGGTCGGCAATCCGCAACCGCCCTAGACCCGCTCCATGATCCGGTCCACGTTCACGTACTCGTTGATGAGGTGCGTCGCGGCCGCGATCTTCCCCGTATCGTCCGGCAGGATCTTCACTTTGACGTTGTGCACGGCGGCCGCCGCGGAGTAGCTGTCGGCCTCCACCAGCAGGACCGGCATGCGAGTCTGGTGGACCAGGTCCAGGACGTCCTGGCTGGGCCGGTTGCCGCCGGTCAACAGGATCCCCGCCATCTTCCGCGCCTTGGACGAGGAGAGCACGGCCATGAGCAGGTCGTCGCGATCGGTGGGGGTGATGAGCAGGCAGCCTGGGGTGAGGTAGTTCATGGCCCTCGGGGCGGCCATGGCGCCGACGACCACGGCGTTGAAGATGTTCGCCAACGCATCGCCGCCCTGAAGAACCTGGGCCTCCAGTTCCTCGCGGATGTGCTGCATGGTCGGGTTGGCCAGCAGCGGGTTGTAGGGCACGACGCCCAGCAGTTCGATTCCCTTGCGGGCCAGGCCGGAGCGGACGGCGTCGCCGATGTCGGTCAGTTTATCGGGCAGAACCTTGTTGAGCACGACGCCCAGCAGTTCCACGCCGGCGTCGCGGAAGAGGCTCTGGTTGAGCAGCACCTCGTCGATGGGCTTGCCGATGCCCCCGCTGGTCACCAGGATCACCTTCGCGTCCAGCAGGGCGGCCACATCCGCGTTGGACGTGTCGAAGCAGCTGCCCACGCCGGCGTGCCCGGTGCCCTCGATCACCACGAACCCCATCCCCCGCGACGCGCGGGCGAAGCTCTCGCGGATGCGATTGGCCAGCATGCCCGGCTGCGGGTTGGCGAAGTACTCGCGGGTGAACGTGCGCCCGACGGTGACGGGGCTCATGTCGGCCAGGGCCACGCCGGAGGGGAAGATGGCGTTGAGCAGCGCGACGTCCTCGTCGACGCGGACGCCGTCGATCTCGATGTACCGCTGCCCCACGGGCTTGATGAAGCACACCGGCGGGCAGCGGTTCTGGAACGCGGCCATCAGGCCCAGCGAGACGGTGGTCTTGCCCTGGTCCTGCATGGTTGCGGCGATGAAGATCTTCCTCGGTTGCGACTGCGCCATCGAACGCGAACTCCTCGTATATGGCACAGTGTAGGACCGAATGCGGCCCAGGGCAACCGCGGCGAACGCAAAGTGTCGAGCCAACCGCTCCTTCGGAGTGTCGGGTGTCCGCGGGCAAGCGAGGACAGCCCCAGGACGAGCCCCGAAGGAACCCCATCCGGAGACGAGGGCGACGACGAGGACAAACCGGAAGCCGGCGCTCACCTGCTTGTTCCTCCGCTCCAAGCCCCGGCCCGGCGTGGCCGGGGCATCCCGGTCCCCTTCCCTTCGCAGTAGTCGGCGTCGCGGGCTGTTCCCCAGTCGTCGTCGTCGCGGGCTGTTCCCCAGTAGTCGTCGTCGCGGGCCGTTCCCCAGTCGTCGTCGTCCCGGGCTGTTCCCCAGTCGTCGTCGTCCTGCTCGCCGTTCTCGTCCTCGGCCGCTTCGCCGCCCCACAATCGGTTGCTCCGTCGCGCGCCGAGTAGAGTATGATTCCCGCATGGCCGATCAGCAGTCTCCCTCAACGGAAGAGTCCCGCACGTTCGCCGAGCAGGCGGCGCAGCCGTCGCCGGGGCTGCTGCGCGAGTTCTGGGATTTCCTCCGCCACAACAAGAAGTGGTGGCTGGCGCCGATCATCATCATCCTGCTGATCCTCGGCCTTCTGATCGCCTTGACCGCCCACTCGGCGCTCAGCCCGTTCCTGTATCCGCTGTGAGAACGGGAGAGACCAGCAGGGATGAAGGGGATGAAAGGGATAAGAGAACTCGTGATCTCCTATCCCTTTCATCCCCTTTATCCCTGCTTACTTTTTCTTCACCTCCAGGCACACCACGCGCCCCTTGCCCGTCCGGCAGAACAGCCGCCCGTTCGCCAGCGCGGGCGGGACAGGGCATTCCTCGGCCGGCTGAACGCGGGCCCGGGCCAGTTCTTCGTACGCCTTCGGCGACGCCGCGGCAGCGACAAGTTCGCCCGTCGTCAGGAGCATCAGCAGCTTCCCGCCGCCGGTGAGGATCATCTGTCCGCACGGCCCCGGCCGCCGCCACACTTCGCGGCCGTTGGGGTCCAGGCACACCAGGGCCTGCTTGTCGCGCCCGTCGTTGATGTAGCCGTCGAAGCCGTAGATCTTTCGCTCGTGCAGGATGACCGGGCTGCACTGCGAATTCACCGAGCGGTTCTGCCAGCGGGGCTTGCCGGTGGCCAGGTCCACCGCGCCGCAGCCGCGGTTGTAGGCCGAGGTGAAGAACACGTTGCCGTCCAGCACGAGCGGATCGGCGACGTTGGCGCCGAACCGCGTGGGCCAGCGGAATTCCCACATCACGCGCCCGTCGCAGGGGTCCACCGCCGCCAGGTCGGCGAAGGCGAACATCAGCAACCGGCGTTTGCCGGCGGCGTCGGCGTGGAACACGGGCGCGGCATACCCGGCGATCTGCGTGCCGGTGGTCCACAGCGTGCGACCGCTTGCGCAATCCAGGGCCGTGCCATACGTGCCCACGTTGACGACGACGGCCCGGCCCATCAGCAGCGGCGAGCCGGCGAAGCCGCACTCGGGCAATTTCGCCTTCAGGTCGGCCGTCAGATCGCGGCTCCATCGGCAGTTGCCGTTGGCGAGGGCCAGGCAATGCACCTTGCCGTCGCGGCTGAGCGTGAAGACGTTGCCGTCGGCGATGGCGGGCGCGGCGTGCGGGCCGTCGCACTTGCCTGCGCCCCACTCGTTCTTTCCGAAGTGTCCCACAGCCGGGTAGTCGAACCTCCACAGCACGCGGCCGGCGTTGGCGTCGAAGCACCAGACCGTGTCGAGCTTGTTGGCGAAGCCCAGGGTGACGGCCCGGCCGGCGACGACCGAAACCGGCGCGTGCCCCATGCCCACGTCCGCCTGCCAGAGAACCTTGGGTCCGGCGGCGGGCCAATCGACGGAGATGGCCTCGGCGCTGTGGCCGTTGCGCGCAGGGCCGAACCACTGCGGCCAGTCCTCGCCGAAGGCGACGCCAGCCGCCATCGCGAGGATCGCCGCCGACGCGGACGCTCGAATTCCGGATCGCGGGATGCGCATTCCAAGTTTCCTTTGTGCCGGTTGTGTCAACAATGGACGCGTTGATCGCCGGTTTGTTCCGCCGGCCCGCAAGAGACGGCGTGCTACCGTACGTGCCACCGGTCGCCTTCGGCCGCGAGCAGTCGCTGGGCCTGCTGGGGGCCCCACGTGCCTGCGGGGTATTGCGGCAACGGGCCGCGACACTGCGAGCAGCCTTCCAGGACCGGCGTGAGGAATTGCCAGGCCGCGTCCACTTCGTCGCCGCGGGTGAACAGCGTGGCGTCGCCCAGGGCGGCGTCCAGGAGCAGGCGCTGGTAGGCCTCCGGCGGGGCGGCGCCGAACCCCTCGGCGTAGGAGAAGCTCATCTCCAGCGGGCGAATCTGCATGGCGAGTCCGGGCTTCTTCACCTGGAACTCCATGTGGATGCCCTCGTCGGGCTGGATCCGCATGGCCAGCACGTTGGGCGTCAGCGGCCCGTGGGGCGGGGCGTTGAACAGCACCTGCGGCACGGACCGGAAATGCACGCTGATTTCCGTGCGGCGAGCGGGCAGACGCTTGCCCGTGCGGATGAAGAACGGCACGCCCGCCCACCGCCAGTTGTCGATCATCACCCGCAGGGCCGCGAAAGTCTCCGTCCGCGAATCAGGCGAAACGTCCGACTCCTGGAGGTATCCCGGCACGTCGAGGCCATCGGCCTTCCCCGGAGCGTACTGCCCCAGCACGACGTTTTCTGGCGCGCACTGCGGCGGGATCGGGCGCAGGGCCCGCAGGACCTGCACCTTCTCGTCGCGGACGGCGCCGGCCTCCAGGGCGAACGGCGGCTCCATCGCCACCAGGCACAGCAGGTGCATCGTGTGGTTCTGCACCATGTCGCGGATGGCCCCGGCCGAGTCGTAGTACCGCCCGCGCCGAGCGACGCCGTCGGCCTCGGCGGCGGTGATCTGCACGTGGTGGACGTACTTGTGGTTCCAGATGGGTTCAAAGATGCTGTTGGCGAACCTCAGCACCAGGATGTTCTGGACGGTCTCCTTGCCCAGATAGTGGTCGATGCGGAAGACCTGCTCCTCGGCGAACGCCTGCCCGATGCGCCGGTTCAACTCGCGGGCGCTGGCCAGGTCGCGCCCGAAGGGCTTCTCGACCACCAGACGCGACCACGGCGCGCCGGTGGCGCCCTTGCGCGCCAGCCCCGCCGCGTCGAGCTGCTCCACCACGGCCGGGAACGCCTGCGGCGGCGTGGCCAGGTACCACAGCGTGTTGGGCGGCGCCGCGCCGTTGCCGGCGGAAAGCTCCGCGATGCGACTCCGCAGCGCCTGGAAGCCTTCGGCCTCGCCGTAGTCGCCGCGAACGTAGTGCAGCCGCGAGGCGAAGAGCCGCCAGCCGGCGTCGTCGACGCCCCGGCCGTCGCATCGCAGCGCCTCGCGGGTGGCCTTGCGGAGGGCGTCACGGAAGCCGTCGTCGGTCATCTCCGTGCGGGCGAAGCCGATCACGCGCGACTTGTCGTGCAGCAGCCCCTGGCAGTGGAGGTTGTAGATCGCCGGCAGGAGCTTGCGGCTGGTCAGGTCGCCCGAGGCCCCGAAGACGACCAGGAAGAACGGCTCGGCCTGGCGGGCCGGCGTTCCGGGACCCGACACGGGGATGTCCTCAATCGTACCGGGCATGGTTCTTCCTTCCCGAGACCGTGGGGCCGGGCACCGGGAAGCGGCGCTCCGTCCGGTCGGCATCCGGTCCCACGGTTCCCGGCGCCGCGGCGCAATTCCATGTGCGTCAAACGCCGCCGTCGGTCCTCGCCGGGTGGTAGTGGACGTGCACCCGCTGCACCATGTCGATTTCGTGGCAGATGACGTGCTCGGCCTGGGTGGCGATGCGGTCGCCGTCGGCCACCGTCCTCGAGCCGTCCACGCCGATGGTGACGTTGATGACGATGTACGGGCCGAACCGGTGGGCGAGGATCTCCTCGACCTCCAGCACGCCCGCGATCGGCGAGAGCCTCTGCATCACCTGATCGCGGAGTTCGCGCCCGGGCACCGTGTCCATCAGTTCCTTGGACGACCCGCGGATGATCTCGATGCCGGTTTTAAGGATCAGCACGGCGACGACCGCGCCGGCCATGGGGTCGGCCCAGAGCAGGCCCATGTGCCCGGCGAAGATGCCGATCGCCGCCGCCGTGGCCGCGAAGACGTCGTTGCGGTGGTCGCTGGCGATGGCAGTGACGGCCGGATTGTGCAGTCGCAGGCCCACCTTCCGGGTGTACCGCGCCAGCACCAACTTGGAGACCACGGTGAAGCCCGCGATCGGAAGGGCCCACCACGATGCCCCGGCCGCGTCGGCGTTGCCCGCCCACAGGTCGTACACCTTGTTGACCGAGTCCCAGAACACCGCCACGGCCGTGGTGAGCACGAACGCGCCGACCACCAGGGCGGCGATGCTCTCGAACTGCCGGTGGCCGTAGGGGTGCTCCTCGTCGGCGGGCTTGCGCACCATGCTCAACAGGATGCGGACGATGAGGAAGTAGGCCACGTCGGACGTGGAGTTGACGCCGTCGGCCAGCAGGGCCTGGCTGTGGCCGAGGATGCCGCCGCCAAGCTTGAGCGTCGCGAGGATGGCATTGGCGGCCAGGCCCAGATCGACCACCAGGACGCTGAGGCGGTGTCGCTGATCGAGTTGTGCGAGGGATTGATCCATGGATCTCCGTGTTACGCCGTGCGGAGGCAACGGGCGGCATTCGGCGGAACTTTCCCGAGTCGCGGGCGATTCTGGGGCGGCGGCGTTCGTTTTTCAAGGCAAATGCGGGTGAGGGCGGGTCAAGACGTCGGCGGAGCCGGCGCGTGTCCCGCCACGGCACGCTCCGCCGCGGCAAGTCGTCCCCGTCGGGCTCAGACGCTGAACCGTCGCCGCGCGCGAGACCGCCGCGCGGTAGTTCGCCCGGCCGCGGGGGTTCAAACTACCGACGACGGCATCGTACGGTTGAGCTCCGGAGGCACCATGAACCGCAGAGGTTTTCTCGCGAGCGCGGGCGCTGCCGCGGCGCTGGCCGCGGCAGGCAGGGCGATGGGCGCGGGTCCTTCGCCAACGCCCCCGCCTGACGGGGCGGCCGTACCGGGATCCACGTCGGCGCCGAGTTCCGCCCGCATGCACGTGGGTTGCCAGCGGGGGGGCAGCGACCCCAAGCTCCTGCCTTTCCTGCTTCGCTGCGGCGTGCGGCACATCTGCATTTCGCCCGCTCGCGCGGGCCCCGACCGCATCTGGACCGCCGAGTCGTGCCGCGAGGCCCGCAAGGCCGTCGAAGACGCCGGCCTTGTGCCCGAAAGCATGTACTGGGGCGTGCCCATCGACGTGCTGGCGCCCGCCCGGCGCGACGCCGCCATCGAGCGGTGCCGAAAGGAAATTGCCGCCGCCGGCGCGGGGGGCATCGGGTGCCTGGCCTACACGCTGCACGTGCGGACGTGGCGCGCCCGCACCGAAAAGCAGCCCGGGCGCGGCGGCGCCGACTACACCGCGTGGGACCTTGCCAAGGTCACCCCGCAACCCGGCAAGGGCGTCGGCCTCGGGCCCGTCGAGGAAGAGGACATGTGGGACCGCATCGCCTACTTCCTGAAGGCGGTGGTCCCCGCGGCCGCGGAGGCGAAGGTGCGCCTGGCGTGCCATCCGCCCGACCCGCCGATGCCGCATCCCAACCCGTACAAAGTCGCGCAGGTGATGGACACGGTCGAGGGGCTGAAGAAGTTCGTGCGGATTGCCGACAGCCCGTTCCACGGCCTGACGTTCTGCCAGGGGTGCGTCTGGGAGTTCCTGCCGGACAAGGAGAAGCCCGCCGGGCTGTACGACGCGATCCGCTGGTTCGGCACGCGAGGGAAGATCGTGCAGGTGCACTTCCGCAACCTGCGCGGCGGACGCGAGAAGTTCGCCGAGACGTACCACGACGAGGGCGAGATCGACATGTTCAAGGCCGCGCTGGCCTACAAGGAGGCCGGCTACACGGGGATGTTGATGCCCGACCACGTGCCGCACCACGGCGAGGACCCCGACGGGCGGCAGCACTTCGCGTTCGCGTACGGGTACATCATCGGCCTGATCCAGGCGGCGTACGGGGCGGGATAGGGCGCAGGCCGCGGACGCCTTCGCTCCGGAAGCCCAACCGGGACGACCCCGGCGATCCGCCCGGCCCGGGCCGGCCCTTCGGCGACTGGCGCGCCTTGCCTGAACCCCTGGCCCCGCCTTCTACAGGCGTTGCAGCCGCTGGCGGACCTGTGCCGCGGACAGGCCCGCCACGAGGAACTCCTTGCGCGGGTTGGTCCCGCCGGCGTGGAGAGTCACGTCGCGGGCGGGCACAGCCAGCGCCTTGGCAAGGATCTCGCTCACGGCCTGGTTGGCCTTGCCCTTTTCCGCCGGAGCGGCCGTCGCGATCTTGAGGCAATCGCCCAGCGCTCCCATGACGCGGTCGCGCGACGCGCCGGGCACGGCCTTGACGGCGATGATCGTCCCGCCGGCCACGTCGCGAATCGAGATGGCGCTGAGACTCTTCACGTGCGTTCCCCAAACCGCAGGCATTCACAGACTGTAGCATCACTATTGCGGTCCGAGCCGGGAGTGATGCGTGTTCCTCAGCCTGAAAGGCTGACATATGACAGCCCAGGGCAACGCCCTGGGTACTCGTTACCTCTCAAGCCCAAGCCCTGTAAAGGGCGAGAGAATCTCTGCACGCACTTCTGCCGCCCTTACAGGGCTTGTCCTTCTGGGTTTCCGGCACCCAGGGCGTTGCCCTGGGCTGCATTCCGTCAGCCCGTTGGGCTGAATAGAACGCAACAATGATGCTCCAGTCTCGGCATTCATGGGCATTCGGTTCACACCGGAGCAGGAAAGCGGATTCCGGGCGCCACGGCTGCAAACAGCGCAGCCGTGGCACCCAGAAAGGCGGATGCCCATCTTGCCTGCTGTCTGCTGCCTTGAATTGCGGGCGAAGCCCGCGCCGTGCCTTCTGCGCCTCCGCGGTCGATGCCTCACTCCGCCGCGATGCGGCGGTCGAGCACCACCCGGGCGATCGTCGCGTCCCGCCGCTTCTTGGCCGCGGCGAAGAACCGCTCCAGGCCCTTGGCGTCGCCCATCTCCACCAGGTCGCGCAGGGCGAGCAGTTCCTCCTCGAATGCGTCAAACGCGGCCAGGATGTGCCGGCGATTGTTGACGAAGATGTCTCGCCACATTTCCGGGTCGCCGCTGGCCAGGCGAGTCGCGTCGCGGAAGCCGCCCGCGGCCACGTCCAGGTCCGCCCTGCCCGGCAGGCTCATCAACAGGCTCGCCAGCGCGTGCGGCAGGTGACTGATCCTCGCCACGGTGCGGTCGTGTGCAGCCGGCGTCATCCGCACCGTCCGCATGCCCATCTGTTGCCACAGACGCTCCGCGCGCGCCGTGACGGCCGGGGGCGTGCGCGGCTCGGGCGTGAGGATGCAGGTCGCCCCGGCGAAGAGGTCGGCCCGCGCGAAGGCCGCGCCCTTCTGCTCGCTGCCGGCCATGGGATGGCTGCCGACGAAACGCCGATGGCCGAGGATGCGCCCCGCGTCGCGGACGACGCCTGCCTTCGTCGAGCCGACGTCGGTGACGAAGGCGCCCCGCCGCAGGACCGGCGCGATCGCCCGCATGTGGCCGGCGAGCGAACCTACCGGGGTCGCGAGGATCACCAGGTCCGTCCGGGCCGCCGGTTCGGCCGCGTCGAGGAACGCCTCGTCGATGGCGCCGATCCGCAGGGCCTGGTCGAGGCTCTCCCGTCGCCGACCCGCGCCGGCGATCCGGATGGACGGGTCGTGCGCCTTCAGCGCCAGCCCGGCCGAGCCGCCCAGCAGCCCCACGCCGACGATGGTGACGTGGGAGAGGTTGCTCGAGGCAATTCGTGCCATTGAGCGGACAAGTGTCGAGTGTCGAGTGTCGAGTGTCAAGGGAGGGAGAGTCCATCTTCCCTTCGACACTCGACACCTGACACGCGACAGTTCCTTCTCACTTCCACCCCGTCATGCGCGCCAGCAGGCCCGCATAGTCCACGAAGTCCGGCCAGGAGACGTCCTTCGGCACGCCGTGGTCGCAGCCGGGGATGTATCCGCCGCCGCGAACCACCGCCTCGATGCGTTTCAACTCCTCGCGGATGACCAGCCCGCCCTTGGCCATCGCTCGCTTGTCCACGCCGCCCTTGAACGCCATCGCCCGCCCGTACTGCCGCCGGTAGTCCACGATGTCGTTCCCGGCCGCCACTTCGTACGGGTCGGACACGTTGATCCCGCAGTCGATCCAGATGGGGATCAGCTCGCCGACGAACCCGTCGCTGTCCAGGTCCACCAGCGGGCAGCCGGCCGCCTTCGCGAGCTTGCTCCACCGCGTCCAGCTCGGGGCGCAGAACTCGCGCGTCATCGCCGGGGAGATCATCGCCTTGATCTTGTAGGCCATGTCCTCGTTGATGCCGATCGAATCGGGCACGACGTGCTTGCAGACTCGCTGGAGCATCTTGGCGACGAACTCGGTCCAGAACGCGGCCATGTCGGCCACGAGGTCCGGCTGGTCGATCATCATCATGCACAGCCCCTCGAAGCCGCACCACTCGCGCATCTGCCAGAACGGCCCGGAGAAGGTCACGCCGAGCACCCAGTCGCGCCCGGCGGCGCGGCGACAGCGGTCGGCGAAGTCGGCCGGGAAGCGCCCGGGCGCGTCCAGGTCGTAACGGAGCTTCATCTGCTCCCAGTCGTCGCGGTTCTCGACGGGACAGCGAATCCATCGCCGCGTGACGAAGTCGCGCGCGACGCGCAGGTAGGTGACGTCAAACTCGTCGGAGATTTCGCAGATGTTGCCCTTCCAGTCCTGGACGACATAGTGTCCGTCGCGGTGCTCGATCACCTTCTCCTCGAACTGCGGAATCATGCGGAAGTCGGCCCCGATGTCCACGTGCGGGCCGGTGCGGGCCGGCTCGATGCCGATGGTCTCGCACAGGTACGTCTGCCAGTTGGCGTCGGCGGGCATGCCTTCGGTCCGCCACCGTCTGAGGGTGGATTCGCGCGGCCCGCCGGGGTGGAAGGGGATGCGATCCGGCGTGCCGAACGTGAGCGTCTCGATGTAGCGATGTCTTGTGGTCATGTCGGGCCCTGTCCGTTACCGTCTCTTTCCTGAGCGAAGTCGCGGGAACAGATCGTGGAGACTGGGGGATTATGGGGATTGAGAGCGAAGAAGCAAGAGGAACCCGCCCACTACTCGACCTCCAGCACCTGCCGGTACAGGAACCAGCCGCCGCCCCGGCGCGACACATCCCTGGGGGCGCGGTCGTAGTACAGTTCAAACAGGTCGCCGTTCTCGCATCGCACGCGGAAGTAGTGCCTGCCCACCCCCCACGAGCCGCGCTGGCGAGCCGTGGCCGCGTGCTCCGGGCGCATGTTCTGGGCGCTGTGCCCACGCCGCTCGTGGTCGTGCCATTCGCTGAGAATCTCGACCACGCGATACTCCCGCCCTCGCCACACGAACGATCGCGGACAGGGCGGCTTCTTGCTCAACGCGGGCGGGTGCTCGAACCGCGGCTCGATGGCCTCGCCAATGAATGCGGAATTGGGCATTGGTAAACCTCAGGCGCGGTGGCGCGCCGGCTCCGTTTCCTGAAGCTCCCTTTCAAACCGTACGTGCGGATTTCCCGCATACGGCTTACCGATGGTCTTCTCAGGCAGCATGCGCGCCTCCAGGATAGCGGATCGT
>CAYWTX010000397.1:0-5391 GCA_964461295.1 uncultured Planctomycetaceae bacterium | reverse complement strand
GATTCGATCCTCGCCCAAGAGGATCATGGCGCCGTCGGTATCAGCCTTGAAAAGTCGAACCCGGCCGGCCGGAAGCGGCATCCCCAGCCCGGCTTTATCGGAATTGACAAACTCTACCTCCACCGACACATCGGTGGGATTCTGATCGGGACGATAATAGTAGACTTTCTTGACCGTGGTCGACGCCGGCTCGAACAGGGAAATCTGCTTATTTTCGTGGTCGGCGACCGTCGCCGGACGAGGCAACGTATACATGTGGTACTCGAAGAACGCCTTTTCCTCCATGGGTTCGGAGGCCGGTCTAGCGCCGGCCTTGGCGCCACTGTAGCGATCCTCCGCCCGATACGGCTCCTGCACCCGGCGCACGTCGCCGGCGATGAACTTCATCTTCGCGTCGGTGTACGTCTTGCCGCTGCTGTTCTCCACGCTCACCCAGCCGGACAACTCGCCCTGTGTGTCCTCCGGGTTCAGCACCATCACGTACTCGGCATGCCAGTTCATCCCCGTCGTCTGGTAGCTCACCTCGGCCATCTGCTCGCCCGGCTTCTTCGTCGCCACCAGCCACGCCAGCGTCGGGCGCGTCAGCAGCCCCCCCGGCAGCGACGCGAAGCGGATGTCGCGCACGTTCTGCAACCGCTGAATCATCGCCAGCGACCCGTTGTCCTGCCGCAGCACGATCTGCCCGCCGTCGAAGCTCAGCAGCGTCCCCGAGTACGTCTGCTTGTCCGTCACCACCTCGATCTTGTTGTCGATGTACTTGTGCAGCAGCCTCTCGGCCGACACCAGGTCGTACTGGTAGTTCTGCTCCAGCAGCTTGGCGTCGCCGTCCGTCAGGCTCTTGAAGTGCACGCTGGTGGCGTCGATGGCGGTGGGCACGTCCTTGAACAGGACCTTGCCGTCCGCCCCGATGGCCAGTTTGCGGACCTCTCGCACCACGCCGTACCCGCCGTTGTAGACGGTGACGGCGACGCCCTCCTTCTCCTGGGCGAACACCGTCAGGGGGACCAACATCGCCACAACCAATGCACCCACAGCAACCATTCTTGCACTCATCGCATTCTCCTTCGCGCGTTTATGGGCCGTATAGGACGTATAGGTCCTATCTCTTCTCGGGGGACTTCAGTCCCCCGCCATGCTTGTCATCCCACTTGTACGTCACTTCGACATCCCGGGTCTCATCGGCTCCCACCGTCACGTCCACTTCCACCAGGCCCACCTCGCGAACGTGCCACGGTTGGCTGCACACAAACTCGTACGTCGTCACCGGCACGCGAACGATCACCGTCACCGGCACGGCGCAGCCCTTGTGGTTGCGCACCTGGTGCAGCACGCCCATCTCGGCGGCCGAGGCGCTGCGCCGCTGCCGCGTCTCCTTGCGGCTGCACGCGATGTCGAAGGCGTACCCCCACGGCAGGCGGAGCTTCTCGTCCTTCGGCGTGTGATCGATCCGTGTCTGGCTGGCGTACGTCTGGACGCCCTCGGGATCGGGCGCGTACAGGCGCACCACGCCCTTGGGCAGCGGCTTGCCCAGGCCGTTCTCCTTGCGGTTGTCCAGCACGCTGACCACCCGCGCCGCCGTCGCGTTCTGCCCCGGATCGTACACGTACTCCCGCCGCAGCCTGACGCCGGCGCCGCTGACCATCTCGATCTGCTTGACCTCGGCGTTGGCGATCGTCGTCGGCCGCTGAAGTGTGTACAGGTGATACTCGAAGAAGCTCTTCTCCTGCATCTGCGGGTCATCATCGGCTTGGCCCCCCTTCCTATCCCGCCTCCGGTTGGCCCCCGGGTACATGTCCTCCATCTCCGGTTTGACGACGTTTACGTCGCCGGCCATCAGCTTGAGCTGCGCGTCCTCGAACGTCACGCCGGAGAAATTCGAGACGGTCGCGTACCCCACCAGGTCGCAGGAATCTTCAATCGCGGAGGACGCGGAGGGCGCTGAGCTTCTCTCTTCCTTACCATCCCCTTCTCTGCGTTCTCCTTGCCTCCGCGATTGATCTGTTTCCCGCGGTTGCAGCCTCAGCACGTAATCCGCCCGCCACGTCAGGCCGCCCGTCAGGTACGCCACCTCGAACGGCTGGCGCGTCGCCGCCGCCGTGTTCTCCACCTCCCACACCAGCGTCGGGCGCGTGAGCAGCCCGGCCGGCAGCTTCTCGAACGTCACCGCCCGCAGTTCCTGGCGCGCCACGTTCCGCACCTCGCCGCTGGCCAGCCGCACCACCAGCGTCCGCCCATCCGCGCTCAACAGCGTGCCAGACACCGTGTTGCCGTCCTTGAACAAGGCCGACACGCCCTTGTCGATGTGCTTCTGTGTGACGGCCGCGGCCGACGCGAGATCGTACTGGTAGTTCTGCTCGAGGATGCTCAGCCCGCCGACGTTCTCCAGGTTCCGCAGGCGGACCGAATCGGCGTGGATGAGCGTCGGCACGTCGGTGAACCGCACCTGGCTGCGGCCCTTGGGCAGCCGCTCCCCCAGCCGCTGGTCGCGCACCAGCGCCATGCCCATCCACATCGGCTGCCCGCCCCAGTACCGCCCGCCATAGGCGATGGACGTCCCATTGGTGATGTCCATCTGGGTCATGGGCGCCAACCCCTGCTGCACCTCGGCCCGCTGCATCCGCGGGGCCGACCACCCCTCCGGTTGCGAAAGGATCGTCAGCGACACGTTCACCTTCTTGATTACCGGCGGGCCGTCCTCCGCGACAACCACGTTCCTCTCCCCGCCGGGCAGAAGCAGCATCAGCAAGATCGCCGCGGCCGCCGCGGCGGCGCCGACTCCGCCGAACCACGTGATCAGCCGCACCCGCCGGGAGTGCCCACCCGCACCCGAAACCAAACAGAGCCGGGCCGTGTCGGCCCGGTTGACTTCTTCCTGTAACCGCGTCCAATCGCTCGCCCCTGCCGGCGCCCCCGCCATCGCCGCCGCCACCGCGCCGTGGGCCGCCCGCAACTTCGCCCATTCGGTGCGGCACGCCTCGCACCGTGCCATGTGCGCCTCCAGTGCCGCCTGCCGCCGAGGCGGCAGCTCGTCGTACAGAAGGTCCATCAGTTCGTCGCCCATCGCTTCGCAGTTCATGATTCGGTCTCCGCCCCGTAGCCCAATGCCCGCAGTTCGTCGGCCAGCTTCAGCAACGCGTACCGCACGCGGCTCTTCACCGTGGCGGCCGGCACGCCCAGCAGCGCGGCGATCTGCTCGAACTTCAGCCCGCGGCTCTCCCGCATCGACAGCGCCTCCCGCTGCTCGTCGGGCAGCTTCGCCATCGCCGCCGCCACCGCGGCGGCCAGTTCGCCTCGCTCGGCGGCGGCCGCGGGGGCCGGCTCGCGACCCGCCGGTTCCGTGATGTCTTGGATTGCATGCACTTGCGGTCTCACCTTCCGTCTTCGCAGGCTGTCGCGCCAGGCGTTGCGGGCGATCGTGAACAGCCACGTCGTCGCAGCCGCATTGCCGTCGAACCTCTCGCGGCTGCGCCAGGCCCGCAGCAGGGCCTCCTGCGCCAGGTCTTCCGCCTGGTGCCAGTCGCCGCACATGCCGAACAGGAATCGCCTCACGGCCGGCGCCGCCTCGGCGATCGCGGACCGCAACCGCTCCGGTGCGGTCTTGCCCGCCGCGCGGGCGTCGCCGATGCTGTTCGTCTGGCCGCTCGCCACTGTCAGCTTCCAGCCACCAGCCCCCAGCTTCCAGCCGGTCCGGGTCCCAGCCGCTTCTTGTTCGGCTGAAAGCCGGCCGCTGGAAGCTGGCAGCTTCTTCGCCACTTTAGACGCACCACCTCGACAAAAGATTTGGCGGGTGCTATTATGTGCGGTTTCGCTGGGCAAAGGGCCACGACAATCCCCTCCCTGCCCCCTGAAAGAGAGAGACAACACCATGGCCAGGAAGAGCGGTTTCGACGTTGCGGACATGAAGCTCGCCGCCGAAGGCAAGCGGCGAATCCTCTGGGCGGACAACGACATGCCCGTCCTGGCGGCCATCCGCCAGCGATTCGCCAAGGAAAAGCCCCTCGCCGGGCGACGCATGAGCGCCTGCCTGCACGTCACGGCCGAGACCGCCAACCTCTGCCGCACCCTCCAGGCCGGCGGCGCCGACCTGGTGCTCTGCGCCTCCAACCCGCTCAGCACGCAGGACGACGTGGCCGCCAGCCTCGTCAGGGATTTCGGCTTCAAGGTCTACGCCATCCACGGCGAGGACCGCGACACCTACTACAGCCACATCGCCGCGGCGTGCAAGCATCGCCCCTCGGTCACCATGGACGACGGAGCCGACCTCGTCGCCGCCCTGCACGCCGACCTGGCCGAGTATGCCGACGCCATCATCGCCAGCATGGAAGAGACCACCACGGGCGTCATCCGCCTCCGCGCGATGGCCGACGCGGGCATGCTCAAGTTCCCCGTCGTCGCCGTCAACGACGCCGAGACCAAGCACCTGTTCGACAACCGCTACGGCACGGGACAGAGCACGCTGGACGGCATCATCCGCGCCACGGACGTCCTGCTGGCCGGGCGGACGGTCGTCGTCGTCGGCTACGGCTGGTGCGGGCGCGGCGCGTCGTCCCGCGCCTCCGGCGCCGGCGCCAACGTCATCGTGTGCGAGGTCAACCCCGTGCGAGCCCTGGAGGCCGTCATGGACGGCTACCGCGTCATGCCGATGAAGCAAGCCGCCAGGATCGGCGACCTGTTCATCACCGTCACCGGCGATATCCACGTGATCGACGAGGCCCACTTCAAGCTGATGAAGGACAGCGCCATCGTCTGCAACAGCGGGCACTTCAACGTCGAAATCAACCTCGAGGCCCTGGCGAGGATGTCCACCGGCAAGCCGCTGGAAGTCCGCCGCAACGTCGAGCAGTACACGCTCAAAGGCGGCAAGCGCATCTTCGTCCTCGGCCAGGGACGCCTCGTCAACCTCGCCTGCGCCGAAGGCCACCCCGCGTGCGTGATGGACATGTCCTTCGCGACGCAGGCCCTCACCACCGAGTGGGCCGTCAAGAACGCCGGCTTCCTGGACAAGAAGGTCCACGAAGTGCCCGCCGAGATCGACGAGTGGGTCTCCCGCCTGAAGCTCAAGACCATGGGCATCCAGATCGACACGCTGACCAGGGAGCAGCAGGAGTACCTGTCCTCGTTCCATATGGGAACGTAGCCGCTTAGGGTCCGTCACGAAATAACCTGAGCAAGCCAGTCTTGGTGGCACAGCTTACCAAGCTGTGCAGCACAGGTCGGAGACCTGTGCCACCTGGGAAACGTGAACAAGTTATTTCGTGACGGCGCCTTACCTGGCCCCGGAGACGCGGGAGACGCGAAGACAGGATCGTCAGACAAGGGCGGCGCGAGTCATCCTCGCGACGCCCTTCCTCCTGCACAGAACCGCAGTCATCTCCCGAACGCCATCGCCAC
>CAYWTX010000396.1:0-4719 GCA_964461295.1 uncultured Planctomycetaceae bacterium | reverse complement strand
CGACAGCCCGCACAGCGTGAAATACGCCGGCCGCCGGCCGATCCGCGCCCCCAGCAGCGGGGCGCACACGCAGCCGATGATCGCGCCGATGGCCGAGGCCATGATGGCGGCCCCCTTCGCGCTGGGGTTGCCGGGCATGAGTTGCTTGTCCACCCACACGGGGATCTGCTGGATCGCGCCCCACGTGCCGACCATCGCCACCGTCGCCAGGCCGATCGCCAGCACCGGGTGATGTTTTCAGCCCGATCCATGGCCCAGGGGCGAGGAAGGGGGTCTGTCGCCCGAACTTCCCGAACTCCTTGGAGGTTGTGGGCATCGACAGGTCTGGAATAAGCTTGAGAATCCATGGAAACGAGAGACAATCCAAGAGCGGAGGCCCATGACGACCGTGGGCACGGCCGGTTGGGAAGCTCTGGTTCGTGAGTCGCCAGTGACGATCGCGGCTGAAATCCTGACAGCGCTGGGGTGCTTGGCGTGCCTCGTGTGGGCGAGCCGGCATTACATGATTTCCGTGGAGCGGCGTCGGGGCTTCACCTTGACCGGCGCCTGCGCCGGGCCGCCTCCCCAATCGCCCTTGCTCAGCGTGGTGGTGGCCGCCAAGGACGAGGAGGCCTGCATCGAAACCTGCGTCCGCAGCCTGCTGGCGCAGGATTACCCCCGGTTCGAGGTCATCGTCTGCGATGACCGCAGCGGTGACCGCACCGCCGAGATCGTGCGAGACGTCGCTCGCGAAGATGGCCGAGTTCGTCTGGTGCACATCGACCGTCTGCCCGAGGGGTGGTGCGGCAAGAACCACGCAATGCAGAACGGCATCGCCCAGGCCCGCGGCCAGTGGATCTGCATGATCGACGCCGACTGCCGCCAGGAATCGCCGCGAACGCTCTCGGTGGCCATGCAGTACGCCCTGGACCACCAGGTCGATCTGTTGAGCGTGCTGCCCAGGCTGGAAATGGATGGCTTCTGGGAGAACGTCGTTCAGCCGGTCTGCAGCGGCTTGATGATGATCTGGTTCCACCCCGACAAGGTCAACGACCCCCGAAAGCCCAACGCGTACGCCAACGGCGCCTTCATGCTGATGCACCAGGACACCTACCGGGCCATCGGCACCCACGAGGCGGTGCGGATGTGCCTCAACGAGGACATGCACATGGCCCGCCTGGCCAAGCAGAAGGGCCTGAAGCTGCGGGTCGTGCGCGGCGGCGGGCTGTACTGCGTGCGAATGTACACCTCCGCCCGGCAGATTCTGCGAGGCTGGAGCCGCATCTTCCTGGGAACCTTCGGCACCTTTCGACGGATGGCGGCCTTGTTGCTGATCCTGGCCCTGACGAGCCTGATGCCCTACGTCGAGGCCGTCGCCGGATGGGCCTTGGCGGATAGCAGCAGCGTTGCCGGGCGATGGTTCCTGGCCTGCGGGATCGCCGGAACGCTGGCGACTGCGCTGCAACTCACGGCCATCTACCGTTTCTACCGCCTCATCGGCGCTCAATCCAGCCTGGCCTGGTGCTATCCGCTGGGCTGCGCCATGGCTATGATCGCCCTGGTGATGTCCCTCAGCCGTCTGCGAACAGGCACCGTGGTCACCTGGCGAGGCACCACGTACGTCAGGGCCTGATGCGGATGAGAGTACTACTGTTTGGCGGGATTATCCATGAACATCCACTATGACCTGGCAACGAACTTCGATGACGAACTCATAAGACGAGTGGCGGAGTTCGGCATTGTCAGGAACGTCTACGGGAAACTCCGCGAAGACGTGTTTGGCGGTGGAAGGCCGAACTTCGCTCTTCCCGATGTTTCGACGAAGCAGTTGGAGCGGCACGTCGCCCTCGCTCACGACAAGCGGATATCCTTCAACTACCTGCTCAACGCACTGTGCATGGACAATCGCGAGGTGATTGCCGCAACGAACAGGCAGATGAGGAAGTTCGTCTCTTATCTTGTGCGGATCGGGGTCGATTCCGTGACCGTCGGCAGCCCCTTCCTGCTGAGACTGGTCAAGGAGAACTCGCCCCTCAAGGTGTCTGTTTCCGTTTACAGCGACATCGACAGCCTCCACAGGATCAGCGAATGGGCCGCGCTTGGGGCCGACGAGTTGACGCTTCACTACTCCTACAACCGAAATTTCCGGAAACTCGAGACGCTCCTGAGGACCTTCGACATCGGGTTCCGCCTGATCGCCAACAATGTCTGCCTTCATGAGTGCATCTACCGAACGAATCATGCGGCGTCGCTTGCCCATTCTTCCCAGACGAGACATGAATCAGGGGGCTTCTTCCTGGATTACTACTCTCTCAAATGCGGCGCCGACAAACTCGCCAATCCCGTCAAGCTCATCACCGCGGACTGGATCCGCCCGGAAGATGTCCACGTCTATGAGGAGTTGTGCGATGCAACAGGCGCTTCCAATCTCTCGCTGAAACTCACGGAGAGAACGAGGACGACTGACTGGCTCGTCAATGTCGTGGCATCCTATGCGAAGAAGCAACACGAGGGGAATCTCTTCGACATTATTAACTTCGTGGGCAACAAGGCGTATGCCGACATCAAGAAATGGGGCTTCGTGAAGGGCGCAATCACCGGCAAGGCCAAGGCTCGGCAGATGCTTGCCTTCAACGAAGCGGTGTTCCTGGTCCCGGTCTACGTTGATAACGCCGCCCTCTCCGGCTTCATAGATCATTTCAGGACCTACGACTGCGCCTCTCACGTGTGTGACGACCGGGGATGGCCTGAATCCCAGACCCGTGTTCCAGGGGCCTGCACGTACTGCAGGGGCTGGGCAGGGCGAGCCCTGCGGTTTCCCGAGGGAGAGCGGGCTCGCCACGAGGCCATCCAGAAAGGACAACAATCCCTTGCGGATTTCGAAAAGGGGGCGATGTTTGGCTCGCAATGAGGAAACCCGTCGCTTTTCGCGATCCTTGAATCATGGAATGACCACTGTTGAATCGTGTGACGCAGCCGCGTCGCCATTAGTAAACAGTTGGGGACTGTCAATATGGCAAGAGTTGTGATAACTGGCCTTGGTCCGGTGACCCCTGTCGGCATAGGGAAGGCGGATCTGTGGAACTCCATAGAGAACGAGGTCTCCCCGGCCGGCGGGATCCGATCCCTGGGCATTCCCCAGTATGCGCACCTTCAGGGCGCGGAGGTGGTCGACTTCTCTTTTGCCAGCCACCTCCGGAGGTACTTGCAGACGGGCCAGATTGAGAAGAGGCTGTTCAACAGGATCGCGAACGACTGCGACAGAACGATCCAGTTTGCGGTCGTGGGCACGAAACTGGCCCTCGAGGATGCGGGCCTCAGCTATACCAGTGACAACTCGATAGGGATGTTCCTGGGAAATGCCGACGGGTGCACGCAACTGTACGAAAGGCAGATAGAGCTGGCCATTCAGAAGGTCGCCCGGCGCATCTGCGAATCGCTGGAGGTGTCGTTGAAGCCCTTCGGCCTGTTCAAGGCAAGACGCTTGTTCCACGAGTATGCCGCCCTCTGCCAGAAGGAGCGTTTGCAGGAGTTCATCGTGTTCCTCAACGAGAGATTCGGGACGATTCACGATCTGACGCCAGCCAGGACCATCGACTTCAAACCCTATTCGATTCCCGCGAGAGTGTGCAGTTGCTTCGGCTTTCATGGCCCTTCCTTCACCATCAATACCGCGTGTGCTTCCGGCCTGGATGCGGTGGGTCAGGCATACCTCCAGGTGAAACAGGGCATATGCGATGTTGCCGTCTGCGGTGGAGCTGAGGCGCCGGTTTCCCTGGAGATTCTGACGGCCCTGGACAACCTTGGCGTGGTCTCGAAAACGACGATGAGGCCGTACGATGAAGAGAGGGATGGCTTCGCGGTTGGAGAGGGGGCCGGGATCCTGATACTGGAGAACCTGGAGAGCGCAAGAAAGAGGGGGGCACATGTCTACGCGGAGGTGTGTGGTTATTGTCAATCGCATGATGCCAACAGGAATATCGTGATGATCAATGGAGAAGGGAAGTTCCTCAAAAGGGCGATAGAGGGCGCCATCTCAGGGGCGGAGGTCGACAGGGAATCGATCGGATACATTAACTCGCATGGTACGGCGACGAAGGACTGTGACAGGGTTGAGACGGCTGTCTACAAGCAAGTATTCGGAGACTATGCCTATAGAATAAACATAAGCTCCACGAAGCCTGTCACCGGCCACTCGTTCGGCGCCGTTGGGGGTATCGAAGTGATCATATCGTCTCTTGCCATGAACAAGTCACTGGTTCCGCCGACACTGAACCTGGAGAATCCCTCATCGGAATGCGATCTCAACTACACTCCCAGGCATGCGGTGGATAGGAAGATTCCCGCGGCCCTGGTCACGTCGATGGGGTTTGGCGGGTACAACTCCGCTTTGGTGCTGAAGGAGCTGTAGACGTCACTGCGTTCGGAGAGTCGCCCCGGCAGCGAGGCACGTCCCTCCAGAAGACCCCGCGGCGCCCCCACGGCCGCGACAAAGGGCCTTGCCGACGCCGAGGAATTGGCGAAGGGGTTCGTTCGCAACCAGGGCAAGCCGAGGACGCGACCCGCAAAGCGCTGAGCGACCATGGCTCCGGAAACGCTTACTCGGGCATGGCCTGGCCGCGGGTCTCCGGGCCCAGCCAGATCAGCGCCATGCCCAGCACGTACACCAGGCAGACCGTGCCGCCCATCATCGCGTAGCTGCCGCCGTAGAGGTTCACGATCGGCCCGATGTTCAGCGCC
>CAYWTX010000395.1:0-2364 GCA_964461295.1 uncultured Planctomycetaceae bacterium | reverse complement strand
TCTCGCCGACTCATCTCGATCCGGTCTCCATCCCTGTTCATCCGCCTTCCTTTCATCCTTTGGGGAAAGCGGACATTCTTACTGGGCAGGAACCGGACATTACTACTGGGCTATGACATCGTCCTATGCTTACCTTGCAGTCTCGTGCCGCCAAGCGTAAGCTTGGCGCACCAGGGAGAGTCGCAGTATGAGACGAGGCATTCTGGCAACCAGGGATGAGTTGCGGGCGCTGGCCGGCCTGGCCGGCCGCGACGCGTTCAAGAACATCTACGAGACGCTACGGCGGCGATGCGCGCTGGTCCTCGAATCGCAGCCCATGACCGAACGTCAGTGGCGATACCTCATTGCCCAGGGTCAGTGGGGATCGGCCTTCAATGCCGCCCGGTCCGTCCAGGGCCGCGCGCTGGACCTGCTGATCGGCCATCACATCGACGCCAACCCCGCCTACCGCGAGCGGGCCGTCGAGGAGGTGAACAACCTGGTCGCCTGGTCCACCTGGGTCGATCCCTCGCATGAGGACAACGTGGCCGACCTCTGCACGGCCGAGGCCGCCGTCACCGTCGCCATCGCCCTGGACTGGGCGTGGGAGGACCTGTCCGCCGCCGACCGCAAGCGTTGGATCGACGCCCTGCTGAACAAGGCGATCCGCCCGTACCTGCAGGGCGTGGCCCAGGGCGCCTTCTGGGCCAACTGCTACCACTACTGGAACGCGGCCATCAACGGCGGCGTCGGCCTGGCCGCCCTGGCGCTGAAGGACGAGTCGCCCGACGCCGCGAAGGGATACGCCACCGCGCGGAAGCAACTCACGCACTTCTTCGACGCCCTCGGGCGCGAGGGCGGATGGGACGAGGGCACCGGCTTCTGGGGACACGCCTTCCGCTACATCCTGCTGCTGGCCGAGTCGGCCAGCCGCCTGGACAACGACCAGGGCCTCTACCACGCCCGCGGGATGGACGCCACCGGCCTGTTCCCCATCTACTTCACGCCCAACGGGCACCCCGCCAGTTTTGGCGACTCTCCGACCGTGCCGGCCCACGGCGCGTTCTACCTGTTGGCCAGGCAGTACGCCCAGCGCGAGGTGACCTGGTGGCTGGACACCTACGGCTTCCACCGCGACGTGGGCACGACCGGCTGGTCGACGGCCGGGTTGGCCATGCTGCTTCGCCCCCCGCGGGTCAAGACCCCCGCCACCATCAAGCTCGAGCCCGTGAAGGTCTTCGCCGACATCGGCTGGGCCGCCCTCGCCGACGCCTGGCCGCGCCCCACCTTCTACGTGGCGGCCAAGACGGGCGACCTGGCCGCCAACCACTCCCAGCGCGACATGAACAGCCTGCAGGTCCAGGTGGACGGCGAGATGCTGCTGAACGACTCGGGCAACGCCCCCTGCTCGCGCGAGTACCTCGCCGAGCCGCGCGACGAGTTCGAAGTGCAGGCCCGCGCCCACAACACCATCGTCGTGGCCGAACGCGACCACCAGATCGACGCCCAGGGGCGCATCGTGGCCAGCCGTCGCGGCCGCGCCTTCCGCTACGTGGCCTGCGACGCCGGCGAGGCCTGCGGCGAGAACGTCCGCTTCCTGCGGCACGTGGTGATGTTGCTGGACGACCAGACCCGCCGCGGCGAGGCGCTGGTTGTGCTCGACGACGTGCTCAACGGCGTGCCCGAGAAGGTCGAACTGTTCTGGCACACCGACGGCCGGATTGACCTGGACCCCAAGACCGCCACGGGCACGATCGCCAGCCGCCAGGTAAGCCTGAACTTCGCGATCGCCTCGACCGTGAAGATGACGACGTTCACGAAGTCCCACCAGGTGAACCAGCACCGCCACGACAAGGTGCTGACGACAACCGGCGGCGTCGTCGGCCGCGGGTTGATCGCGAGCGTCTTCGCCCGCGGCGAGTTGGGCGGGCCGCTGGAGGTGACGGAGCGCGGGGACGGCGGCGCGGAGGTGACGTTCGGCGGCAGGCGGCTGACCTTCAAGGGCGGGAGGATCATGGAATTCGTTCCGCCGAAGGCGGCGAGGCAATAGCCCCCCGCCACGAAGGACACGAAGGGCGCAAAGAAGGACACTGTAGCCACGTTACAGGGATCTCCAGCCTGAACGGCTGACAGACTACAGCCCGGGGCAACGCTCTGGGAACCCATATCCGAAGATGGCGAAGCCCTGAAAGGGCGAAAGAAGCCGTTGCCCGGGCGGGCAGTTCTTGCGCCCTTTCAGGTCTGCCCGTGCTGGACGCTGTCTGTCGCCCCTTCGGGGCTCCATGCTTAATTGCTTGTGTACCGGGGGCTTACGCCCCTGGCTGAATCCCTATCGCCCCTTCCGGGCGAAGAGGGACGAGGCCGCTCCTGCGATTCTTTCACAAT
>CAYWTX010000394.1:0-8409 GCA_964461295.1 uncultured Planctomycetaceae bacterium | reverse complement strand
GGCGATCGGCAAGCCCATCGCGGTGGAAGCGTACAGCGGGCGCTGGGTGCGGATGGAGAAATAGCCGGATACCGTCGGCCCCCGGCCGGATACCGTCCGGCTGCGGGCCGGCCCTTTGGAGGTGTGGCGGCAGAGCCCCTTCGTGACGACGCGGCCTTCAGCCTGCTGCCGCCGCACAAGGGGCCTCGGTCCGACAATGTGGACCGAGTCCGGTTCATCTTGGCGAGGCACTGTGGCGGAAAGCCAAAGCGGCGTCGTAGCCCCTCGCCTGCTGCTGGAAAGTCCGGCCGCGGTTCTGGTTGGATCCGGCAGGAAAGAACGCGCGGAACTTTTCCGGTGTGCGACAGGTTAGAGACTCCTGGGTACTTAGCGTCCAATCGGCAACCACAACGGAGCATGAGAATGAAGATGCGACTTGCCTTGGCGGGACTGTCGGCAGCGGTTGTTACCATGGCGGGCCTGGGCCTGATGGCGGCGCCCGCCGGCAGCGGCGGGGCGGTCTTCCGTTCGCCCTACGACGTCGCCTACTCGCCCGACGGCAAGCTCGTCGCGGTGAGCGATCACACGGCGGGGGCCGTGGTGATCCTCGACGCGGCCGGCAAGAAGGTCAGCAAGGAGATCGCGCTGAACGGCAGCCCCAAGGGCCTGGCGTGGTCGGCCGACGGCAAGCTGTACGTGGCCGAGAGCGGGGCGCAGAGCGTGGCCGAGGTGGACGTCGCCGGCGGCAAGGTTGCCCGGCGGTTCACCACCGGGCGCTACCCCGGCGGCGTGGCCGTGGCGAACAAGGCCAAGCAGCTTCTCGTGAGCGACTGGGGCCTGAACCTGCTGTACGTGTTCGACCTGGCCGGCGGCAAGGAACTGAAGCGCCTGCCCATGGTCCGCGAGCCGCGGCACGTCGCCGTCAGCCGGGACGAGTCGACGGCCGTGGTCACCAACTCCATGCCGTACGGCTCGGCCGCCGACGCGACTTCGTCGTGCGTCGTCAACATCGTGGACCTGGTCAAGCAGGAAGTGTCGGCCAGCATCAAGCTGCCGCCGGGCTCGATCCAGGTCCGCGGCGTGGTGATCTCTCCGGACGGCAAGTGGGCGTACCTGGTGCACTGCCTGGGCCGCTTCACGCTGCCCACGACGCAGTTGGACCGCGGGTGGATCAACACCAACGCGATGAGCATCATCGACCTGACCAAGAAGGAGCACTACGCCACGTGCCTGCTGGACCGCCTGACCGAGGGCGCAGCCGACCCGTGGGGCGCCGCCATCAGCAAGGACGGCAACACGCTGTGGGTTACGCTGGCGGGCGTGCACCAACTTGCCCGCGTGGACCTGGCCAAGCTGCACCTGCTGATGAACGGCCAGCCGCTGCCTCCGCCCACCGAGGAGGAAAAGAAGATGAACCTGCCCCAGCACCTCTCGCAGATCTGGGGCCAGATCAAGGACGACCCCAAGAAGCGCGAACTGCTGGCCAACGACCTGGCCGCCCTGTACGGGGCGGGGCTGCTGGTGCGGATGAACCTCGACGCCAAGGGCCCGCGCGGCATCGGCATCGCGCCGGACGGCAACAGCCTGGCCATCGGCAACTACTTCACCGGCGACGTGATCTTCACCGAGGGCGCCTGGGGCAAGGCCGTCGCGAAGGTCGCCGTCGGCAAGCAGGGCGAGCCCGACGCCGCCCGAAAGGGCGAGCAGGTGTTCTTCGACGCGACCTATTCGTTCCAGCACTGGCTGAGCTGCGGCACGTGCCATCCCGACGGCCGGGCCGACGGCCTGAACTGGGATCTGCTCAATGACGGCATCGGCAACCCCAAGAACAACAAGAGCCTGCTGATGTCGGACAAGACCCCGCCGTCGATGGCGCTGGGCGTGCGGAGCGACTTCGGCCTGGCCAGCGAGGCCGGGTTCCGGTTCATCCTGTTCCGCGAGCCGGAGAAGGCCGACGTCGAGTCGGTGAAGACGTATATCCAGTCGATGAAGGCGCAGGCCAGCCCGCTGCTGACGCCCGACGGCAAGCTGACGGCCAGGGCCGAGCAGGGGAAGAAGATCTTCGAGGATGCCAAGACCGGGTGCGTGACCTGCCACCCGGCCCCGCTGTACACGGACCTGAAGATGTACAACGTGGGCACGAAGTACGACCTGGACCGCGAGGCGGAGAAGTTCGACACCCCGACGCTGATCGAACTGTGGCGGACGGGTCCGTACCTGCACAGCGGCGAGGCCAAGACCGTGATGGACGTGCTGACGACGTTCAACAAGGGCAACCAGCACGGCAACACGACGCAACTGAGCAAGGAGCAGCTCGAGGCGCTGGCGGAGTACCTGCTGTCGCTGTGATCCCACGACGCGTGGCGAGCGAGCGATCCTGAGTGAGAATACCGGCGGCCCAGGCTTCGGCCTGGGCCGCCTGCATGGGGGGGGGGGAAGTGTCGAGCGTCGAGTGTCGTCGGGAGGCATGGCCTGCCCGCTTCAGCGGGTCGGTTCCGGACGCCGATCTCGATCACGATCACGATCCGTCTGATCGGACCGATCCGACCGGTTTCCCTCAGAGTTTGTGAAAGAATTGGATCTCGCAGGTTTGCCCGCGCTGGACGCTTTCTGTCGCCCCGCCGGGGCTTTGCGCTTCATCCCCTTCAGCCTGAAAGGCTGAGAGGTTGTGAAAGAATCGCGGAAGCGGCCTTTGTCCCTCTTCGCCCGGAAGGGGCGATCAGGATCTAACCGGGGGCGTAAGCCCCCTGTAGGCAAAGAATTAGGCGCAGAGCCCCGAAGATGGCGAAAGAAGGTGGTCAACGCGGGCAAACCCGCAAGCATCGATTCTTTCACAAGCTCTGAGCTCGACTTCTGCCAATGTGCCATAAGTGTTTCTTTGGCAATAAGTTACAACACGGCATTATCCAGTTGTGCCGGGGCGGCTAAATCTTTGTTACAGAATGAGTTATGAATTTCGGTTCGCCTGGAATGGCAGAAGTCGAGCTGAGTACACGCGCCTCTCTTTCGGGCTTCTGGCATCGCGCCGGCGAAAGAGCTGCCCGGTTTGCGCAGATTGCGCAGATTGTCGGGCACGGTACGAGGGCTGGCTGCGGAAGAACCGGGTGAGCCATGCTTCTGGCCTACCGCATCGCCATCGTGCTGTTCTGCCACTGCCCGCGTCTCGCGGACAGTGAGGCGGCGATTCACACCATCAAGACGGGGCATGTTGTTGCGCTCCTGGTGATGGCTTTCGGGATTCCGCTTCCGCCGACCAGCAATGCCCGCGAAGGCTGCCCCGGCGTCCTGGAGGGGCCGGCGCCGGCGGTATGGGCTACTGGTTTGGCGGGGGCGGCGGATACAATGACTACTCGCGCGGTCGCGGGGCGGCGGCGCGGACGATGACCAAACTGTCGCATATCCTGGCCGGGCTGCCGCTGCTGCGGCGCAGGCGGCACTGGCGGTACATCTCGCGCGGGCGCCGCACCGCGGGGCTGGTCCTGCTGGCCTTGATCAGCGTCGTGCTGTTCGCCTACATCTACCTGCCGATGGCCCTGGGCGGGTACGCCAGCGACGAGGCCGCGCGGTATCTCTCCCATCTCACAGCCGGGCGAGTGGAGATTCGCGGCGGCAAGTTCCGCCTGTGGGGAACGCTGGAACTGCAGGGGGTCCGCATCGACGTGCCCAACGCCACGGCGGAAGATCGCCCGCTGCTGACGGCCGAGTCGATCCTTCTGCGGCACCGCCCGTGGTCGCTGTTTTCGGAGGGAAGGCTGGACGTGACCGAGATCGTATGCACGTCGCCGACACTCACGCTGGACTACGAGCCGAGGAAGGGCCGCCTGGCGGCGTGGGAGCTGCTGGAGGCGCTGCGCCGGCGCGCGGAGCCGGCCCTGCCGGCGTCGCAGCGGCTGCCGCTGGTTTCGCTTCGGGACGTGCAGCTCCGGACGCTGGAGGGCCAGATGCGGCTGGACATCACGATGTCGCCGGAAGGAGCGACGAAGTACCACATCGCGCTGCGGGAGAACCGCCGCGGCGGCCAGCAGCCCATCAGTGGCGTCGGCACGCTGGACGTTGTTGGCGGGACATTCGACATGAGCACCACGGTGTTCATCGAGAACCTGGCGCCCATGCTGCCGGGCCACTACGCCAAGTGGAAGGACCGGTATGGCATCGAAGGCAAGGTGCTGCTGAACTCGGTTCCGGTGAAGGACGGCGCCAACCAGCGGGCTCTGGAGGCCGTGCTGGAAGGCGTGCGTCTGCGGCTGACGGAGGCCGAGGGCGGGCTGGCGCTGACGGACGTGAGCGGGCGGCTGGTGTTCGACGCCAACGAGTTGCGGGTGACGAACCTGACGGGCAGGCTTCCGCAGGCCGGCGGCGCGACGCTGCGGATGGACGGGCGCTACGGGGGCTACGACCCCAACAGCCCCTTCGAGTTGAAGGCGTCGGTGCGCGGGCTGGCCCTGCCGGGCGAGAAGGACGTGACCGGCGCGATGCGGAAGGACCTGGCGGAATTGCGGCGGGCGCTGCAGCCTGGCGGGACGGTGGACGCGACCATGGGCGTGCGTCGCGACGCCAACGGCGTCCTCACAGTGGCCGGGACGGCCTGGCCGCGGAACATGACGGCGACGTACTGCAACTTCGCATACGCGATGTCGGACGTGACGGGGACGGTGGAGTTCGACACGTCGCGAGTGCGCCTGAGGAACCTGAGCGGGCGGCACGGCGACGGGACGTTCACGCTGAACGGCACGGTGGACATCCGGAAGGCGTGGACATACGACCTGACGGTTGACGCCGGCGGCGCGGCGTTCGACGAGGCGCTGCGCGCGGCCCTGCCGGAGAACATCGCCAAGGTGTGGGACACCGTGTCGCCCAGCGGACACGGCGGGGCGAAGGTCCGCATCTGGCGGCAGGGCAAGGACGACCAGGAGCGAACGGACGCCCGGCTGGTGCTGGACGGGCGGGCGGCGGTGACGTACGACGGCTTCCCGTACCGGCTGGAGAAGGTGTCGGGCGCCGTGCACATCGTGGGCGACGAGGCCGAACTGGAGGACGTGCGGGCGCGGCACGGGCCTGCGAGCATCGCGCTTCGCGGCACGGTGGGCGGGGTGAGCGGGGGCAAGGGGTGCACGCGGTTGACCATCGACGCCAACGACCTGGCGCTGGATTCGGACCTGTTGTCGGCCATGCCGCCTCGGACGCGGCGAGCCGTGGAGGCACTGCACGTGACGGCCGGGCGGGCCGCCGGCGTGCGGGTGAAACTGCGCGAGGACCCGGGCGAGAAGACCGACATGCGGATCGAGGCGCGCGTGGAGGGCGCGGCGTTCAAGCCCGACGTGCTGCCCTACGCGGTGACCGACGCCAACGGCGAGCTGAGCATCCAGGGCGACAAGGCCGTGGTGCAGCGCCTCGCCGGTCGGCACGGGCAGACGTCCGTGACGATCCGCGGGACGGTCGCGCTGGAAGCCAACCAGCCGGGCACCGACTTGCTCATCACGGCCAAGGCCCTGCAACTGGACGAGGAACTGCTGGCCGCGTTGCCTGTCGGCGTCAAGGCGGCGTGGCGCGACGTGAACCCCGAAGGCCAGGCCGACATCGAACTGGCGTACCGCGAGGCGGCGGGGTCGCCGAATCGCGACGGCTCGACTTCGCCCGCTGCCGGGAGCGTGGACTACCGGCTGGTGATCGACGGGCGCGGCGGCCTGTCGGTGCGGCACGAGGCGTTCCCGTATCCGTTGCGGAACATTGTCGGCCGGGCCGTGGCCACGCCGGGGCGCGTGGAACTTCAGGGCACGGGCGTGCGGGGCGAATCGAAGCTGACCGTCGCGGGCGTGCTGAGTGACGATGCGGCCGGCCAGCGGGTGCACCTGTCGTCGGTGAAGGGCCAGGCCGTGCCGGTTGACAGGGAGTTCCTGGCGGCGATGCCGACGGCGCTGGGGCCGATCGTGAAGCGGTTCCAGGCTGGGGGCACGTGCGACCTGGACCTGACGGACGTGCGGGTGTTCACGCCGGCTTGCGACGCGAACGCCGATGCGCTGAAGGCCGTCACGCCGACGTCCACGTCTTCAGCGCCTGTGCGCGGCGGGGCAGGGGTTTCTTCCTCGCCAGAGACTCGCCCCACGACACGGCAGGGCGTGCCCGCCGCCACGTGGTCGCTGGGCGGCAGCCTCGCCTTCCGCGACGCGATGGTCGACCTGGGGCTGGGGTACAAGAAGGTCACCGGCGGCCTGGCCGGCAGGGCGGCGCAGGACTCGCGCGGGTTGGCGCTGGACGCCAACATCGACGTCGACAGCATGGTCGTCGCGCGCCAGCAGTTGACGAACCTGTCGGGGCGGCTGACGAAGGACCGCACGGCCCAGATCATCCGCATCGGCGATCTGACGGCCCGGGCCTACGGCGGGCGGGCGGCGGGGTTCGCCGAGGTGCGGCTGTCGGAGCCGCTGGAGTATGGCCTGAATCTCACCGTGGAGGCGATCGAGCTGGAGGAACTGGCGAGGGCGGGCCAGGAGGCGGGCAAGAACCCCGACGTGAAGGGCAAACTGGCCGGGACGATCCAGCTCACGGCCACGCCGACGAGCAAGCCCGCCCTGCGGGCGGCCGGGCTGCTGCGCCTGACCGACGGCAGCATCTGCCGCCTGCCGGTGATGCTGGGGCTGCTGGACGTGTTCTTCCTGTCGCTGCCGGGCGACACGGCGTTCACCGACGGCGCGGTGAGCTATCGGCTACAGGATGACACGCTGACGTTCGAGGAGATCTACCTGCGCGGGCCGGCGCTGTCCATCCTGGGTTCGGGCACGATGAGCATGAAGAGCGAGACGCTGAAGCTGAACTTCCTGACCGGCCCGCCGCGAAGGCTGCCTCGCATCGGGAGCATCGAGGAACTGCTGCGGGGCCTGTCGCGCGAGGTGGTGGAGATCCACGTGCGCGGCCCGCTGCGCAACCCGCAGATGCGCACGGTGCCTCTGCGCGGCCTGGATGCGGCCATCAACGAACTGCTGAACCCCGGCAAGGCGGACAAGTAAGAACACGGACACACGGACGAAGGCGGACGAGCGCGGACTGACACGGACACGAACGCTCGCATTCCCTCCCGTTGTGTGCCTGTGTCCGTTGGTGTTCGTCGGTGTCCGTTCGTGTTCCTCTTGCGGCTTCCAGCCGCGGTGGGCTATCCTCCGACCTGAAAGGACCCCTCATGGCGAACATACGCGTCGGGATCATTGGCGGCAGCGGGTTGGGCGACGCACTGGCCGAGACCAAGGGCCAGACCGTCGCCGTCGACACGCCCTTCGGGCGGCCATCGGACGACATCATCCTGGCCGAGTGGAGCGGCACGCGGATCGCCCTGCTGAACCGTCACGGTCCGGGGCACACGCTGAGTCCCTCGGCCGTGCCGTACCGCGCGAACATCTACGCCCTGAAGAGCCTTGGTTGCACGCACGTGCTGGCTTCGGGCGCGGTGGGGTCGCTGCACGAGAACATTCATCCCAAGCACCTGGTGATTCCCGACCAGATCATCGACAAGACGTACCGGCGCGTGCCGACGTTCTTCGACGAGCACTTCGCGGCGCACGTCGAGCTGGCCGTGCCGTTCTGCCCCGTGCTTCGCCGCCATCTGTTGAACTGCTCGGGCGCCGTGAAGACGACCGTGCATGACGGCGGAACGTACGTGTGCATGGAAGGGCCGGCGTTCTCGACGCGGGCGGAAAGCGAGATGCACCGGTCCTGGGGCGGCGACCTGATCGGCATGACCGCGATGCCGGAGGCCAAGCTTGCCCGCGAGGCCGAGATGGCGTACGCCCTGGTCTGTTTGCCGAGCGACTACGACTGCTGGCGGCCGGCGCAGGCCGATCTGGACCGCCACGAGTTGCTGAAGGAGATCATCGGCAACCTCATGGAGGCGACGGGCAACGCGGTGGAGTTGATCAAGGTGGCGCTGGGGCGGTTCGCGGAGATTGCCGACGTGCCATCGCCGGCCCACAACGCCCTGGAATTGGGGATCTGGACGGATCGGCGGAAGATCGACTTGGCCAAGGCGAGGCAGCGGTACGGCGTGCTGGTGGAGAAGTACCTCTGACCTCGACTTCTGCCGATTCCGATAAGCTGGAATCAGTAAGTCACTACGCAATAAACAGTTATGCCCTCAAGGGACGCGGCGGAATTGTGTTGTCGTTGTCCCAGTTCCCCATGTGCTGTGGCCGCGGGAAACGGTGAGATTCCCATCGAGACAGGACGAGCGACGCCAAGAGGGCCAAGAGGGCCAGTTCTGGACAACCGCCTCGCCCCCGGATACGCTTGGCCGTCATGAGCGACGAAATGTACCCGCCTCCGTCTCCTCCTCAGCCGCCCGGCGAGGGCGGCAACACCTTCAGTGAGCAGGTCCAGCATGTGCCCGTGGCCGCTCGCGTACCCGCCGGGGTTGTGCACGGCGTGTTCTGCACGGGCGTGATC
>CAYWTX010000393.1:0-3077 GCA_964461295.1 uncultured Planctomycetaceae bacterium | reverse complement strand
TATCCGAAGCAAGTCGCGGCAGCCCGCTTCAGAAGAACCGGTGAAATCGACGAATTGGGAACTGGGGAGGGTCCAGGACAATGTCTCCCAGGCGCATGATTGCAGGAGGATCGGGACAATCCTGGATTCCAGACGCTTCTGCTGGAGAGCGAATAACAACTCCCTCTTGACCCAGACGGATTCGGTTGATGCCGGCGACAACACCAGCAGGAACCAATCGCACCGGTTCAGTGCCATGCCGATCTCGTCATGCCACTGCTGCGCGCCGAGGATGTTGGTTTCGCTGTACCAGACGGGGATGCCATGGGCGCGGAGCAGACAAACCAGTCTTTCAGCGAAGTCATGGTCCTTCGCGGAATGGGACAAGAACGCTTCCTTGGGCAACATGTCGGTTCCCCGTTACGATGCCTTGCGCAGGACCGTGGCGATGCGGTTGATGCCCTCGTCCTCTTCCTCGGCATCGCTCAACTTGACCATCTGGAGCTTTCGCAAGATCCATGGAACCTGCTCCTCGCCAACTTCTTCCATGCGGCCCGCCAGTACGGGAATCACTCGCCCCCGGTAGGCGATGTTGCCCAGCGCAAACTCGATCTCGCGCCGAACCCACGGCGATTGCAGGGCGTCGGGCGTGATGACGACCACCATGGCATCCGAGCTCTCCAGGGCCTCGGACATCTTCTGCGCGAAGTTGTCGCCAGGCAGGAGCTCCGTCTCCCCGTACCACACGTCAAGTCCCTCGCGCTGAAGCCCATGGGCAATCCTGCCGGCCAGTTCCTTGTCCTCATGCGTGTAGCTGATGAACACTCTCATGGCACGTACCCTTTGTAGACCATAGGCGGCTGCATCGCCGCAGGGACATTCTACAACGCGTTCGCCGATTCGCCAGCAATCTCCTCGTCGGTGAGATAGCAGGCCGGGTCATCGCCCCACAGGTCGCCGCTGACGGCCTCGGCGCGGGCGCGGAAGTTGCCATTGCACACGCCCAGCCAGCGGCATCGCGTGCAGCGGCACTTCATGTGGTTCTTGCGGTCGCGCAGCAGGCCCAGCAGCCCGTCGCCGGATGCGCCGTCGCTCCAGACCTCGCTGAACGGGCGCCGGCGCACGTTGCCCAGCACGTGGTGGCGCCAGAACTGGTCGGGCAGCACGTCGCCGTTCCAGCTCACGCAGCCAATGCCCAGGCCGGTGCTGTTGCCCGCGTTCATCTCCAGCAGCTTGAGGCACTCGGCCGCACGTCTTGGGTCTTCGCGGAGCAGGCGCAGGTACACGTACGGCCCGTCGGCGTGGTTGTCGACGGTGAGCACCTCGACCTTCCTGCCGCGCGCGTGCAGGGCGGCCGTGCGGTCCATGATGAGGTCCAGGGCCGAGCGCGTTTCGGCGTGGGAGAGCGTGTCGCTGCGCAGTCCGTCGCCGCGCCCGGTGTAGACGAGGTGGTAGAAGCAGACGCGGGGGATGGCCTCGCGCTCGAGCAGGTCCAGCACGCCGCCGATGTGCTCGACGTTGCGGCGGTTGACGGTCATGCGCAGGCCGACCTTCACGCCCGCGGCGACGCACGCGCGGATGCCCCTCAGGGCGCGGCGGAAGGCGCCCGGCACGCCGCGAAAGGCGTCGTGCACCGTCTCCAGGCCGTCAAGGCTCACGCCCACGTAGCTGAGACCCGCGGCGGAGAGTTTGCCGGCCAACTCCTCGTCGATCAGCGTGCCGTTGGTGCTGAGCACGGCGCGCAGGCCGGCGGATTTGGCGGCGGCGATCAGCTCCAGCACGTCCGGGCGCATCAGCGGCTCGCCGCCGGACAGCAGCAGCACGGGGCAGCCGAAGCGTCCGAGGTCGTCGATCATCCGCCGGGCCTCGTCGCCGGTCAGTTCGTCGGGGCCCGCTTCGCACGTGCTGGTCGAGTAGCAGTGCACGCATCGCAGGTTGCACCGTTTGGTGCAGTTCCAGACCAGCACGGGCTTCTTGTCGGCCGAGAATTGCAGCAGGTGGCTGGGCAGGCTCGCCGACTGTCGGCCGTAGCGCATCGCGTCGGACGCCTCGACCGTTCCGCAGTAGAGCTTGGAGATTCCGATCATCCTGGTTCCTCGATAACGCGGAAACGTTGGCCCAATTTTACCGGGTGACGGGGAGAAACGGTCGGGAAACTGCGGCCGCTACAGTTCCGGCGTCGCGAGCCTGGGCGTGAATCTGCGTACCAGTTCGAGAAGCTTGGGCTGCTTGGGGTCCAGTTCCAGCGACACGTGCCAGGCCGCCAGGGCCTTGTCGCGCAGGTCGGCTTCCTCCTGCCCGTTCCTGAGGCTCAGGTGGTAGAGCGTCATGTAGATCAGCCCCATGCCGTAGTGAGCCGCCGCACTGGCCTTGTTCTTCTCGGCGGCCGTCCTGTACGCGGCCAGGGCCTTGTCGTAATCCTGTCTCTTCGCCGTCTTGTAGTCGATCTCCTTGAAGTAGATCGACCCGAGTTGTTCCCACGGCGCCGCCGAATTGGGGTCTTCCTTCGCGGCGGTCTCGTAGCATCTCTCGGCCAGTTTCAGCCGGTCCTGCCGGAGGTAGGTGTAGGCGAGGTTCAGCCACAGCTTGGGCTGGTGGACTTCGATTTCCAGCGAATCCCTGTAGGCCTTGACCGCCTCGTAGAGGCGGTCCTGGCTGTCGTAGATCACGCCGAGGTTGCTGTGAGCCTCGGCGCTATCGGGGCGGATGGCGATGGCGGCTTTGCAGTACTTCTCGGCCAGGGCCTGCTTGCCCAGCGAGTAGTAGCACACGCTGAGGTTGAGGTTGGCCTCGAAGTCGTCGGGTTCCAGGGCCAGGGCCCGCAGATACACGGAGGCGGCCTCGCGGATGTAGTCCTGGACGGCGTTGACGGTCCTGGCGGCCTGGGCGAGGGTCTGGCAGACCACGCCGAGGTTGTAGTGCGAGCGGAAGGAGTAGGGGTTGGTGTCGCAGGCATTCTCATAGTCAATGCGGGCCTGCTCGTAGTTGCCGGCGCGGCGGCGAATGTCGCCCATGGCGGAGTAGGCGACCGACAGGTTGGGGTTGATCTGCACGGCCCGGGCCAACTCGCGGAGGGCGTCGTCGATCCTGCCCTGCTC
>CAYWTX010000392.1:0-26546 GCA_964461295.1 uncultured Planctomycetaceae bacterium | reverse complement strand
GCCCAGGCAAACAAGCTTCTCGAGGTCCGGCCGCTTCGCATCGGTCGCACGGCCGCCAAGGACAACCTGAAGAGATCGGCCGTGACGGCCGAGGAGTTCGAGGCGGTCCTCAGCAGGGCCGGACGCCTTGCCGAGAGAACGGCCGTTCCGCTTTGACTGGGATAGGCTGAGTTTGTACGGTTGTGCGACATTGAGGCAGCGATGCGAGGACGAGCGATGACTTCTATTGCTTTGGAGACACAGTGAGAAAGCTGAAGTGGGCAACGCACGAGTCGCTGGCCATCGACCGGCGGCCGAGCGTCGGGCGCGATGAGTACCTGGACTACATGACGTTCCAGCGGAGCGATCGTCCGCTGTTCACGGAGATCTTCGGTCCGCTCATTGGCTTGAAGGAGGAATGGGAGGAGCAAGGGGCGACGCCTGCGGAGCTGGATTTCTCCGCGTTTCGCTATCGCTGCGTGCGGACCGGCGGGCTTTCGCTGAACACCGGCCGTTGCGGCGGGCATCCTGAAGAGGTGATCGAAGAAACCGATCAGCACAGGATCTGGCGCGACGCCATCGGGCGCGTGATGAAACTGCCCAAGGGCTACGCCACGCTGGCCATGCCGCAGGAATACCCGGTCAGGACCATGGACGACTGGTTGAAGATCAAGCCGTGGTACCAGTTCGACGAGTCTCGGATACCCGGAGACCTGGAGGCCAGGGCCGCCCGCAACCGCGAGGAAGACCGCGTGATCATCGTGGGCATTCCCGGCGGCTTCAACGAGCCGCGGGAGATGATGGGCGAGGAGGCGTTGTGCGTGGGGTACTACGAACAGCCTGAGCTTGTTCACGACATCGTGCAGACGATCAGCGATACGGCGTTCCGGGTGCTGGAGCGGGCATCGCGGGCCGTGGCGATCGACGTGCTGTCCGTCCACGAGGATATGGCGGGCAAGTCCGGTCCGCTGGCGGGCCCGAGCCAGATACGCCAGTTCATCGCGCCCTACTACCGGCGGATCTGGGACCTGTTGCGCGAGCGCGGCGCACGGCTGTTCGACCAGGACAGCGACGGCGACATGAACCCGGTCATCGACGCGTTCCTGGAGACGGGGCTCAACTGCATGCATCCGATGGAACCTGCGGCCGGCATGGACATCGTCCAGATTCGCCGCAAATATGGCCAGCGCCTTGCGTTCTATGGGGGCATTGACAAACACGTCCTGCGCCAGTCCAAGGCCGCCATGGAACGGGAACTGGAGTACAAGATTCCGCCGATGGTGAAGACCGGCGGTTGCGTGATCGCACTGGATCATCGCGTTCCCAACGGCACGCCGTTGGAGAACTACCGGTATTATGTGGAGAAAGTGTGGGAGATCATGGAAAGGGAGACCCGATGAGCACGGAGAAAGCCGTTACGATCACCGTCGATGCCGCCCGTTCGCTTGGCCCGCTGAAGCGCATCTGGCGCTCCATCGGCTACGACGAGATCAACTGGACCTACACGCCGCTCGGCAAGCGCATCTTCGCCGAGATTGCGGCACTCAACGACGGGCCGTTCTGGATTCGGAACCACAACATCTTCTCCTCCAGCAACCTGCGCGGTGCGGTCTACGAGGGGTCGACCAACTGCTATCGGGAAACCGCCGACGGACAACCGGCGTATGACTGGTCAACCGTCGATCGGGTCTATGACGTTTACGTGGCCAACGGCTGCAAGCCGATGGCCGAACTGGATTTCATGCCCCACGCGCTCTCGTCGCTTCCGCAGGCCAAACCGTACGAGAGCGGGCGGTTCCCGCCGAAGGACTTCGACAAGTGGCGCGAGTTGAATCGCCAGTTCGCCCTGCACCTCATTGAACGCTACGGGCGCGACGAGGTCCGCACCTGGTACTTCTCGTCATGGAACGAACCGGATCACTTCTCTTACTTCAACCTCAGACCGGATGGCGACACGAAGGACCCCCAGTACCGCTCCGAGCGCGAGCGGATGTTCCTCAAAGTGCATGACTATGCGGTGGACGGCATTCTTGCAGCCGATGACCAGCTTCGGGTCGGAGGTCCCGACATCGCCAACCGCACTGAGTTCCTGGAGGTGTTCCTCCGGCATTGCGATTCCGGCACCAACTTCGCGACCGGCCGGGCCGGAACGCGGCTGGACTTCATTTCGTTTCACACCAAGGGCACCGGCAAGCGGGATGCCCGTGTTCCCAACCCCGATTTCGACCTCGTGGCCCGCCGCGACATGCTGCGCCACGTGGAAGCGATCCGGAAGTTCCCGAAGTTCCGAGACCTGCCGCTGCTGTGCAACGAATGGGACATCGACGTGTGGTCGCCGGGCGGGATCTACGACAGTCCTGACTTTCAGTATCGGAACACCTCCTACTTTCCTGTGTTCCTCATTCGCTGTGTGAAAGAGCTGCTCGATCTGACAGCGCGCGAGCGGATCAACCTGGAACTGATCACTCAATGGACGTTCTACTTTCATGGAATGCGCTGTTTTGAGGGGACGCGGGCGATCTTCGACCCGATGGGCATACGCAAACCGCTGTTCAACGGATTCGAGATGCTCGCTCGCCTGGGGGATGAGCGGATCGCCGCGAGCACCGACGATGCATCGGAAGACATTGCGCCGGGCGAGGAGGCCGGCAACCGCGACTGCCGCAGGCCGAAAGACGCCGCCGATGCCGAGGCGCTGGGCCCCGGGAAGTCCATTGCGCCGCACCCCTGCGTCGATGCACTTGCGGCACGGAACGGCGATGGCCTGCAGGTTCTGGTGTGGAATCAGGTTTACGACCAGTACGCCGATGGGTCTCGCGACGTGCATGTGCGGGTGACCGGTCTGGGCGAGACTCACAAGGCCGTGGTAACCGAGTTCCGTATCGACGAAGGCCACTCCAATGCGCACACGGTCTGGCAGCGACTGGGGTGCCCTGACTGGCCAGACGATAGCCAGATCGCCCAGATGCGTGATCGCGAGAAGCTCGAACCCGTCGGCGGACCGCGTACGGTCGGCGTGGCCGGCGGCGCCATGGAACTGGAACTTACGCTTCCTGTGCATGCGGTATCGCTTCTGGTCATTGAGACACGGAAATGAGATCCCCCATGGACCACGTACCCAACTCATGGAAGAGGCGCAGCCCCGCCGGCCCCGGCCTGCATGTCGTCGCGTCGCCGGCCGATTCGCCCTTCCGCGTCAGCCACATCTTCCGTCTGAACCTGCCGGCCGGGCAGAGCCACCAGCTTGCCATGCCAGGCCTGGAGTTGACGGCGGCAATTATTGCCGGTTCGGCCCGACTGGCTCACGCGGGGACGACCGTTTCGCTCGGCAAGTGCGACTCGTTCTATCTGCCCGGCGGCGACATCGCGACGTTGACCGCCGCGGAGGATGCGGTGCTCTATCTCGGCGCCGGCCCGTGCGAAGGCTTCGGCGCATTCTACGTGCGCCGTTTTGATCTCAGCCTGCCGATGGGTGCCATCCACCAGATACACGGCGAACCGCCATTCCAGCGCGAAGTGTTCATGACGCTCGATCCCGACACGCCGGCTTCACGGCTCATCGCGGGATTCACCTGGGGCGCTCCGGGCGGATGGACGAGTTGGCCGCCGCATCAGCATGAGAAGGACCTCGAGGAAACCTACTTCTACTTTGACCTGCCTGCTGACCGGGCGGTCCTGCATCTCAGCTACACGGATCGGTTCGAGAACGCGGTGACGCATCCGGTCAGGTCGGGCGACCTGGCCATGGCGCCAGCTGGATACCATCCGACCGTGGCGCCGCCGGGCGTGCGCAGCACCTATTTCTGGATCCTGGTGGCCCACTCGCATTGCAGTCGCCGCTATGACCTGGCAGTCGCCGATCCGGCATTTGCCACGGCGGAGGTGACGTGAGTGCTTCTGGGGAATCGTGGACCGTGGAACGGCCGGGGAGAGCCGCCCGCGATGGGGATGGGCGATGATCGCGGTGGCGTGGAGTGTGCTCCAACTCGGGCGCTGGAAGGGAAGGCGCAGGTGCATTATGGACACTGAATTGACACTGCTTCCGTGGCTGTTCTCCGCGTGCTGTTCCGTCGTGCCGGCGGCGGATCAACCGAACCAACCCGAAGGG
The DNA here is from genome assembly GCA_964461295.1 of uncultured Planctomycetaceae bacterium. Classification (GTDB taxonomy): domain Bacteria; phylum Planctomycetota; class Phycisphaerae; order SM23-33; family SM23-33; genus CAYWTX01. The sequence continues at coordinate 22,459 of CAYWTX010000392.1, read as the reverse complement.
ATCCCCATAGCTCGGACCTTCGAAATGCGACATTTCACCGCTGACCCGGCCGCCGACGGCGAGAGCGACTTTCTCGGGCCGGCCGGCGTGCTGAGCACCGAGCAGCGCGTTGAGTTCCTCCGCTCGCTCGCCACCACCGCAAGACGGTTCTATGGTATCGAGAAGTGGGACAAGTTTGCCGTTGAGCCTGAGCACGTTAGCGCGGCGGCGGCCAGACTCAAGCCACAGCCGGCTCCCGAGGTGCGTCGTCGCATCATGATCGAGAAGTGGCGCTGGCTGGGATACCGCGAAGGCGCCGGGGCCAAAGACAATGAGAAACTGGCGGCCTGGCAGAAGCAGAGGGATTTGGTTGCGCGCGGCGACGGCGTACTGGGCTTTGCGGCGCCCGCGTCCGCAACTTTTGCCTTCCCCACCCAGGATTGGCGTCTGCTCGTGCGCATGCGCATCCGTCGCACCAGCGAGGCCGCGCCGGCTGCGAAAATCGCCATCGGTACCGCAGTCGTTCTGGGCATCGACGGACGGGGCGCACTCCAGCATGGAGATCGCGAACTGGCCCGGATTACGAGTGGCGCATGGGCCGATATTCGAATCGAGATCGCGCTCGACGATGACGCACACTGTTTCAGCGTGGACGTTGACGGCCGGCGATGCCTCGCTGGCGCGCCTCTCGGCGAGGCGAGGAAGGTGGACCGCGTCACGTTTTCCGGCGCGCCCGGCTGGGAGATCGGCGACTTCTGGGCGCAGACGTACGCCCGACTCGGCGGCAATCCGCAGATTCCCATCTCGATGACCACGCTCGTGGATGAGACGTTCCGCGCCAAGCCGTCGCCTGCAGGATGGAGTGAGGTCGGCTACGACGATTCCGCCTGGCAGGAAGCCGCCGCCCCGTTTGCCCACGGCGGAGAGCGCCGGCAAGGCGAGGACCTCTACCTGCGCCAGCGGTTCGACGTACCCAAGGCGGGCCGAGCATGGCTGAACTGCGAGACGCTGTTCCCAGGCGGCGAGGTGTGGATCAACGGCCGCGTCATCCACATCCAGCACGACCCCAAGCCCCTGCGCCTGGACATCACGAAGTTCGTGAAGCATGGCGCGACGAACCTGTTGGCCATCCGCGTCTTCCCCTTCGCCCTGGCCCGCCACATTGCCCACGGCTCGCACGACAAACACTCCGGCTGGTTCGCCGGCCGGTGCTCGATCGACATCACCGGCGAGGAGTGGATCGATGATGTGTTTGTCACCACCGCGCGCCTTGATCCCAAGCCGACGCTGCGCATCCGCGCCACCGCCAACACCGCCGTATGGGCGCCGACCGACAGCAAGACGCCTCGCGATCCCAAGCACATCCGCCGCCTGCGCCTCCAGGTGCGCCCGTGGTTCCCTGAGGACGGCGCAGCCATCGCCGAATCCGTGCACGAGTTGCCGCTGGTCTACTTCGGGCGGCCCGTGACTGTTGATGTTGAGTTGCCGGTGCCTGGCGCTAAGTCGTGGTCACCCGAGCGGCCCTTCCTCTACCGCGTGGATGCCATCCTCGAATCCGCCGACGGCAAGCCGCTGGACGATGGGGTGCTGACGACGGGCCTACGCACGATCAGTCAGGACGGCGGCATCTTCCGCATCAACGGCAAGCCGGCCATGCTCAACGGCGGCCTGCTCTTTGGCATGCGCCCGCCGCTGGAGGACCAGGCGCGAATGCTCCGCTGCGCCCCGCTGCCGCACTTGGTGCGCGAGGTGCTTCTGGCAAAGGCGCTGGGCGGCAACTGCATCCGCCTGACCGTGCATGAGGGAACCTACCTGGGCTGCAACGACCCCCGACTGGCCGAGATCGGCGACCAGCTCGGCATGTGTTTCCTCTGGAGCACGACCGCGTGGGTCCGCACCGCCAGCCCCTGGCAGATCGACTTGGGCCTGCTGGCCGCCGACGCCAAGCTCGTACGCAACCACCCGTCGATCGTCATGTGGCAGCCAGGCAACCACCCCAGGTTCTTCGCCGCCGCCGACGGCATGGCGTGGTGGCGTGACGTGTTCAACAAGTTGCTGACCGTCGACGACAGCCGGCTGATCTGCCCCATGGGCGGCTCCAGCATGGCCAGCCCTCCGTCGGACGATGGCCGCCGTTCCCGTGACGGGAAAGAGATCGCTCCCGAACCGGCCTGGATTCACCCCCTGGCTGCGCGCGGCGATTTCGACTGCCCCACCGGTTACGGTAAGGATCCCGGCCCATGGTACTACCTCCGCACCTGGCCGCATCCCCCCGACTGGGACGATGGCGAGTTCGGGTGGACGCGAGGTGCATTCAAGAAGGAGTACCTCCAGAGCAAGACGCACGCCTTTTTCGACTTCGAGAGCGAGGAGACCATCGGCCAGCCCAATTGGGACCTGCTGCGAGGCTCGCCCATCTGGCACGTCTGGAGTTACGAACACAAGTACGACGAAAAGTCGGTCGGCCGACTGCTGACCTTCGACGAATGGGAACTCAGTCAGGCCTGGCAGGCCCTCAGCGCCATCGAGTCTTACCGCAAGAAACGTTTGCTCGACTACGACGGTATGTTCTGGTGCAGCATGGATGGCGGGGGGAACACCGGCACCTACCAGAAGCCCCTGACCGATCACCTGGGCCACACGAAGATCGCCTTCCATGCCGTGCGCATGATCTTTCAGCCGACCATAGCCGGCAGCGGCAACGTCGATGTGTCGTACGGCCCCAAGGACACGATCCCCGTGCGAGTGATGCACTTGGGCGACGCGCGGAAGGTGGATGTGACGGTGCGCCTCCGCACGCCCGAGGGCAAGCTGCTGGCCGAGAAGCGGTGGGAGGGCATCGAGCTTCCCGCCGGACGAAGCGTGGTGAAGGTTGCTGACTGGCTGCCGCCGCGAGACATTCGGGGGATGGTGGCCGTCGAGTACGACTTGACGCCGCAGGGAGGCGTCTGACCGCGGTACGGCAGGATGCGTTGGGGGCGTTGACGGGTGCGCGACACAGGTTTGGTCTTCTCCAGCGATGAAGCCAAACGACATTGCGCCCCAGCGCCGGTCAGACTATCGTAAGCGTCCGGGCAGGAACCTCGCACCTTCATGGCTCGCCGCGATCGCTTGCAGCGACGAAGCGCCCTCGGAACTCCGATGGCGTGATCCCGACGTACTCCTTGAAGCGGCGCGCGAAGTACTGGCTCGTCGAGAAACCGCAACGCAACGCGGTGTCCGTTACGCTTCTCCTGCTTGTGATCAACTCGCGCTGGGCATGGCGTATCCGCAGGCGAGACACGAAGTCGCTCGGCGTCATGCCCGTCTGGTGCCGGAACACGTCGAAGAACCGGCTCTGGCTCAGGCCGAACAGGCCCGCCAATTGTCCGATGGATATCGGATCGGCCAGATGCTCCTCCACGTACAGGGCGCAGACCCGCCGGACATCGGGGATCGCCGGATCGCCGGCCCCGGATTCGCGGGCCGTCGTCAGCGCCTGGTAGGACTCCAGCAGGAACTGCACGAGGACGGCGCGCAACCAGGCCTGTCGAAGTCCGGGCTGCCCGCGGTGGGCGGCCGGCGGATCGCGGAATGCGCTGGCCAGCGACCGCATTCGCGGGGTCCCCGGGCGCACGATGTTCCCCGCACGCTCGAGCCCTTCGGCCATCGCCTTCATCAGGGCGGGGCTCAGGAAGGCGGATCGCCTCGTGCCGCGGGCGGGAGGCCTGAACACCATCCAGAGAAGCTCGCAGGGCTCGATGCTGTGGAAGAGGCCCTGGTGAGGCACCCCCGGCTGGATCAGGGCAACGCTGCCGCCGACCAGCGGCAACGACTGGCCCCCCACGAGCCACCAGTCCGTCTGGCCCGACAGCAGGTACGTGATCTCGTAGCCGTCATGCTCGTGCAGCCGCAGGGAGTAGGCCACCGGGGTGCGCAGGTAGGCGCAGCCCTGGAGGAACGGCAGGCCCAGGTCGCCGCCGGAATACAACTTCTTCTCATAGCGTTGCATCGCCGAGGTTGCCATGTGCACAATCCTACTGCCAGAAGGTTAGCCGCAACGATCTCCTGGGATGAGGTATATGTCAAGTGGCTGGCGCGGTGCGCCAGCCGGACATTGGCGACCTATTGCGTGAAGGAGAACCGTCATGGCGATCTGCAAGGTGTTTCTGGCTCTTGCTGTGGTTCTGCCGCTTGTGGCGGACGGTGCGGACGCCCCGGCACGGAAGGGCCGTCTGCTGTTCCTCATTGCCGAGGGCGTGAACGGCCACGAGTTCATGGTGCCGTTCGAGGTCGGACGGGCCGCCGGCTACGAGTTCGACCTGGCCGGGCCGGCCAAGGTGATCCTGCTGGAGAACAACGCCAAGCGGGGAATTCCCGTGGCCAATGTGAACCTCCTGCTGGATGACGTCAAGGACATCACTCCCTACGCCGGGCTGATCGTTCCCGGCGGCGGCAGCCCGGCCAACCTCGTGCAGCATCCGCGGAGCATGGAGATTTGCCGGATGTTCGTGAAGGCCGACGCGCCGATCCTGGCGATGTGCCACGGTCCGCGCCTCCTGATCAAGGCGGGCGTCATGAAGGGCCGCGTCTTCACCTGCCTGCCTCGCGTGGCTGACGAACTGGCCGACGAGTGGAAGAGCCGCGAGTGCGGGCTGTTCGTGGACCGCGCGACCGTGATCGACGGCCCCGTGCTGACGTCGCCGCACTTCGCGTACGGTTCCCAGTACTGCCGGGCGATGCTGGACTTGTTCGAGCAGAACGGCGGGATTCGTCTGGCGCGCCGGCCGGCGCATGTCGTGGTGGTCACGGCGGGCACGGCATTCCAGGGCCACGCCAAGTGGGCCATGACGGATGTCCCCAGGATCGCCTGGACGGGTGTGAGCTTGGTGGAGAACCCCGCCGCGATCAAGGCCCTGGCGGACGCGAACGACGCCGCCTTCCCGAAGGCCACGGCGATGTTCGTGCTGCCGGGCAAGGACCTGGACAAGACCATCCAGGATGAAAGCTTCATTCGCCTGGCGTCGAGGGTGCAGGCGCTCAAGTCGCCGGTCGTCGGCGTGAACGCCGCGTTCGAGAAACTCAAGGCCGCGGGCGTGAAGTGCATCCAGGAGACCGCCGCCGAGGAGACGTATGCCGCTTACGTCCGGCTCATCGTGAAACGTGAGCAGCAGACGAGGCAGGAATCACCCGCGTCGGTGGAGCCGGCCGTTGAGGCGGCGGCCAGGATCGCCCTAAGCGAGGGGTTCGACGATCGGCAGTACGCCGCGTTGCGGGCCTTCCTGGGCTGGCGGGAGCAGTCCGTGACGGTGGCGGGGCCGAGGCGGGGCTGGATGCGAGGCCGGGACGGCTGCCCCGCCTGGGTCGATGGCCCCGACGGGCCGGCCGACGACAAACTCCAGTACTCCTTCGCCCTGACGGCAAAGGGAGTGGAGGTGAGGAAGGGCGGCGGCGACCTGGTGGCCGCCGCCGCGGCCTTTGCCGGCGGGGCGGCCGAGACGGCCCATGACGGCCCCTACACAGCCGCGGTCGCTTTGCGTGAGGGCTTCGACGGCCACAGTTACGCCGCGCTGCGGGCGGCGCTGGCCTGGGCGGGCAGGAAGACCGTGGTCGTGGGCCCGGCCAAGGGCGACTTGCCCGGCCTGAACGGGATCGTGGCGAAGGTCGCACACACCTACGAGCAGGCGCCCGCCCTGGCGGCCGGGGCGATCATCGCCCTGCCGGGCGGCCTGTATCCCGACAAGGTGGCGCAGGCCCAGCAGGCCGAGCAGCCCAAGTGGCTCGACCAGCAGGCCGAGCGCGATGCCAAGCGGATGAAGTGGGTGATGGACGCGTATGCCAAAGGCGCCGTCGTGGTGGTGATGGGCTATGACGGCTCGCGGATGGCGGCCCTCGACGCCTGCAAGGACTTCGTCTTCGCGTGTCCGGTCCACGCCGGCAGCAAGTTCGCCAACAAACCCGGCAAGATGGGGCGCGAGAGCGACCTCGCCCTCAAGACCCAGGAGCGCATGTACAGCGCCCAGGGCTTTGACACGCTGGGCGACCTGCTGCGCTTGCTTGAGAAAGATGGACTGATCAGCAAGACCGCCGGTCAGAAAGGTAAGTGACGCCATGAATGCCATTGCTCGTGCCTTCGCAAGGCGATGTGGTCTGGTTTTCCTTCTGGTTCTTGGCTCGCGCTTGCCCGCGGCCGACAAAGCAGTGGTGGTTCCCGATGGATGGGTCCCGCCCGAGGTCCGCTGTCCATTCGGCAAGGCGCCGGTCCTGGACGGCGTGGCCGCCAAGGGCGAATGGGACGATGCCTTGGTGTTGCGAAGGGCCGCCGACCCCTGGCCGCACGACACCATGAGCCAGCAGCTCAACGTGACGTACGACCCGGCGGACCTGGCGTGCGCGATCCGCATGAAGCACGACGGGGCGCGGCTGTACGTCCTCTGCGAGATCACCGACGACCTGCTGTACAACCTGGACACCGAGGAATGGGTGCCGGACTCGTATAAGAGCCGGACCAAGCCCTACTGGAAGAGCCCGCCCGGGAAAGAGGACTGGGGCTACTGGGGCGACTGCTTCGAGACCGGGATCTGCGCCAACATGGACGGCGCCTACAAGTCGTTCGCCGTGACCGGCCCCGTGGACGCCAACAAGCCCGGCGAATGCTGGAAGGTGCAGGGGAACATCTCCTACGGGCGCGTGATGACCGGCGAAGTCCTGAAGGACTGGGTGGAGAAGGGCGCGATGCGGTGCGCCATGAAGCGGCTGGCCAAGGGCAGGGGCTACGTGCTGGAGTGGTCGATCGCGCTCAACCCGTGTTTTGCAGTCGGGGAGGGGAAGTTCTATGAGCCCGGCAAGAGCCCTGCCGTAGGGCTGCAGATCATGCTCCTGGACGTCGACACGCCCGAAGCGGCAAAGGGCAAACTGAACCCGCTGATCAACCATCAGGGCGTCTGGCCCTACTGCGGCAAAGGCCCCAAGAAGGCCAAGCTGAACTGGGCGAAGCTGAGCCTGCTGCCGCAGGGGGCGGCCGCACAGGCGCAGACGACCCCCAAGGCGCCCCAGGCCGGTGCGGCGGTCCCGGCGGCGACGCAACCGGCCTCGCAGTGGGAACCCCGCCGCATTCTTCCCGACCGCTCCGAAGGCCTGGCCGGGCTGGTCGGCCCGTTCCTGTGGGGGCGAGCCGCCGACCTCGGCGCTGAGGTGCGATTCTGCGACGCCAACGGTGTGCCCAAGGCTGACGGCGACTGCCTGTGGCTGTACCAGTTCAAACGCGGCGGACGACGAAACCCCGAAACGATTCAGCTTCACGAGCGCAACAACCTGACCAGCCGCGATCCGGCCATCTCATACGAGTTCCAGCCCTGCCGCGTCGTGACCAACACCACACAAGGCGTACAGGTGATGAAGCTGATCGTCGGCTATGTCCGGAAGGACTTCGCGTTCCAGCACGGGGACAACACCGACCTGATCCATCTGGTGAACACGCCTCGCGTGTGCGCGTTCGTGCCGATCCGGCGGAAGTCAGATGCCCGCTCCTTCGATCAGGACCAGTACGTCATCGACGAGAAGCACGACCAGGCGCCGTTCGGCGTGTTTGAGTTGGCGGCCGGCGAGACGATGGCGTCTGGCCCGAACTACAAAGAGGTCGCCGCCAAACGTATCCTGCTGGACCTGCGTGAAGCGCTGGCCAAGGCCGGGCCGATCTCGCCGGGCGTCCAGAAGCCGATCTTCCGGTTCACCATCGAGGGCAAGGGCAAGTGGACGCTACGGATCAAGTGGAATGGCCGCGACGGAGTCACGCCGGGTCCCGACGAGAAGGGCTGGGACCAGGTCTTCACCGAGTCCTCGCCAGGCGCCAGGCCCTACACGGTGAGTCTCGACCCCGCCGGCAGCAAGTGGGCGTTGAGCATCTTTAACCCCGGCGGCATGGAGGAGAGTTCAGAGATTGTCGTGCACCTGACGCCCTTCGACCGCGCCACCGGCCGGACTGTGCCCTGGCCCAAGCGCGACGAGCGCGTGCGGACAGGCAAGGTCGAGCAACTCGGCAAGGCGACCGGCCGTTGAGGGAGCACGTGTAAGGCGCCCCCGTGCAGGATGCGGCGCGGGCCGGCGAGGCCCCGCGGCGGTTCGCGGCGGGCAGGGAATGATGCCTCAATGAAAGGATGCGGAGCATGAACTACGAGACACTCGTAATCACCGGGGCCTCCTCCGGGGTCGGTGAAGCGATGGTGCGCCGTTTTGCTGGTCAGGGCAAGCGGGTATATGCCATAGCCCGCTCGGCGGAAAGACTCGCCGGGTTGGAGCAGGAGTTCCCGGGACGTGTCGTTGCGGTGCCGCTGGACGTGACGGGCGCGGCAGCCGTGGAGTCGGCTGTCGCGAAGATCGAGAGCGATCGCCCGGTAGACGTGCTTGTCAACAACGCCGCGATGTACCAGCGGATGGCATTCGCCGAGCAGGACCTGCGGAAAGTGGACGAGATCATCAACACCAATGTCAAGGGAACGCTGTATCTTACACACGCCGTTCTTCCGGCGATGATTGCGCGGCGGCGCGGGCGGATCGTGCAGGTCAATTCGGTGGCAGGCACGCGAGGGATCGTCAACGAGGCCGTGTACTGCGCCAGCAAGCACGCGATCGTGGGTTTTTCGGACGCTCTGATGCAGGAGTTGATACCGCACAACATACAGGTGGCTGTGCTGAACCCGGGCGGGATCGACACGCCACTCTGGAACCGGGACGGGAATTCCTATCCCGGCGATAGGACCAAACTGCTGAAGCCGGACGAAGTCGCGGAAATGGTGCAGTACGTTCTGGACGCCCCGGACAGGACGTTGTTCAAGCGGATGGTGTTCTTTCCGACGGGCGAATGGCACTGAGAAGGAGGTTGGAATGGACACGACACTCCCGATCCACCGACATCGTCCTGGAGTGCGGACCGTATGGAGTAACGTCAAGAACCCGACCGGGCGGAAAGGCCGTTGCGGCAAGGATGCCCGCTTCCCGCGCCTGGCGCCAGGCGAGCGGACGGTTCTCGCGGAGTTGGACGGCCCTGGCGTCATCGACATGCTCTGGTTGACGCTCAACTGGCCGGTGAAGGACCCGTTCCCGGAGTCCATGCTCCGCAACCAGAGCATCATCATCGAGTGTTTCTGGGAGGATGCCGAGATTCCCGCGGTGTCGGCGCCGATCGGCGACTTCTTCGGACACATTCTCGGGTACGACAGGTCTTTCGAGAACGCGTTCTTCGACGATCCCTCGGGGCGGTCATTCCGGACTTTCATCCCCATGCCGTTCCGCAAACGCGCTCGGATCGAATTGTTCAACGGGTTCCACGAACCGGTCAACGTGTTCCACGATGTGCGGATGCGCCAGGGGGTGGAGATCCTGCCGGAGGATGGGTATCTTCATGCCTACTGGCAGCGCTGCATTCCAGGTGACGTCGGCCGGGACAACGAGATCCTGCCGCTGGTGACAGGCGAGGGCCGGTATCTGGGCACGCACCTGGGCCTCATGTCCGATCCAGCCAACCCGCTCGAGTGGCATTGCCAGACGATCAAGTTCTTTCTCGACGGCGACGCGGACACACCGACCTTGATGACCGCAACTCTGGATGACTACTGCGGATCTTCCTGGGACTACGACCTCTGTTACACGCATCAGGACGGCGGCCTGCTGTTCTCGCGGCGGTTCGAGTCAGGCCATGGGCATCACGGCCTGTACTGCTACCATCGGCGCGACCCGGTCTACTTTCATGCGAGTTGCCGGGTAGCGATGCGGTTCGGTTGCGACGTCCACGTCGGGTACCTGGTCGGCCTGGTGCGTAAGGATCCCACATTGCTTGACCGCCTCCGTCTGCCGGGCTCATTCGAGGAAGTCGAGGCCCGCGCGCAGGCGAACGGCAAAGGGTTGATTCACTGTGACCGGTCCGATGACTTGAGCAGCGCGGCGTTCTACTTCCTGAACACCCCGGAAGGCAAGCACCGGCGGGCCGACCAGTGCGCCGCCTGGCGTGCGCCGGGATGGTGCTGGCCGCAGGTTGCGGGCTGCACAGCGAACGAGCCGGGCGACTCAATGCCGTCACGGCAAGTGAAGGGAGACGCGACATGAAAGGGCGAACCATTGTCATCCTGATCACAGGGCTGTCGGCAACAGCCGCCTTCTGCGCGGAGCCGCAGACCGCCGGCGAGGCCGCCAGGAACTCGGGCGGGTTCCGCGGCCCACAGCGCAACGGCATCTTCGCGAGTCAGGGCCTGCTGAAGCAGTGGCCGGAGGGCGGCCCGATGCTGCTCTGGGAGGGGCAGGTGCCTGGATGGCGCCAGTCCAGCGCCATCGCGATGGTTGGTGAGCCGTCCTCGGGCGTTGACCGCCTCTACGAGTTTACGGCCGACGGCATGGCCTTTGTCGATGCCGAGCACGCCCTGCGTCACTTGTTCGGGCCGGCGATTGAGCACGTGTCGCAGGCGGCCATTAGTTCGGCAATCGTACGGCTGGCTGAGGGCCTTCCGCCCGGCGGGGCCATCGACCTGCCCCGCGGCGTTCCTTGCGGCGTGTTGGACTTCCGGCGAGTCGCGGACGGCGTCCAAGTCACGCGTGGGCACGGGGGTCGGCTGGTACTGGGCCCCGGGCAGCGTGGCATCCAGATGGTGCTGATGGACTTGGACCAGGAAATCGCGGCCGCGCCGGCTGCCGGGGCTGCGGCGTCAGGCCCCGCCCCGGCGGCGCGCTCTGAGCCGGCTTCCCGGCCCGGCCTCGAGATCGCCATCCTGGATTCGAAGATCGCTCCCGCCAGCGACTTGTTGGCGCTGTTCTGCAACGGCGGCATTCACATCAACAGCCACGTGAGGAACTGCGCCTGGATCTGCGGAGCCAACGCCTTTGGCGCCAAGGCCGTCACCGCCGATGCACGCGTGGACGATTGCCTGTTCCTGTGGTTCGGTGTCAACTGGGCATTCCAGGACTACAACGCCCACCGAGCCCCGAAGAACGCGGGCCGCGACTGGCTGCAGAACGCCCAGATGTGGTTCAACTGCAAGGGTGGCGGGCAGGGCACGCGGCTGTACCTGATGGTCGAGACGAACTACGGCAACCCCGGCCCGGGCGTGGTGCTGGAGAACTGCACGGGCATGGCCGTGTACCACGGCAGCACGGAACGGGCCTCCAGCCAAGGACCCGGGGTGTACTGGTTGAGGAACTGCCGCAACGTGCAGGTCGGCCTGCGCGCGCTGAACGCCTTCGCCGACTGGGGTCCGCGTGGCGCCAACCCCACCCACGACATCACCGTCGAGGGCGGCTCGGGCAATATCCTGCACGCCGCGCGAATGTGGAACCACGCCTCCGGTGCCACGCTGGTGAACACCGATCCCCAGTTGCAGGTGTGGATGACTTCGTTCGAGTTCGAAGCCGAGGGTCTGGAGGGAGACGGCAACCTGCGCTTCGCCTGCACGCCCAGGCACCAGGCGCCTTCGCCAGGACTGCTGGCCACGATCAAGCCCGAAGTCAGGCAGCGGGCCGAGAAGGCGCTGCGCGATCGCGGGCTGGAGGCGACCCCCGAGCGCCTGGCTGACATGGAGCGGCAGATCCTCACCGGACGCACCTACTTCGCCCCGTTCAATGCCCGCCACGAGCAGACGTTTCTATACGGTGGGGTGGACCTGACCAAGTCCCTCAGGGCCCTGCCGGAGGGCCGAAGGCTTCCCCCGCCGCCGTCCGTGCCGCCGGCCAACGCTCCGCGCCTGCGCCGGCCATTGGCCTTCACCCAGGTGGCGGGTTTTGGCAAGGCCCTTCTTGAGGCCGGCGCCGACCCTACGGGCCGGAAGCCCAGTGACGATTCCTTCGCCAAGCTCATGTTCGGCATGACTCGTGACGAGGTGGACAAGCACTACCAGGAGATCTTGGCATGTGGCCAGGACTACGAGAAGGCCCGCGCCAAGGCGGACGAAGCCGCGGAGAAAGTCGCCTTGGCAGGGATCCACGCGGCCGTGGACCAGATCTGGCCGAAGACCGACGCGCCGGCAGGCAAAAGGGGCCGGACGCCCCGTCCGCCCATTGAGGTACCCCCGGGCACGTTCCTTCTCACCAAGCCGCTCATCGTCTGGACCAACGGCTTCTTCATGGGCGCCGGGCCTGACAGGACCATCCTCAGGGCCACTGGCGATTTCCCCGTGATCAAGCAGGTAGCCTGCACCACGATCGGCAACTTCACCGTCGAGGGCGGGCACACGGGCCTGGCCATCACCGGCGCAGACCATAGCTCCAAACTGCCCGCGCCGCTCAAGAGCTACATCGCGGCTGCCAACTACTACAACATCACCTTCCGCAACCAGACCTTCGCCGGCCTGCACCTGGGCAATGAGGACACCACCGTCATGGGCGGGGCAGAGTTCGACCAGAACAAGTTCGTGGACCTGCGATTTCACAACACCGGCGACTACGGGATCTACAACAACTCCGGCATGGTGGACAAGTTCCTGATCCTGCACGGCCATTTCGAGGGCCAGAAGAAGGCCGGCATGGCCTTCCGGTTCAACTTCCTATGCAAGGCAGGCATTTATGGCTGCACGTTCAGGAACATCGGCGGCCCCGGCATCGACCTGATGACCGGCTGCCCGCAAGTCACAGACAAAGACTTCGTACTGCGGCCGTCGATTATCGCCGTGGACCAGTGCGAGTTCGACGAATGCGGCAGCGAAGCCCGAGCCGCCCTCGACCAGGGCTACAACTCACTCACCAGCTTCACGCACTCGCGGATCACCACGCGCAGCAAGACCATCAAGGCGGGCTACGTCGGCGCCGCCCAGATCATTGAGGACATCGACATCAACGTGAAGGTGCCTGGCAACGTTCCCGCCATGGTGCTCCGCGCCGTGCGAAACAACACGGATGCCCGTGCCAACGGCCAGGTTCTGCGCGACGTGCGCGCCAGCGGGCCGGTGGCCTTCATCAACGACACCAACGAGCACAACGAGGTCTATGAGCCGTCGCGGACCAAACGCGGCTTCGGGAAAGGCAGGGACATCGACTGGGACCGCAACCCGGCCGTCCACCAGTACCCTCCGCCCAACGGTTGGGTGCATCCCTTCGTGTTCTTCAACTGCCGGTTCGGCAACAGGTCATATGACTATGTTCTTCTGAATGTCGATCCCAAACACAACCGTATCCTGAGTGAAGTCGATCTCTCGCCGCTGAGCGGGCGCCCCTCGTCCACCACGCCGGCGCAGGCCGCCGTCCGCACATGGAAGTGTACCGCCATTGATGCCCTGGCCCGTTCCCGCACAGAGAAGGAGTTCCCATGGGATGGCTGACAGCGACGTTGGTGTACTTGATCGGCGGGAGTTGCCTGGGCGCGCCATCGCCCATCCCAGGCATGGCCGGGGCGGTGGCGGTTCCGGTCGAGATGCCTCGCGACGGTGAGATGACTCTGGCACTGTACTCGCCAGAGGGTCGGCTGGTGCGGATTCTGGGCCAGTGCCTGCCGCTGCGGGCCGGCCTGTACGAGGCCCGCTGGGACGGCATGGATCTCTGGGGCGCCATGGTGCCGGCCGGCACGGCACTGACGGTCAAGACCTTCACCGGCCCGGGGCTGAAAGCCCGCTACGAGTTCACCGTCGGCCATGCCAATACCACGCCGTGGCTCACCAAGCCGGTGGGCGAAGGCATGGCCATGCGCACCGGGGGATGGATGGGCGACCACTCCCCGCCGCAGTCGGTAGTGGCCGTGGGTGAGAAGCTCTTCTTCGGCTGCACCGTGGCCGAGCACGGCCACGCCCTGATCGCGACAGACCTGGAGGGCAACAAGTTGTGGGGAACTAACGGCCTGGACGGATGGGGCGGGCCGTCGCGCATGGCCTGCGACGGCAAGTACGTCTACTGCGACGCGAAGGAGAGGGACCTGTGGCGCGTGGATGTCCAGACGTTCGAGAAGAAGCGGATCGCGCAGACGGGCGAAGCCAAGGTAGCGGGCATCGCGGCCCGCGGCGGGCAGGTCTTCGTCATCCTGAGCCAGGATGGCAACACGAGCATCCCGATTTTCACCCCTGACGGCGGCCACGGCGGCAGCCTGATGCTTCCGGGCGTCAAGGTGCTCAGCGGGATCGCGGCCGACGCCGACGGCACGCTGCATGTTCTGGCAGACAACCGGCTGGCGAAGGTGAAGGAGTCGAAGCTGGCGCCCACTCCCACCCTCGAGGTGCTCAACGAGAAGGATTTGAGGAAGCCCGTCTCGCTGTGCGTCACGGCCGACCGCATCCTCGTGGGCGATGATGGGCTTTCCGCCGTGCTGGTGTTGGACAAGCAGGGCAAGCTGCTGCACAGGCTCGGCAACAAAGGCCCGCGCAAGGCCGGACCGTGGGACCCGACGGTCATCCAGCGCCCCGCCGGCGTGGCGCTCGACAAGAACGGCAAGGTCTGGGTTGCCGAAGCGCTCTATGTGCCCAAGCGCCTCGCCCGGTTCCACGTCGATGGCACGTGCGAGAAGGAGTTTTTCGGCCCGGCTGAGTATGGTGGCGGAGGGTACCTCGACTCCAACCTCAAACGCTTTTACTATCGCTCGATGGAATATGCCCTCGACTTCGAGAAGGGCCGATGGACGCTGCTCAACCTGAACGACCACATAGCCAACCCCTTCACGCCGGCGCCACAGGCGGGCGGGTTCACCTATACCACCATCGGCCGGCCGATTTATCACAAGGGCCACCGTTACCTGGTCGCCAATCCAGAGCGCAGCGACGGCGCGGTCATCACGCTGCTCGATGACGGCATGGCGACCTGGCGGCCTTGCGCCGTGCTCAAGTCGTGCCTCGACACCCACACCAACCGGCGTACTCGCGAACGCACGTATACGCTGTCCGTCTTCCTGGGCAAGCCGCACTGGAACGGCTACTGGCAGAGGAAGATGGACGCCGGCGAACTGAAGGACAAGGCATTCCTCTGGTCGGATCACAACGGTGACGGCCTGCCGCAGGTGGAGGAAGTCGAACAGGTCGACTTCAAGCCGTACGGCGGCGATCCGTTCGGGGCGCCGTTTTTCGGGAGTTGGGTGGGGCCATCGCTGGAGGTCTGGACGCGCCGTTCGCGCATCGCGCCCCGCAGCATCACCGACAAAGGTGTGCCGATCTACCGGGCGGCGGACCTGGCGGTGTTCGACCACGCCAAGCTGGCGCCGGTCTACCGCCGGTCGTTCACGGTCCGCCTGGGCTCCAGCGCCAACGCGAAGCCCGATTACGGCGCCACGTCGATCATCGCGGCCGACGGGTCGCTGGTTCTGGAGGGCCAGCCGTATCTGGTCGCGCCCGACCTGACGCTCAAGGGCGGGCCGCTGGCAGGCTACGTTCCGCCCGCCCCCAGGACGCCCGCCACAAAGGGCGCGCCGGCGTCTCGACCCGCCTCGCCCTCGGCCGTCCCGACCGACTTCGTCCCGCCCATCTTCGGGAAGATCATGGATCAGCCGTTGCACTACGTGGGCACGGCCATGACCCGCTCGCCGGCCGGCGAAGTGGCCATGCTCAACGGCAACAACGGGCGCTGGTTCATCATGAGCGTGCAGGACCGCGTGCTGCTGGGCGAGATCTTCACCGGCGAGAGCGGCTCCTGGTCCACCGACCTGGCCCCCAGGCGCGGCGAGGACGTTACCGGACGCAAGCAGGACTGGGAATGCTTCTTCGGGCACTTCACGCGGGCCGACAACGGGCGCTACTACGTCGTCGCCGGCCACACGTTCCACGCCATCAGCCGGGTCGAGAACCTGGACGACTTCCAGGTCGCCCGGTCCCGCATCCGCGTGCCGGCGGACTCCATCGCGGCCAACACGCGACTTCGCGAGGTACTCAGGAATCAGCAGGCCGCGTTGGACGGCGCCAGGGAAGTCAAGAAACTGGTGCTCGGCCCGCTGGCCAGGCGAGCCGCCGCATTCCAGCTCGACGGCGACCTGGCCGAGTGGGGCGACAGGCTCCAGCCGATAGGCGACGCCGACCTCAATCTCGCCTTCGACGCCGCGTGGGGTGCAGATGGGCTGTATCTTGCGTATCGCGGCAAGTCGTACACCGGGAATGCCTCCGAGGACCTCAACCTGCTGTTCCAGACCGGCTTCTCGCTTGACGTGCAGTACCGGTCGAACACCAACGCCAAGACGAAGGACGTCGCGGTCGGAGACCGCCGCATTGTGTTTGCCCAGCATAAGGGCAAGTGGGTGGCGGTGCTGTACGACTACCTCGATCCGGCCACGCCGCCGGGGAAGCACGTCGAGTTTTCCTCGCCGCTGATCACCACGCGCGTCGCACGGGTGACGCCGATCGAGGACGCGAAGGTGGCCGTGAAACGCGGAGACCCCTGCACCGTGGCCAACTGGTCGGCAGAGGCCTTCGTGCCGTGGAGATCACTGGGCTTGCCCCCCGACGCCAGGGGGCCGGTGCGCATGGATTTCGGCATCCTCACGCCCGATTCGGGTGGCGTGCGCGTCGAGAAGCGCACGTACTGGTCCAACCGCGCCACCGACATGGTGGCCGACCTGGGCATGGAGGCCCAGATCAACCCCGGCGCCTGGGGCGAGGTGACGTTCGAGAAATAGCGGAATTCCAGGAACTCGCCCACGGCGGACCTGCCGTACCGGGGCAAGAACGAAGGAGAAAGCTATGCCGTGGGTCCCGCTTCTGTGCGCATTCTGCATGAGTGCAAGTCCCGAAGCTGCGCCGACGAACAACCCGGCCGCCGCTTACTGCGATGGCCCGGAGGGCTATCCGGCGTGGACCGATGCGATCCGGTGGTCGGACGTCATCGATATGTCGCGCTACGCCAGCGGCAGGACGAACTTCGAGAAGTTTGAGAACGCCCGTGACGAGTTGGCGGCCAAGGGCGGCGGGGTGCTCTACTACCCGGCGGGCGTGTACGACTTCTCCGAAGGGCCGTTCGACGGGCCTCAGGGGCGGGGGCTGATGCTCAAAGGCGGCGTGGTGATTCGCGGCGCGGCGCCGGCCGGCAAGCCCAACGCCGCACGGGACGGCAAACTGGAGTTGGGCACGAAGTTCGCCTTCGGTTTCCAGAAGAAGGGCGGCGGGCAGGTGCCGCGCGACTGGAACCTGATCGGCCTGTGCCCGCAGACGGGCAAACGCGGCGACGACGCCGGGCACGGGGTTCGATTCGTTGATAGTGTTGGGGTTTGCTGGGTCCATCTCGTCGGGGCCGTGATCTACTTCGGGACCGACTTCGACTGGGGGCCGACGTGGGCGACGGCCGGCGGGTGGCGCAGCCCGTTCGTGAAGAAGACGTGGGCCGATCGCAAGCCCGACGGCGCGCATCCGGCCGATCCGTTCATGGGCGGGCCGGTGAAGCCCCGGCCGAATTGGTTGCGCGACCCGGATGGGAGCCACTACGACCCGAACCTGGCGCGGGCGTCCACGCGGCCGGCGACGGGGCCGTCGCGCGGCTTCCGCGGCGCCGGCGCCGGCAGGCTTGTCTTCGGGTGCGTCCTGGAGGATTCGTGCCTGCTCAACGACTTCGACACCTGCGGTCGGCCAGGGTCGCCGGAGGGCTTTGGGGCGGACGGTTTCCACATGGCCCGCTACGCCGCGCGAATCGCGGTCTATGGCTCGCGGGTCTTCGTGGCCAACAACCTGCTGCCCGCAAGCGACAAGCGATGCTTCGGGTACGAGCAGGCGACCGTGAAGACGGGCGTCCCCTCGGACACCCGCGGCCGCGGCTACAGGTACGTCGAGCGCCGGCGAAGCACAGTGCTCTTTGACTACAACCGGGTGACGGGCGTTGATGTGAACAAGAGCCTGCTGGCGTGCGTGCCGGGCGAACTTGCCGATTCGCCGGGGCCGCACGGGTACTTCGCCGAGGGCGTGGTGGTGCGCGACAACTTCGTGTTCAACCACGGACTGAAGGGCTTCGATCTGTCCGGGCAGTGGGTAACGGTCCGTGGGAACCGCAACGAGCGCACGTTCCTTCTCGGCGGGGCCGAGCGGTCAGGCGTTAAGGATTGGCGGCTGACGCTGGATGGGTACGTCGAGGCGGCCGGCGGCGGAGACGGCAACATTTCTGATAACTACTGCCGCGCGCTGGACGTGTGCGGGCGGTGTCTGTGGATTGAGGGCAACACCTACGGCAACCTGGGCTCCAGTCCGGGCAACGACGGCGAGGCGATCTGCTGCCAGCTCCACAACGGCACGGCCTGGCATTCGTGGGCCGTCACGCACAACCGCATGGACGAGCAGAAGCCCAAGGGCGGGGCGATCTACGCCTATGGGATCGACACGCTGGGCGCGCTGATGGCCTGGAACAAGGCGCCGGATCTGGGCTACATGGGCAGCCGCGACACGAGGCGCGCGGACATCGCGTTCGTCGCGAATGAGTCGAAGCAATTGCGGGTGTGCCCGGAGGCGGTGACGCAGCCGGCGGCGGGCAGACCCGCGCCGCCCACGGATGTGCAGGCCGCGATCATTCCGGCTGGCGATGCGGTTCGGGTCACGTGGAAGGATGCCGCGAGTGACGAGATCGGCTTCCGGGTCGAGCGGCGGATCGGCGAGGGCGCGTGGCACACCATCGCGTATCGCCCGCCGCGGATCGAAGGCGCCAAGGAGAACCCGCAGGAATGGGTGGATTTCCTGGCTCCAGCGGGCAAGCCGCTGACGTATCGCGTGCTGGCGGTCAATGCGCGGGATGAGGGCGGGGCAAGCTTTGTGGTTGGACCGGTCACCATTCTCTCAGGAGTTCGCCGATGAGAACCGCAATTCCCTTGGCTGCTGTTGCGATGGCATCGGTGGTTTCAATGTACGCCGCTGAAGTGCAGGTGCGCGTCGAGCCGCGAACGTACCCGGTGCAGGCAAACGCCCGAAGCAACTGGCCGGTGGTCCCCAAGCTTCAGGGCAAGGACGCCTACACCACGCAGGCGGTCGTCCTGGAGAACGAGTACCTACGGGCCGTCGTCCTGCCGGAGTTCGCCGGCCGGCTGGTCGAGGTGAAGTTCAAGCCCAGGAACCTGGACCTGTTCTGGCGCAACGACAAGCTCCTCGACCGCGGCCCCGGGCGCATGGGCGGCGGGCACTGGTCGTTCCCGTTCTGGGAGCACTGCCGGCACTTCGACGAGACGGCCGGCTACACGATCGTGCGGCACGCCGGCGGCGGCGCGACGCTGGCGATGGACATGCGATTCGACGAGTTCCTCAAGCCCGAGGAGACCCGCCGCTACGGCCGGGCGACGAACCTGCGGCTGGTGCAGACGGTGCGGATGGAGCCTGGGACGGCCGCCCTGACCTGGTCGGCCCGCGTGGAGAATTCGCTGCCGATTCGTTACGGCTTCAAGCTGTGGTGGCTGCTGAGGCAGGATGCCAAGGCCGGCATCGGCGTCCTCATGCCGGCTGCCGCGGTCGTCGGGCACGGGGCGCCCAAGCTCATCGCCTGGGACCCCAATACCGTCATCCGCACCGGCCAGCAGGACAGTCTCTTCGCCATCGGCATTCGCCACGACTTCGCCGGGTGGTACTTGCCGGACGTGGACATGAACGTTCTTCGCCTTCAGGACCATCGCACCGCGCCCGGCGCGAAACAGGTGATCTACCAGCCGAACGAAGGCGGCTACATCGAGATGTGGGGCGGCAATCACGAGGTGTTCGAGGAGTGCGGGCGCATCCTGCCGGCTTTCGGCGCGTATGAGAACAAACTGACGATCCTGCCGGCCGTCGGCATAGGCAAGGCGGAGTACGCCAACGAGCACGCGGCGGTGGGCGCCATTCGCGGAGCGGGCGGGTGGACCGTGAAACTTGCCCCCGTTCGAGCGCTGGTTGACGCCCGACTCACGCTGGGCGCCGGCGACGTATCGAGCACGCTGGCTTTCTCAGCCGGGCCGGACAAGCCGTTCACCGCCACGATACGCGCGGCCTGCGCGAAGGTGGGCGTCAAGCTTCTGGACGCTGCCGGCGCGGTGCTGGTGGACACGGTGTTGCCGATCGATGTCGGGCCGATGCCCGATGCCGCGTTCCCCGCGGTGCAGGCGAGGGTGAGGGCCACCATGCCGGGCGGCAAGGGACTGTACGGCGAGGCGACCGACCTGGTCTCCGAGCACGGCGGCAGCTTGCTCAAAGCGGCCGAGGTGAACAGGGAGTTGCTGGGCGCCTCGGACGATCCCCAGGCGCTGCTGGACGCGGCCCGACAACTGATGCGGGTGAAGAAGGACTCGCCGGATGTACTGGCCGGCCTGGACAAGGTGCTGGCCAAGCGTGGCGACGACCCGCACGCGAACCTGTACAAGGCCATCTGGCTGATGGAGGCGGGCAAGGCGGCGGACGCGGCGGCGTGCCTGGACAAGGCCAAGGACCTGCCCGGCGGGCTGTACTTGCTGGCGCTGGCCGCGGTGGCGAAGAAGGACCACGCGACGGCCGAGAAGCACTTGACGGCCCTCCTGAAGGTGCCTCCAGAGGCGACGTTCCGCGGGAAGGATGATCCCGGCCTGGCACTGTTTCAGCGTGGCGCATCTGCCTCAGCCACCAGGCCGCGGCTGTTGCTGGCGATCGTGCTGGCGGCCCAAGGAAGGAAAGACGCGGCGGACGTGGTGCTGCGCAAACTCGTTGACGGCGATCCGGCCTCGATAGAGGCATGGATGCTGCTGGGCGACGCCGAGCGGCTCAAGACGCTGACCGAAGCGAACGCCTCCGGCAAGGCTGTCGCCCAGCGCGTTCTGGATGCCCTGAAGGACGGGCGATGGGAAGGGATTGGCCGGCCTTAGAAGTCGGCCCGACGATAGGAGGGCCTGTGACAGCAGATCTGGACCAATCCGTTCGCGGCCTGCTGAGGCACAACGTGCTCGTCAACGTGGTTGAGGCCAGCATCCATGGTCTGGCGTGGGGCCTTGCCTCGACGTCCGTGATGCTAGCGCTCTTCGTCAGCCGCCTGACGGGATCGGCAGTCCTGATCGGATTGGTTTCGGCCCTCCAGACCGTGGCCTGGCAGTTGCCGCAGTTGTTCATGGCCAACCGCGTTGCCCGCCTGCGGTGCTTCCGTCCGACAGTCACGAAGCTGACGCTGAACGAGCGGGTCCCGTATCTGGGGCTGGCACTGGTCGCCTATCTCACGAGCGCACTGGGTTCCACGGCCGCGCTTGTCCTGACCGGCATCCTGCTTCTCTGGCAGGGGCTGGGTTCGGGGGGGGTGGTCGCCAACCCCTGGCAGAACATGGTGGCCAAGATCATTCCCAGGGAGTTTCGCGGCACGTTTCTCGGGACGCAGGCGGCCTTGCGGCATGTGTTGATCAGTGCGGCGGCGGTGGCCCCCGGCTACCTCCTGACGCGGGTGGACGACCGTGCGGACTTCGCCCTGTGCTTCCTGTTGGCCGCGGTCGGGATGTTCACGTCCATGCTGTTTCTGGGCATGACGCGCGAACCCGTGGACCGCGATAGGGCCATTCCCCCGAGGCGACCGCCCGTCTGGAGGGGCGCGTGGGAGGTCCTGCGCCGAGACCGCAACTTTGCCGCCTACCTGTGCGTGCGACTGCTGGCGAACATCGCCACCTGGTCTGGGGCGGCGGCGATGCGGTTGGGTTCTGCAAGGACTACGGCGACAGGTCCATCGCATTGGATGTCAAGGACATCAACCCGAGAGTCCTGGCCGAAGGCGTCGCTGGAGGATGGACGTACGATGAGTTTGCCGCCAAGGGCATCTTCGCCGAACTCGGCGAAGGGATGGTCGACTTCCCCGCGATGTTCGGCGTTCTGAAGAAGAAGGGATTCAAGGGCTGGCTGCGCGTCGAGATCGGTGTGACGCGGAAGGCGACGGCCCTGGAAAGTGCGGTGATATGCCGCAACTACCTGAGAAGATTCGGTCTGTGATGCGGTTCGACGCAGTGGCTGTGGTGAACTTGTTCCTGAACAGCGGGGAGCCGAACAGATGATGAAACCAATGAAGGTCGGCGTAGTCGGTTGCGGACAGATTGGCGGCATCGTAACACTTCACTCTTCTGCAACGGATTGTGCGGGTAGTGGGGGGAGTTGGCCAGTCGTCAGGTAGGCCCGCAGGGCCGAGTCGATGGTCGTCAGCGGGTCGTGGCCCCGCAGTTTGAGTGTCCGATACACGCTCATCAGCACCGCCTGCACGGCGGTGCCCTTCTCGCTACGGTTGCTCTGGCAGTTCTTCCGCAGGATCACGACCGGTCGGATCGCTCGGCCAGGTTGTTGTCGTATGGCACGGCCGGGTAGTCCAGGAACGTGAACAGTTCATCCCGGTGCTGTCCAGTCGCTTGGCCAGGCGCATGGCGTCCGCGTCGGCGTATGTCGCGGTGGCCACGTCCATCCTGGCGCCCGTGAAGCCCAGCAGGTTGCCCATGTCGCTTATGTAGTCGAAGTCGTACGTCCAGTCGGCGTTCCAGACTTTCACTTTGCCGTAGGACTCGTAGCTGTAGCGTTCGGTGGCTTGGCCGGTGGCGGCGTCGATCAGGGCTGTGACGTTGAAGTTGGCGTCGGTGGTGTAGTAGATGTGCTGGTCGGCGGCGTCGGTGGCGTCGCCGTCGCCGTTGAGGTCGCGGTCG
>CAYWTX010000391.1:0-11051 GCA_964461295.1 uncultured Planctomycetaceae bacterium | reverse complement strand
CGCCGGCGCCGCGCGCGGCGCGGACTGGCCGCGACTGCACGGGCCTGACGGCAACGGCGTCGCGCCGGAGAAAGGTCTTGCCCGCACATGGCCGGCAGCCGGCCCGGTCGTGTTATGGACCGTGCCGCTCAGCAAGGGTTGGAGCGTTCCGGTCGTGCATGGCGGCGAGGTGTTCATTGTCGACCGCCTGCCGCGCGGGCTGACGGCCCCCCTGCCGCCCTCGGCCGAGTCGGGGTACGGCTCGAACAGCGGCACGGCAGTCGCGGAAGACGAGGCCCTTCGCTGCTTGGACCTCGCCACGGGCAAGGAGAAGTGGCGCTTCGCGTGGGACGCCAATAACAGCGCCCGCGAAGGGGCGATCGTCAGTTCGCGGTCGGTTCCGGCCGTCGATGTCAACAACGTCTACGTGCTGGGCTCGACGGGTCCGCTGCACTGCATCAGCCGCAGCACGCACAAGCCCGCCTGGTCCGGGCATCTCATCAAAGACTTCCCCGGTTGCGCCAAGAGCATGGACGACGTGCCGGACGCCACGTACCGCAACAGTTTCCTGCTGGGCAAAGGAGCCCATCGGCGGTACGCCGCCGTGCCCAAGTGGGGCTTCACGCAGTGCCCGTTGCTGTACAAGGGGACGGTGATCGTGGCGCCGCAGACGGAGATGGTGGGCGTGGCGGCTTACGAGATCGCCGGCGGCACCATCCGCTGGCGCTCGCCGTTCATCGGGCGGGCATGGTTCACCCACATCTCGCCGCAACTTGTGCGGCTTGGCGGCGTCGACCAGGCCGTCTTACTCGCGAACCTGTCGCTCGCAAGCCAGCCGGCCGCCGTCAGTGGCGTGGACGCGGCCACGGGCAAGCTGCTGTGGTACACGCACACGACGCGGAAGTTCAACATCCCCATCCCCATGCCGGTGCAGATCGCCGAGGACCGCCTCTTCGTCTCCGGCGGTTACCGCTACGGCTGCGGCATTCTCAGCGTCGCGCGCCGGGGCGAGCAGTGGTCGGCCGAGTGGACGCTGCGCGACAGCAACGACTGCACGCCGCACATCCACACGCCGGTGGTGTATGGCGGGCACATCTACGCGCAGAGCTTCGACAAGTTCCACAACAAGGACGGAAGCAACGGCCTGGTGTGCATGAACCTGGACGGCAAGCTGCGGTGGCGAAGCGGGCCGGAACGGGTGTTCGACAGCGGGTCGGTCATCGCGGGCGACGGGTTGCTCTTCGTGCTGCACGGGGAAACGGGCGAGCTGTCCCTGGTGGAGGCGTCGGCCGAGCGGATGAAGGTGCTGGCGACGGCGAAGGTGCTGGCCGCGGTGGGCGGGCAGGCATGGGCGCCGATGGCGCTGGCGGGCGGACGGCTGCTGGTGCGCGACCTGCACGAGATGAAGTGCCTGGACGTGCGAGCGGCGGCGAAGTAGCACAGGGCACCGGCGCGAGGCGTACCGGGGACTGTAGGGCAAGTATGGCATGGGGAACCGGGAGCCCGGAACCGGTCACTGAAGTGACCCGCTCTTCTGCTCCGAACGCTTGTTCTATTCGCCCGTCCGCGCTATCATCGCCTCACGATGACCGACGCGAACGTCCCCGAACTCGACACGCCCGCGATGCGCCAGTACCGCGCGTTCAAGGAGCAGTACGGCGACTACCTCCTGCTGTTCCGCATGGGGGATTTCTACGAGATGTTCCACGACGACGCCAAGACCGCGTCGCGCGTCCTGGGCCTGGCGCTCACCAGCCGCTCCAAGGGCCCCACCGCGGTCCCGCTGGCGGGCATTCCCTACCACGCGCTGGACAGCTACCTCGCGCGCCTGGTGCGCGCGGGACTTCGCGTGGCCATCTGCGAGCAGGTGGAGGACCCCAAGACCGCCAAGGGGCTGGTGAAGCGCGACGTAGTCCGCCTGATCACGCCGGGCACGCTCACCGACGAGGCGCTGCTCGAACAGCGCGAGTCCAACTTCCTGGCGGCGATCTTCATGCCCGATGGCGGGAGACGAACGCCTTCGTCCGAGACCTGCGCCGCTGAAGCGGGCAGGCCTCAGGGCGCAGGGAACCTGCAATCTCTCACAACCGACAATTCCCCGGTGGGGCTCGCCTGGGTGGAGCTTTCCAGCGGCGAGTTCTGCACGATGCTCGCCCCGGCCGACCATGCGCTGGACGAACTCGTCCGCATCCGGCCGGCCGAGGTGATCGTGGCCGAGGGATCGCCGCACGACGCGCCGGCGTTTCGCGAGTCGCTGCGACAGGCGGTGGGGGCGACGCCGACGTCGCGCCCGGCGTGGGCGTTCGACGCCCGCAACGCGACGGGCAAGCTGCACGAGCACTTCCGCACCGCCACGCTGGCGGGGTTCGGCTTCGACGGATGGGACGCGTCGGTCTCGGCCGCGGGGGCGGTGATTGAGTACCTGCGCGAGACGCAGAAGACGGCCCTGGAGCACATCCGTTCGCTGCGGCGCGTGGAGCGCGGCGACCACATGATCATCGACGGCAACACGCTGCGGTGTCTGGAGGTGCAGCGCACGCTCCGCGGCGGCAAGCGGGCGGGCAGTTTGCTGGCCTGCATCGACCGCACGTGCACGGGCATGGGCGCACGCCTGCTGGAGCGGTGGCTGACGTTCCCGCTGACGCGATACTCGGGCATCGTGGCCCGCCACGACGCCGTGGAAGAGTTGGCCGCCGACCGCAAGCGGCTGGCAGCCGTGCGCGAGCCGCTCCAGGGCGTGGGGCAGATCGACCGCATCGCGGCGAACATCGCTCTCGTTCGCGTGCGACCGCGCGAACTGGTCGCCCTGGGCAGCTCGCTCGCCCTGCTTCCGCGCCTGGCCGCGGCCGTCGAGGGCTGCGCAGCCGAACTGCTGGCCGACGTGCGCCCCAGGCTGCTGGGGCTGGACGAACCGGCGGCGCTGATCGCCCGCGCGATCGACCCCGACTGCCCCAACGTCGTGCGCGACGGCGGGGTGATCGCCGCCGGCCACTGCGAGGAACTCGACCGCCTGCGCCGCGTCGGGCACGACGGGCAGAGCTGGCTGGCGGGCTACCAGGCCGAGCAGATCCGCCGAACCGGCATCGGCAACCTCAAGGTCGGTTACAACAAGGTATTCGGATACTACATCGAAATCACCAACGCCCACGAGGACAAGGTCCCGGCCGACTACGTCCGCAAGCAGACGCTCAAGAACGCCGAACGCTACATCACCGACGAACTGAAGCGGTACGAGAGCGAGGTGCTGACCGCCGCCGAGCGGGCCAGGGCGATGGAGGCGCGGCTGTTCGAGGAGGTGCGCGTCGACCTGGCCGCCCACCTGCCGGCGCTTCAGGCGGCCGCCGGGGCGATCGCCACGCTGGACGTGCTGGCGGCGCTGGCCCAACTCGCGGTGGAGCGGGGCTACAAGCGCCCGGCGATGACGCAGGACAACGTCCTGCGGATCGTGGCCGGCAAACACCCCGTCCTGGCCGAGCACCTCAAGGAGCGGTTCGTCCCCAACGACGTGGACATGGGCGCCAAGAACGACCGCGTGCTGATCATCACGGGGCCCAACATGGCCGGCAAAAGCACCTACATCCGCCAGACCGCCCTGCTGGTGTTGCTCGCCCAGGCTGGCAGCTTCATTCCCGCCCGGGAGGCGACGATCGGCCTGGCCGACCGCATCTTCACTCGCGTCGGCGCGGCCGACGAACTGACGGCCGGGCTCAGCACGTTCATGCTGGAGATGGTCGAGACGGCGAACATCCTGAACAACGCGACGGCCCGCTCGCTGGTGATCCTGGACGAAGTCGGCCGCGGCACGAGCACGTACGACGGCCTGGCGCTGGCGTGGGCGATCAGCGAGTACATCGCCCTGCGACTGAAGTGCCGCACGCTGTTCGCCACGCACTACCACGAGTTGACCGAACTGGAGCGGGTGCTGGACGGCACGACGAACCTGAACATCGCCGTTCGCGAGTGGGCCGACGAAGTGGTCTTCCTGCACAAAATCACCCGCGGCGGCACCGACCGCAGCTACGGCGTGCACGTGGCGCGCCTGGCCGGCGTGCCGAAGGAAGTAGTCGAGCGGGCGCGGCAGCTTCTCCCGCAGCTCCAGGCGCACCTCGCCGAAGGCTTGGACATGCCCGAACTGGCCAAGCGCGCCCGCGCCGCGGCCGCCCAGATGCAACTGTTCGCCGACCCCGCCGCCCGCGTGGCGAACGAACTCAAGCACGCCGATCTGGACAACTTGACGCCGGTACAGGCCCTGGACCTGCTGCGGAAACTCAAGGCGGAGTTGTAGGGGGTCACGCTACGGCGTTCCCGTCACCACAGGCTTGATCCGCTCTCGTACTTCTTTGGCGAACGGGGCGAAGCCCAGCGGGCAGCACTTCGCCAGGAACGTCAGGTCGACGCACGCCGCAACCCTCGCATAGCAATCCGTGAGTACGTCTCCGCTGCCGAAGAGCTCGATGGCCCGGTCCTTGGGGTGGTCCCCGGTGGTTTCCTTCCCGTTCAGGCACTCCGGGTCGGGATGGGATCGCGAGGCGTTCCCGCCCGCGCCGCCCACCGCCTTGCCGTCGCAGATCATCCAAGCGTCAAATGTCTCGACGGCACAGCCTACGGCACAGGCCAAGGACTCCCCGGCCATCGCGTCACGGCCACGCGCAAGCGGGTCGAGCTTCATTGCGGAGGGCTTTCGGTCGCTGTCGCGCAGTATGACAACTGCAACAAACCCCAGACTCTTTGCCTTGGCAATGGACGCCTTGGTCTTCCTCTCGTAGACGTCGCCTTTGCCTCGCGAGTGCTCGACGTGGATAAGCCTGTCACATCTGTAGGTAACCTCCTGGGGATCATCCAGCAGGCGATGTACGAGGCGAGGAAGAGCGGGCAACTCCTCGGGCGCCAGCAACAGGCCAAGACGCGCACCCAGTTCGTTTGGGCCGTCTCCGAAGACGAACACCTTCGCCTGGCGTTTGTTCCTCTCCATGGTCATATCCCGTGCGCTTCGGAAAGGATGCCCCATATCTCGCCTGTCATGAAGTCTTTCTTCATATCCTCCACGTCATCAAGATCGGAGAGTTTGCGGGCATGTACCGCGCCTTCGGCGTCCTTCGAGAACGCCCGTACCTCGTCCGGCTCGACTTGGTCGAGAAGGTAAGGAGAATGCGTGGTCAGGATCACCTGCACGCCCTTCTCGGTGCTGAGTTGGCGAAGAGTGGACACGATGTCTTTGAGGCTGGCATGGTGGACGCCGTTCTCGGGTTCTTCGATCAACAGAATGTCGGGCGGCTTGGGCAGACAACCCAGTGTCAGATACGCCAAGGACAGGATTATGCCATCTGAGACATCTCTGGCATCAAGTGGCTTGCCGTACTGCGGTTTGAGGTGCAAGAATATCCGGAATTCCTTCTCCTTCTCGGTCTGGGGCGTCTTGCTCTCAGGCAGCGACGATGCGAGCTTCGAGCCAAGGGAGATCGAGAACGGTTCACTTGGCGTGGCAACCCCGAGATAGTGCGGAAATTTCCTGACGAACTCCTGGTCAATACGATCGAAGATGGATCTTTCGGTATTGAGGACGTGGCTCAAGAAAGCGGGGAACCCCTCTCCTCGCGTTCCGATACTGTTCCCGAGCTTCGCCGGCTCTTTCAGATGGTACGGGTCGAAGGTGTAGTACGCTACTCGTCCAATGGTCTTGTTGTGCCAATCGTGCTGTATGGTCTTCGCCCACACCTTCTTCTTGTCTGCCTCGGCAGCAGGAAAGTCAGCATCAAGTCTTGACCCGAAATCCTGACCATTGTCGGAGGTGATGTGTTGATAGGGTGCATATGTGCCTCGTTCAGCACCATAGAATTTCATCGCGATTGAGCAATTGGACTCACCTCTCCAGACGGAGTCTAGAGGGTTGCCGATGCCAAGGCTTTCGTCCAGGAAGTACCTGGATTGAGCGCCCATACTTCCGGCAATCCGCACCGCCTGCAGGAACGCCGTTTTGCCGGAGTCGTTGGGGCCGATGAGGACGTTGAATGGGCCCAGGTCGATGTCGAAGTCCTTGAAGCACTTGAAATTCTCGATGTGCATGTGCGTGATCATCGCACGCCTTCCTTTGCAGACTTTCCGTCGCCCCTTCAGGGCTTCGTCTTCCGTTCTTCATTACCCCAGGCTTCGCCCTGGGCTGCATTCCGTCAGCCCTTCGGGCTGAAGTCGCGGCGGAACCGCGTTTGTTTTGCACCAATAGTTGATCGTCAATATCGCCCACAACCGTACGCGGGAAAGCGGGCGGCACGACTCTCGCCATGCCGCCCATTCTATGGGGTAATCCGCAATCCGCAATCCGCATTCGGCAATGCCTCGCTCGGCCCGCCTTCGCGAATCACGGGCACTGATGTCAAGGGCCGCAATCGGCAATCGACAATCGACAATCGACAATCGGCAATTCCTCTAGTCCAGGTTGAGCGTCATCAGGAACTCGGCGTTGGTCTTCACCTTTTGCAGGCGGCTGAGGAGCAGTTCCATCGCGTCGGTGGGGACCATCTCGGCCAGGACTTTCCGCAGGCGGTACACCAGCTTCAACTCGTGCGGGTCCAGCAGCAGTTCTTCCTTGCGCGTGCCGGAGCGGCTGATGTCGAGGGCCGGCCAGATTCGCCGGTCCACCAGGCGCCGGTCCAGGTGCAGTTCGCTGTTGCCCGTGCCCTTGAACTCCTCGAAGATCACCTCGTCCATGCGGCTGCCGGTGTCGATCAGGGCCGTGCCGATCACCGTCAGGCTGCCGCCGTTCTCGATCTTGCGTGCGGCACCGAAGAACCGCTTGGGGTTCTGGAGGGCCGAGGCGTCCACGCCGCCGGTCAAGATCTTGCCGGAGTGCGGGGCGACCTCGTTGTACGCCCGCGCCAGGCGCGTGATGCTGTCCAGCAGGATCACGACGTCCTTGCCGTACTCCACCATGCGTTTGGCCTTGGCGCACACCATCTCGGCGATCTGGATGTGCCGCGTCGCGGGCTCGTCGAACGTCGCCGAGATCACCTCCGCCTTCGTGTGGCGTTTCATGTCCGTCACTTCCTCCGGGCGCTCGTTCACCAGCAGGATGATGACGATGACGTCAGGGAAGTTGGTGGTGATGGCGTTGGCCATTTTCTGCAGCAGGACGGTCTTGCCCGTGCGCGGGGGGGCGACGATGAGCATGCGTTGCCCGAAGCCGATGGGCGTCATGAGATCCACCACGCGCATGTTCATCTCCTGGGGCACGGTCTCCAGAAGCACGCGTTTATCCGGATGCGTGGGAGTGAGATCCTCGAAGTTCACCTTGTCGGCCACCTGGTCGGGCGGCTCGTAGTTGACGGCCTCGACGCGCAGCAGCGCGAAGTACTTCTCCGACTCCTTGGGCGGGCGGATCTGGCCGGACACGGTGTTTCCCAGGCGCAGGCCGAAGCGGCGGATCTGGCTCGGCGAGACGTAGATGTCGTCGGGGCTGGGCAGGTAGTTGTAGTCGGGGCTGCGCAGGAACCCGAAGCCGTCGGGCAGAATCTCCAGAACGCCCTCGCCGTACATCAGGCCGTCCTTCTGCACGCGGCTCTTGAGGATGTCGAACACCAGTTCCTGCTTGCTCAGGCCGACGTAATCCTGGAGGCCTTCCTTGCGGGCGATCTCATGCAGGTCGGTCACGTTCATTTTCTGCAGGTCGGTAATGTGCAGTTCGCCGCGCTTCACTCGCTCGTATTTCTCGTGCATTTCCTCGTCGAAGGAGGCGGGTTCCTCCTTCTCCACGACGGGCGCGATCGGGGCGGGCGCGGGCTCAGCCGGGGGCTTCTCGATGACCGGTGCGGGCGGAGCGGGCTTGGGCTTGGGCGTTGTCGTGGGCGGATAGGACATCGGCGCCGCCGGCGAAGGCGCCTTGGCCGCGGGGGCCGGCGCGGTGGGGTATGCCATCGGCGTCGAGGGCCCCGGGGGCTTGGCGCCGGGGGCGAGGGCCGTCGGATACGGCGCCTTCATGGCCGAACCGTTGGGCGCCGGCTTCGCCGGCGCGGGAGGCGGAGCCTTGGCCACCGGCGCGGGCGGCTCGTCCTCGTCAAGATCGTAGTCGTCCAACGAGTCCTTGTCGCCGCCTCCGCGGGCCAGTTCGAGCATCGCGGCCGTCTGCGACACCTTCCGGGCATGCTCGTGGTCAACCGGCGCCGACGCGGGCTTGATGGGGGCGGGCGCCTTGGAGCGCGGCGCCTCGGCCGGAGGCGGCTCGACGGGCGGCGCCTGGACCGCTTCGGGCTCGACCGGTGCGGCGGGGGCCTCGACCGGGGTCTCGACGGGCGGTTTGGCGGCCGTCTTGCGGGGGCGGCGCGTTGTGGTCTTCTTGGCGGTCTTCTTGGCTGCTGCCATTGCTGTCTCCCATCCGTCCCTGAGGGACGATGCGAAAATAGGCGGAACGGTCATTCCGCGCGGCGCGTCGGAAACTGCGCTCTGGGGTGTTGCAGGCCAGGCCGGGGCGACCTTCGTCGCGGCGGACACAGCTCTGCGGGGTGTTCCGCGATTGGGTCAGCCAGCGCTCATGCAAACTCCGGCGAATCAACGCCCGCCAGACGGTTCCATGGAAACAATCCGGTGGAAGATCTCGCGGATTTGCTCGCGCAGGTATGAAACGCTGGACCGATTCTCAACGGTATAGTCGCACTTCGGCCGCTTCGTGTCCAGAGAAATCTGCAATTCCTCCCGGCGGCGCCACGCCGCCTCGTCCCACCCTCGCGACGCCACGCGCTGACGCCGCTGGTCCTCGCCGGCCGAGACGAATACCACGTGCGTGCACAGCTTGTCCCACCCGGCTTCGAAGAGCACGGCCGCATCGACCGCGACGGCCGGGACCGCGGTGTCGATCCGGGCGGCCGCGATGCGCCGCTCCATCCGCCGGCGAATCCGCGGGTGCATGACGGCGTTCAGCGCGGCCAGTTCGTCGGCGTCGGAGAACACGATGGCGGCGACGGCCTTGCGGTCAACGCTGCCGTCGGGCCGCAGCACGCGATCTCCCCACCGCTGCCGCAGCGCCTGCCGCACCTCGTCTTCGCCAAGCAGTTCGTGCCCGACCGCGTCGGCGTCGATGACGGCGCAGCCCAGCGCGCCCAACTCCGCCGCGACGGTGCTCTTGCCGGCGCCGACTCCGCCGACGATTCCGATCACGGGTTTGGCTGGGGAGGGAGCGTTCATGGCCATGCGATTGTCGCGTTTGCCAGGAGCGACTTCAAGCCTGGGTCACTGAAGTGACCAGGCCTGGCCACTTCAGTGATCCAGGCACCCCGTCACTTGACACTCGGCCCCTGACACTTTTCCCTCTTCTCACCCCGCCGCGCGGCGCCGCTGCGCGCGCATCGGCGCCGCCTGGTACTGCTGCACCACCAGCCCCTGGCGCAACAACTCGCGGTTGAGCTCGCCGGCCGTCCGTTGCGACAGCCGACAGGCGTCGGCGTGGTCGATGCGGTTGTCGGCGTAGAGTTGCACGGCCATGGCCAGCAGCAGGTCGGCCTCGGTGGCCTCAGCCCGCACCACGATGTCTTCGGGGATGAACAGTCTCATGGCAACCTGCGAATCTATCCCTGAACGAAAGGGCGTCGTCTACAGGCTGTATCGGCAAGGAAGATGACGAGGTGAAATAGTCGAGCCCGCTACCAGATCACCTGAACGCCGGGGTATCGTGGCATGACCGCGTCAGGAGTGACGATCGGCATGCGGTGAATCAGGGCGGTTGCGATGATCAGGCGGTCGCATGGGTCTCGATGGATGAGAGGAAGCATACCGGCGAGGCAGGCACAGGTCCCATCGATAGGAAGTTCGCCGAGCCCGTGGAGAGCCAAAGCCCTTGAATACCACTTTTCGGGACTGCAGGGGAACTCCAGTTTCCCAAGGTTGCACTTGAGGGATAACTCCAGCGCCGTCGCCGCGCTGACCTGCAGGTCCCCCCGATTGTCCGCGATGGCCGTATGAGCGTTCTGCGACAGCTTCGTCTGGTCATCCACCAGCCAGATAAGAACGCAGGTATCGAGCAGCATCTAACGCAAGTCCTCCGGCAGATCTTCCTTGTCCAAAGGAGCGCAGGGGTCTTCATGCACCTTCACTCCCCGCAGTTCAGGATGCTGCTGGAATGGGTCGGGTCGAGCAGTCTTCATCCCGACCAGCCTGGCTACCGGTTTGCCGTCGCGGCAGATAACGACCTCCTCGTGCTCTCGCTCGACCTTGGCGAGCAGCGACGCAAGCAGGCCTTCCGTTTCGTTTGCGCTTATCGTCACCATGCTCATGCTCCCAATCTCTGTATCAGTCTAGCATACGCTTGCACTTGCAGCAAAGGCTGCCGTAAACCGCTCCACGTCCGCATCCTCGTGCGCCGCCGACAGACTCACGCGGAGG
Source organism: uncultured Planctomycetaceae bacterium (assembly GCA_964461295.1). GTDB lineage: Bacteria > Planctomycetota > Phycisphaerae > SM23-33 > SM23-33 > CAYWTX01. The sequence goes on along the minus strand of CAYWTX010000391.1, from coordinate 707 downwards.
CGGCTGGCGTTGGGGGCGACCGTCGGCGGGCGGATCGCGGGAACCAGGAAGCCCTGCCCGAGCAGGGCGCGACTGACCGCCATCGCGCGGGCGGGCTCGCCCAGGATGACGGGGATGATCTGCGTGACGGAGGCGCCGATGTCGAAACCCGCCTCGCGAAAAGCGGAGCGTCAACTGACCGCCAGGTACGTCGCGTTCTCACTTCTTGACGTGCTCGGGAGACTCCGCCATCACCAACTCGTCGATGATCTCGCGCGCTTCCTGGAAGCGCGGGTCGCCGTCGGCCGGGCCAAGCGTCCGCCAGATGAGCACAGCCACCGGCACGCCCAGATGGGCCGCCAAGGCGTTGGCGTGCGCGAAAGTGAAGTTGCGCTCGCCCCGGGCGACTCGGCTGATGAAGCTCTGGCCCACCCCCAGCACCGCCGCCAGTTCTTTCTGGTTCAGGCCGTGCTTCTCCATGACGTATGCCGCCAGATCCGCCGAGGACAGGGAGGACATCTCGGTCACTTCACACGCCCTTTGGAGCTTCTGGTCCGTTGACGCGCTTCGCCTGCTCCGCGAAGACCGGGACCACCTCGCCGAGGGTCTTGCTCTTTCGTTCGCGACGGTAGTTCCCATTGCTGACTCCTCACCTATCGGTGCCGCAGGTCGCTCAACTTCTGCGACAGATTCGTTACGACCCATGACGCCAGCATTCGCCGGTCAAC
>CAYWTX010000390.1:0-9703 GCA_964461295.1 uncultured Planctomycetaceae bacterium | reverse complement strand
AGCGGCCGCGATGGAGCGGTTCGGCGTCTTCGCGGCCGAACTGTCGGCAGCGGCGGACCTGGCCGACGTGTTGACGGGCGTGGCGGAGGCGTTCCTGCCTCCGCGGCCCGGGCGCGGCCCGAGCGCCGCGGCCGTGGCGTACGCCCTGGATGAACGCGACGGCAGCATCTTCGCGGTCTGCCGCAACGGCGATGGACCGGGCGAGTGGCGCAGCTTCGCCGGCTCCGCCGGCGCGGGGGCCGAGGCGATTGCCGAGGCGGTTGCCGACGCGCCGCGTCCGGCCGCGGAAGCCTTCGCGCCCCTGCTGGCCGAGGGCGACGAGTGGGCGCCCTGGCCGGAGCTGGAGGGGTTGGTCCACCAGGGGCTGTGGTTCGCGGGCCGGCGCTTGGGCGGGGTGCTGTACGACCCCGCCGGGCCGGGCGGCGCCGATGTCGGCGCGGGCGCGGCACTGGCCCCGGCGATGGCAATGGCTCTGGCCCTCGTGCAGCAGCGTTGCCGGGCCGCGGCGCTGAGCGAGGAATTGGCCGGCGCGTCGCGGCGTCTGGCCGACAGCCAGCAGGCCCTGGCCGAGGCACGCACGCTGGAGGCGGTGGGGGACCTGGCGGCCGGGGCGGCGCACGAGTTGAACAACCCGCTGGCGGTGGTGTCGGGGCGGGCGCAACTGATGCGTGACCGGGCGGTCGGCGAGGAGGAGCGGAAGGTCTGGCAGACCATCGTCGAGCAGGCCAACCGCGTCAGCGACATCATCTCGGACCTGATGGAGTTCGCCAGTCCTCGACGGCCCCGGCCGGCAGTCGTCGAGCCGGCGGCGCTGCTGCGCAGCGCGGCCGAGGCATTCGCAAATTCCGCACATCCTCAAGCGGGGCGATCGAAGGTCGATATAGAGGTGGGCGAGGGCACGGGCGAGTTGTGGGCCGACGTCGAACAGATTCGCTCCGTGCTCGTGGAGTTGATCTCCAACGCCGCGGCGGCGGCTGCCGACCCGCACATCCGGCTGAAGGCCCAACTGGAGGAGTCCGGGCGGAACGTGTTGCTTACCGTGCGGGACAACGGGCCTGGCATGGACGCGGCCGTGGCGATGCGGGTGTATACGCCGTTCTTCTCGGCGCACAGCGCCGGGCGGCGGCGAGGCCTGGGGCTGCCCAAGGCCAAGCGGCACGTGGAGATCAACGGCGGGCGGATGCGGATCGTCACTCGCCCGGGCGACGGGACGACGGTGTTCGTCCAATTGCCCCGCAGAGGACCGTAGACCGGTGGCCGGTGGCCGGTGGTCGGTTCTCGGTATCCGGTTCCACGGTGTGCGGCATACGCGATACGGAGGGTGCCATGCTCAACGGCAATATTCGCAGAATACTCGTGGTGGACGACGAGCCGGACCTGCGCCAACTGTTGGTCGATACGCTCGGATCCGAGGGCGCCGCCATCGCCGCCGTCGGCACCGCTCGCGAGGCGCTGGCCTACGCGGCCGAGAACGGCGTGGACCTGGTCGTCGCCGACGTGCGCCTGGGGGACGGCACGGGACTGGAACTCATCGACCGCCTCCGCCGCCAGGAGGGCGCGGACCTTCCGGCCCTGGTCATCACCGGCCACGCCGACGCGCACACGCTCACCGAGGCGTCGCGGCGGCGGCCCGTCGAGATGATGACCAAGCCGCTGAACCTGGAGCGTCTGCGCCTGGCCGTGCGCGACGAACTCGCCCGGCGTGACAGCAGCGATCGGCTGCGGCGGCGCAACCAGCGGCTGCGGCTGCTGGCGCGTTCCATCAATCGCCAGCGGAAGGAAGCCAAGGGGCAGCTGGACACGCAGTGCGCCGAGCTGGCGCAGGGATACCGCTCGCTGTGCGAGCAGCTCTCGTTGCAGCAGGTGGTGATGGGCTTCCAGAACGAGTTGATCGCGGCCCGCACCGACGACGAGGTGTTCGCCAACCTGTTCCGCCTGTTCGCCACCCGGACGGGGCTGGTGTTCGGCGTGGCCCTGGTCTGCAACGAGAACGCCGAGCTGCGCGTGGTGGGGCGGTTCGGCGCCCCGCGCCCCGACGCCCTGGAGTTCTGCGAGCGCCTCGCCGAGCCGGTGGTGAACATGACGCTGGCGGGGCCGCGCTGCATGGTGGTCGAGGCCGGCGACCACGCCGAGCAGTTCGACCCGTCGATTCGCCGGGCCTTGCCGGGGTTGTCGATGCTGGCGATCCCGCTGATCCCCTCGCCGGGCGAACTCATCGGCCTGGCGATGCTCTACCGCAAGGGCGAGCAGCCGTTCACCAGCGAGGACCTCTCGCTGGCGGAGATGGTCGCCTTTCCCGCCGCGGCGTGCGTGCGACGGAATGATTGAGGGGGCGGGACCGGGGACGGGATGCCGGACGCCCGGGACGGGGACTGGAGACCGGCCCGCTGAAGCGGGCAGGCCGAAGACACTTCATCGCTGGTCCTCCCGCAACGAACATCGCTGGCGAGGCGAGTGGGGCGCGTGTAGAATCCCCGCCTTTCACGGAGACCACACGATGCCGCTGTTCCTGAGCCGCACGCCGACGCAGTACGGGACCGCGTACTGACGTGACGTTCATTCCTTCGGAAATCCAGAACGTGCCGCTGTTCCTGGCGCTGGGGACGTTGTCGGCCATGTTGTTCAGCATGGCCAAGAGCGGCTTCGGCGGCAGCGTGGGTTTCCTGGCCGTGCTGATGATGGTGGTGGCGTGCGGCAAGACGACGCTGGCGACGGGGATCATGCTGCCGATGCTGATCGCGGCGGACTACGCGGCGATCGCGGGCTGGCTGGGCAAGTGGAACTGGCGCGCGGTGTGGATGCTGCTGCCCGGCAGTCTGGCGGGAATCGCGGCGGGGTGGGCGGTGATCCACGTGGCGGGACAGCTCGGCGCCACGCCCGGCGGGCGCACGGCCGAGGCGGCCCTCAAGCTGGGCGTGGGGATGATCTCGCTGGCGTTCCTGGCGGTGCAGGTGGTGCGGTGGGTGCGCGGCCGGGCGCTGGCGCTGCGCCCGGTGTTCTGGCAGGGCACGGCTGCGGGGACCGTCGCGGGGTTTACCTCGACGTTGGCGCACGCGGCGGGGCCGGTGGTGACGATGTACCTGCTGCCGCAGCAGATGCCCAAGGGGCAATATGTCGCGACGACGGCCCTGTACTTCTGGATCGGCAACCAGGTCAAGCTCGTGCCCTACTTCGGCGAGCGACTGATTCGGGCCGAAACGCTGACGGCCGGGCTGGTGCTGCTGCCGGGCGTGGCGGCCGGGGCGGTGCTGGGCCTGCTGCTGCACAAGCGGGTGAACCAGAAGCAGTTCGACGCGGTGGTGAACGCCCTGCTGGGCGTGGTGGGCGCGGGGCTGGTGTACGATGGGGTGGGCAAGCTGCTTGGGTGACGCCGCGGAGGGCCCCGCTCCGTCGGGGCGGCGGCGACGAAGAGGCGGACGCGACGCGACGCGGTGCTCCTTGCGGCGTGCCCAGGTGCCGAGAATGAAGCGTTGGGAGTTCATGGATCACACAGCGGACGTTGGGCTGACGGCCGAGGCCGACAGTCTGGGCGAACTGATGGAGGCCCTGGCCGAAGGCCTGGCCGACGTGGTGTGCGTGCGCGAGTTCGTGCGGCTGCGGGAGGTGCGCCGGGTGGACGTATCGGCCGGGGACCGCGAGGCGTTGGCGCTGGACTTCCTGGCCGCGGTGCTGAACGTGTTGCAGGCGGACCATTTCCTTGTGGCGAGCGTGCGTGTGCCGCGGGCGACGGAGACGTCGCTGACGGCGGAACTGGCGGGCGAGGAGTACGACGCCGGCCGTCACGAGATCAGGACCGAAGTGAAGGCGGCCACCTACCACCTGCTGAAGGTGGAGAAGGAGGGGCAAGTGTGGAAGGGCAGAGTGATCCTCGACCTGTGAAGAGGCAATGGGAAGCAGCCGACGAGGGCGAGATGGACAAGCGGGAGAACATCGTGCTGGAGCGGATGGACGCCAACCGCTGGCGGATTCCGCGGGAATCGCGCCCGGGGATGCGTGTGGACGGGATCGTCTTCGCCAGCGACGCGTTGATCGACGACGTGCGGACCGGCGGCGGGTTGGTGCAGGTGGCGAACGTGGCCACGCTGCCGGGGATCGTGGGGGCTTCGCTGGCCATGCCGGACATTCACTGGGGGTACGGCTTTCCCATCGGCGGCGTGGCGGCGACGGACGTTGTGGCCGGGGGCGTCGTGTCGCCCGGCGGCGTGGGGTACGACATCAACTGCGGCGTGCGGCTGCTGCGGAGCGACATTGAGGCGGCCGACGTGCGGAAGCGGCTGGTGGAGTTGGTGGACCAGTTCTTCGGCGACGTGCCGGCGGGGGTGGGCGTGGGCGGCGGGTTGGTGTTCGAGAAGAAGCAACTGCGGCGGATCCTGGCCGAGGGGGCGCGGGACCTGGCGAGCGACGACGACCTGGCCGCGACGGAATCGATGGGCTGCCTGGCCGGGGCCGACCCCGACGCGGTGTCCGACGAGGCGCTCAAGCGCGGGGCCGACCAGTGCGGGACGCTGGGCAGCGGCAACCACTTCTGCGAGGTGCAGGAGGTGGTGGAGGTGTACGACGAGGCGGCGGCCGAGGCGATGGGCCTTCGCGTGGGGCTGGCGACGGTGATGGTGCATTGCGGCAGCCGGGGGCTGGGCCACCAGGTGTGCGACGACTCTCTGCGGGAGATGCGCGGCGCGCCGGGCAAGTACGGCATCGAGTTGCCCGACCGCCAGCTCGTGTGTGCGCCGGTGGACAGCCCCGAGGGGCGGCGGTATCTGGGTGCGATGCGAGCGGCCGCGAACTTCGCCTGGGCCAACCGGCAGGTGCTGGTGAACATCATTCGCGGGACGCTGGGGCGGTTCTTCGGCGGCAGCGCCGAGGCGCTGGGGTTGCGGCAGGTGTATGACGTGGCGCACAACATCGCCAAGATCGAGGAGCACGACGTGGACGGGCGGACGCTGCGCGTGTGCGTGCACCGCAAGGGGGCGACGCGGGCGTTCGGTCCGGGCCACGCCGAACTGGCGGAGCGGTATCGGTCGCTGGGCCAGCCGGTGCTGATTCCCGGCGACATGGGGCGGGCAAGTTTCGTGCTGCTGGGCACGGCCGAGGCGATGCGCCAGTCGTTCGGCAGCACGTGCCACGGGGCCGGTCGCGTGCTGAGCCGCACCGCGGCGATCGCCGCGGCGCGCGGGCGGCGGATCGACCGGGAACTGGCCGAGCAGGGGATCATCGCCCGCGCTCGCGGGCGCACCGGCCTGGCCGAGGAGCAGCCAGCCGCGTACAAGGACATCAGCGACGTGGTGAACTGCGTTGCGGCGGCGGGTCTGGCGCGGAAGGTGGCGAAGCTCAAGCCGATGGGGGTGATCAAGGGGTAGGAGAGAAAGGCAGCAGGCGGCAGGGAGGCAACAGCGCCGCGAAGCAAGCTGTGATGGGCGCATCTTGAGTCCAACAGAGCCGGGCCGTGCCGGCCCGGTTGGGTTCGCCGAGGGACCGTGTCCTTGCCGGAGGCAAGGGGCGAGGGCCTAATTGCGTTGACTTCCTCAGCGCGTCGGGTATCGTTTCGTCTTCACGCCGTGGCGGGCGCCGCGGCTCTACCAGGAGACACGCACGTGGCAGAAGCAACGCCGAATTTGCCGCCCGGGTACGACGACACGCCGATCATCCCTGGCCAGCGGTGGAAGGTGCATGATCGCTATCGTCCCCAGCCGCCGGTGGTGACGCCTCCGACGGAGATGACGCAGGAGCGGCCGGGCAAGGCCCCCTCCGACGCGGTGATCCTGTTTGACGGCACGAGCCTGGACGGCTGGGTGCATACCGGCAAGGGCACGCCGGCGTCGTGGAAGGTGGAGAACGGGTACATGGAAGTGGCGCCCAAGTCCGGGGGCATCGAGACCCGGCAGCACTTCGGCGACTGCCAGCTGCACCTGGAGTTGTGCGAGCCGGCCGTGGTGAAGGGCGAGGGGCAGGGGCGCGGCAACAGCGGCGTGTTTCCGATGGGCCGCTACGAGATCCAGGTGCTGGACTGCTACAACAACCTGACGTACCCCGACGGCACGAGCGCGGCCATCTACGGCGAGTTTCCGCCGCTGGCGAACGCCTGCCGCCCGCCGGGCGTGTGGTCGACGTACGACATCATCTGGGTGGGGCCGCGTTTCGACGGCGAGAAGTTCGTCAGCCCGGCTCGCGTGACGGTGTTCTTCAACGGCATCGTGGTGCATCACGACGTGGCGTTGATCGGCCCGACGACGCACCGCAAGGTGCTGGCGTACTCGGCCCACCCGCCGGTTGGCCCGCTGCACCTTCAGGATCACGGCGACCTGCTGCGGTATCGGAACATCTGGTATCGTCCGCTGAAGGGCTACGACGAAATATAGGAAGACAACCGACGGCGAGACGAAGACAGAGCAAACACAGTGACGGATAACGCAACCAGCGCACGGGATGTGGGACAGCCCCACATCCCGTGTCTTGCTTCCATCCTCGACGTGCGGGCCGAGGCGCAGTTCCTGGCCGGGCACGCGCCGGAGGCGGTGAACATCCCGCTGGAGGAGATCTCGCGGCGCATGTATGAACTGCCGCCCAAGGGCGAAGCCGTCGCCGTGTTCGACGCCGAGGCGTCCCGCGTCGCGCGGGCCGCCGACCTGCTGCGGCAGCGCGGCTACCGGCCGCACGACGCGGCCTTGTCGGCCGAGGCGCTGACCCAGCGCGGGCGCGGTGCAGCCGTGCTGTGGCGGCCGAGCCCGTTCCTGCTGGAGGTGCTGGAGCGTATGGAGGAACTGGGGCGCGTCGCCGGCTGTGCGCTGGACGTGGCGTGCGGGGCGGGGCGCGAGGCGGTGTGGTTGGCGTTGTGCGGGTGGCAGGTGGACGCGGCGGACGTGCTGCCGGAGGCGCTGGAAATGGCGGAGGCCCTGGCGCGGCGCGGCGGCGTGGCAATTCACACGATGAGGCAGGACCTGATGCGCCGCCCGGCGCTGCCCGCGCGGCGATACGGCCTGGTGACGGTGTTTCGATTCTGGCATCGGCCGGCGGCGGCCGCCGCGGCCGGCGCGGTCGCGGCCGGAGGGTTCCTGGCGTACGAGACGTTCCACCAGTCAGACGCGCGCGTGGGCGGCACGGGCAAGGCCGTGGGCGACGGCGAACTTGCGGGGGTATTCGGCGACTTTGTACCGGTGGTCTCGCGCGACGGCATCAGGCGAGGGGATCGCGTGTTCTCGCAGTTTCTGGGGCGAGCTCGGCGGTGATGTGTTCGGCGAGTTGGGCCAGTTCGGACAGCGCCAGGGCGGCGCCTTCGGCGTCGTCGCGGGCGGCGCGCGCTTCCAGGTTGCCGGCGGCCTCGCTGAGGCCGGCGAAGCCGCAACTCCCGCCGGCGCCCTTCAACTGGTGGGCCAGGCGATGTAGTTGCTGCCAGGCGCCGGCTCGAGCGGCGGTGCCCATATCGGCGACTCGATGGGGCAGTTCTCGCGCGAAGTCGCGGATGATGGAGGCGAACATCGGGTCATCAAGCATTGCCGGGCGCGTCATGCGTGGAGGTCTTGTCGCCGGCGCCGCAGGGGCGGCGGCGGCCGGGGCATCCGCCGGCGCGGGGCAGGCCGGCAGTTGCTGGCGCACCTTCGCGATCAGCGTGGGGAAGTCCACCGGCTTGGCGACGTAATCGTCGCAGCCGGCGTCGATGCACTTGCGGCGGTCGGCGGGCATCGCGTGGGCGGTCAGCGCGATGATCGGCCTGGTGTAGCCGGCCTCCCGCAGCCGCCGGGTGGCCTCGTAGCCGTCCATCTCCGGCATCTGCATGTCCATCAGGATGACGTCGTAGGGGCGCCCGGCGTGCAAGGCCTCGGTGGCGCGCTGGACGGCGATGCGCCCGTTGGCGGCGAGGTCCACCTGGATCCCGGCATTGTCCAGCACCGCCATGAGCAGCCGCTGGTTGTCCGGGCCGTCCTCGGCCAGGAGCACTCGGCCGCCGAGCGGCGTCTTGTTTGCGGCCGCTGGGACCTCTACCGATGACTTGGCCTCGGAGGCGAGGTCCTGCGGGCCGTTCAGCGTCTTGGCGTCGGGCATCACGGTGGTCTGGACAACGAAGGTGAATGTGCTTCCCAGTCCGGGAGCGCTCTGGACCCGGATGGACCCGCCCATGGCCTTGGCCAGTCGGAGGCTGATGGCCAGCCCCAGCCCCGTTCCGCCGTGCAGGCGCGTGGTGGACGAGTCGGCCTGAACGAACGGCTGGAAGATGCGGGCCAGTTGTTCCTCGGTCATTCCGATGCCGGTGTCGCGCACTTCGAAGACGAGTTGGGCATCGGCTGGGCCGGGGCCGGGGCGGCTGCTCAGGCCGATGTCGACGGCGCCTGCTTCGGTGAACTTGACGGCGTTGCCGACCAGGTTCACCAGCACCTGGCGGATTCTGCTGGGGTCGCCGAGAACGGTCTGGGGCAGGGGGAACGCGTACTTCGCCCGCAGCGGCAGCGATTTCTTGGCCGCGGGCACCTCCAGCAGCGAGACCACTTCCTCGACGATCCGGGCCGGTTCCATCGGCGCCCGTTCGAGGGAGAGCCTGTCCGCTTCGATCTTGGACAGGTCCAGGATGTCGTTGATGAGCGTGAGGAGGTACTCGCCGTTGCGGCGGATGATCCGCGCGCTGTCCCTGCCTTGGCCGCGCGTCGGACAGGCCACGTGATCGGGGCAGGCGGTGCGGGCTTCGATCGACTCGATGAGCAGATCGGCGAAGCCGAGGATGGCGGTCATGGGCGTGCGGATTTCGTGGCTCATGTTGGCGAGGAACTCGCTCTTGGCGGCGTTGGCAGCCTCGGCCTTCGCGGCCATCTCGTTGGCCCGCGAGATGGCCTGCTCAAGCTGGAGGTTGATCTCCTCCAGTTCGGCCTTGGAGCGGCGGGTGGCTTCTTCGGCGCGTTTGCGGTCGGTGATGTCGACCATGGTGCCGACGACCCCCGCGACGGCGCCGTCGGCGGCGAGGAAGGGACCTTTGTGGTAGATGACCTGCATGCGCTTGCCCGAGTCGCTCTCCACTTCGGCTTCGTACACCTGGGGCGCCGGGTTGGCGAGGATGGCCTGGTCGGCTGCGTGGTACCTTTCGGCCAGGGCGGCCGGGGCGATGTCGAAGACGGTCTTGCCGAGGATGGCGTCGCGAGGCAGGCCGAGGAAATCGGCGAAGGCGTCGTTGCAGCCGATGTACCTGCCGTCGCGGCCCTTGTAGAACACGGGGGAGGGCATGGCGCTGATGACCGCCTCCAGCAGCATCCGTTGCTCGCGCAGGTCATCCTGTGCTTTGTGGGTCTCGACCACCTTCCACACCGCGTCCATGAGCAGCGTGAGTTGCAGCACGTCGGTCTGGTCGTACTCGGCCTGCTTGTTGGCCACGCCCACCACGGCGACGATGGCGTCACCCTTGAAGACCGGGATCGTCATGAACCGGCTGAGCTTGGCGTGGCCGTGGGGGCAACCTCTCTTCCGCGGGTTGGGGGCCTCGAAGTCGTTGACGATGATCGGCTTCCTTTGCCGGACGGCCTCGCCCCACAGGCCGGTCTTCTCGAGCTGGTAGACGGTGTGTTTTTCGGTGAGGGAGCACTCGTTCATCACGTCGCGCGACCAGGTGTTGAGGATGAACTCCTTGCGGTCCTCGTTGTAGAAGTAGATGTAGCCGATCCGGCTGCCAGTCAGGGCGATGGCCTCGTTGAGTGCCTGGTCGAGGAACGTCTGCACGGAGTCGGAG
>CAYWTX010000389.1:0-1911 GCA_964461295.1 uncultured Planctomycetaceae bacterium | reverse complement strand
CGTGGCGGCAGAAGCCGAGCAGTTCGACGGGTTTGCCGTTGATGATGAAGTGGCGGTCGTCGAGGGCGACCTGGCGGATGCCGACGCGCACGCGGCGGTCGTCGTCGCCGAGACGGATGTACATCTCGTGGAGGTTGGGTTCGTCGGGCGACCAGAGGGCTGCGCCGGCGAGGTCCAGGTCCAGTTCGATGGTGCCCGAGGAACCCTTAAGGGTCTTGGTGGAAGACGCTTTCTTGCCTGCGCACGAAACAGACAGTTTTGCCTTGGCGGCTCCAACCCCACGGGCGGCGTCCCGTGGGATGTCCATTCCCCAGTCGAGCGCCACGCGCACGCGGCGCTTGCGGTAGTCGGTGGTGGTGACGCGGACGCGGTCGATCCACAGTTTGCCCAGACGGTGCAGTTCGGCCCCGCGGGTCAGGCCGCCGAAGTGATACCAGTCGAAGTACTCCGAGTGGATCGGCACGCGGTCGTAGTTGAGGCGGTTGTCGATGAGCAGCACGACGTCGGCCTCGCCCTGCTTGGGGCGCGGGATGTCGACGTGGAAGCGGGTGAACCCGCCGACGTGATCGGCCAGGGCCTTGCCGTTGACGAAGACGCGGCACCAGTGGTGGGCGCCGTCGATGGCAAGCCGGTGCGGCGTGTTGTCGGCGAAGGTCACCTTGTGGCGGTAGGCGACCAGGCCGCGCTTGCCCGGGTAGGCGGGCGTGGCGTCGAAGCTGCCCGGCACGGCCATGATGTCGTTGTAGCCGATGCCGGCGACGTCCACGTCGTCGGCATCGACGTCGCCGAGGAAGGCGAAGTCCCAGATTCCGCGGAGGTCCTGCACCTGCCGCAGGTCGTGCTCGTGATACCGGAAGTTCATGGAACGGTCCTTTCCGTGTGGTTTCCTGGAGGCGGGCCCTCGCCGACCGGCCGCGGAAGTCGCGATCAGAGCAGTCTCATGATGTCCTGGAAGCATACCAGGGCGAACACGCCCAGCAGCAGGACCAGGCCGATCATCTGCACGATGTTCATCACCTTGAGGGGGACGGGTTTGCCGCGGATCTTCTCGATGAGCAGGAAGACCGCGTGCCCGCCGTCGACGACCGGCAGGGGCAGGAAGTTCAGCACGGCGATGCTCGCCGAGATGACCGCCATGAAATACACGAAGTCCAGGAAGCTCCTCGTGGCGGTCTCGATGGCGATGCTGCCCATGCCGATGGGACCCAGCACGTCCTTGGTGGAGACGGTTCGCGTGATCAGCGACTTCAGAGAGGCGTAGGCCGTCACGATCCACACGCCGGTCTCGCGGGCGCCCCACGCCAGGGCCTCGCCGATGCCCTCCTTGCGGATCGTCACCATCTTGTGGCTCAAGTTCGTCCTGTCGTGCACAAAGAGCGTGGAGGTGTAGTCGGCCGGGTCGAACAGGTCCTTGCCGAGCTTGTCGATCTTCCGTTCGGTCGTGTCGGCGTCCTTGCCGCCGTGCGGGCGGAAGGCGAGGGTCACTTCCTTCCCGGCTCCGGCCTTGAGCGCGGCGAAGACGTCCGCCCAGTTGGTGACGGCCTGGCCGTTGATCTTCCGGATCACGCTGGCGCGCTGGATGCCGGCCTTGTCCGCCCATGAACCGGCGCGCACGCTGCCGACGATGGCGCCCCTCTGCTCCACGTAGGGCACGACCCCCAGCAGCACGGCGTCTTTCTTCCTCTCGGGAACGACCCGGATGGCGGGCAGGACCTTGCCGTCTCGCTCGATGACGATCTCGGTGCCTGTGTCGGCGGCCGACTTGTTGATCTCCTGTAGTTGCTCGTTGGTGGGCGAAAGCCGGTCGCCGTAGGACACGACCACGTCGCCGCCCCGGAGGCCCTTGCGGTCGGCCTCGCTGCCCGTGACGACGCCGGCGATCTGGAAGCGGGGAACCATGCCCAGCAGATC
>CAYWTX010000388.1:0-3526 GCA_964461295.1 uncultured Planctomycetaceae bacterium | reverse complement strand
CCACTGGCAGTCCTTCACGTCCGTCTTGCGGCCGGGAACGTTCCTGACGTGTCGGGCATTTACCAGCAGCACCTCGAAACGCCCCTCCAGAATGTTGAAAATGGGCTTCCAGAACACGCCCGTAGACTCCATGGCTACGTGGCTCACGCCTTCCGCCGCCAGCCAGTCGGCCAGCGCCAGAAGGTCGTGCTTCATCGTGCCAAAGCAGCGCACCTCCTGCTGCACGTGCCCGTCGTTTGTCAACCGACGCACGCACGCCTGGACGCTCGCGCTGTGAACGTCCAGCCCACACACACAACGGTAGATCGCTTCCATGTCCTGGTCTCCTATCGGTCCCGGCGATGGAGGACATCGAAAAGCAGACAGTCTGCCTTGCGTGCTCATCCGGCGAACCGAAGGCGACAATCTTGTGTTCGTGGCGATGTCCGGGCCAGACTGCTCTACGAGCTCGTAGGCATCACAGAAAGACGGCCTCGTCCCATCGTCGGACCGTAAACGAAAAGATACCGCAAGCAGAACCTGCTTTTCATGCTCTTGTGTGAACCGAAAGTTCATGAGGGACTGCTCTGAAAAGACGGTCTGGCACCAGCCGCCATGACTGAGATAACGCCCGTATTTTCATGGTGTTGTGTGAGCCAGAGACTCATGAGGGACTGTACAGAATGCTTCTTCGGAAAACGCGTCCCGAACGGATCCAGACCCTTCCCCCGCGAGCTTCCAAGAAGACCGTTCTGTGTAGAGGGGGTTTTCCCGCACACCCCGCTATCGCTTCAACGGCGCCCAAGATGCGCGCATACACGCGCGCTTTATTGGCAAACGCGACCCAGCCCGTCCCCAGACCCGCCCCGCCCGAACTCATCGTAAAACTGATAGGAGATTTGATTCAGCGGGAGGGTGGGGGGGTACTGATACTGATAGGAGACTAACCCTAGACGCCCCGCGGGGGCTGCGAAACCAGTCAATCTGAGAACGGTTACATCAATGCAAGGATGATTTCCATGAGAACCCGCATCCCAACGTTCGTGATGTCATTGGCGGTGCTGATCGCCATGCCGACGGCCGGCATGGCAGCGGAAGGCGCGCTCACCCGCTGGCCCAGCCCGATCCCCGCCGACTGCCCTTTCGAGCAGTCAAGTGACTTTCGGGGCATCCTGTTCACCGGTCGCCATGCCGAATACACCGGTGCGGACTACTTCTTCACCACTTGGGCCAGGGACGGGCACCTGTACAGCGGTTGCGGCGATGGCAGTGTGAATGGCAACAGGATCGGGAACGCCGGCATTCTGAAAATCGTCGGCGATGATCCGATGAAACTGGATTTCCAGTACCTTGGCGATTTCAACGCCGGGGGGGGCATACGCCGGTACAACTGCGCCAATCTGATAAAAGACGGTGTATGGTACTACGGTTTGGAGGACGGATGGAACACCTCCTCCGACGTGGGCGTGGGCCGCTTCTGGGGTTTCTTGTACTCCCGGGACTACGACCGGAAGGTGGGGCGACTCACCGAGGTAGTGGAAGGCCGGTGGCGCGTGAAAGACAACCCTTGTTGGAAAGACCCCACGGGCATCCGTGCCGCACGGGTGGGGAAGGCCGTGTTCGGCGAGTACCCCCAGTACAGGGATGACCAGTGGCCGTCTCACGCGGGGGGGTTCTTCGATGATCCGGTACGGTCCAACCGCATTCGCAACCCGCATTTCGTTGATTTCGGCAAGGAAATGGAGCATTCATCTGACGGCTATGCCTACATGACGACGCACGGTTCCGAAGGCAAGAAGCCCGCCGAATGGGGCAACGGGGACTCGGTCTACCTCCTGCGCGCCAAACCAACCGAGATCATCAAGGCCGGCGGGTGGGAATTCTTCGCGGGTCTGGACGAGAAGCAGAACCCAGTCTGGGTCAAGAAGGTCGCCGATGGCAAGCCGCTGCTGACGTGGACCGACAAACTCGGCCATGCTTCGGTCGTCTACAACAAGCCGTTGGCCAAGTACCTCATGTGCGTTTGCCCGCTGACCGTGAAGGACAACGACACGCGCGGGCCGAAACTGTACTCGGCCACGGGGGTGCTGCTCCTGGAGGCCGACCGGATCACCGGGCCGTGGCGGGTCTTTCAGTTCCTGAAAGGGTTCGGGCCCAACGCGTATACGATGTCAATCCCGTCGAAGTTCCTCTCGGCCGACGGTCGGATGGCGTGGTTGCTGTATTCTGCGGGTTGGGGTGCCGGAGGGCTGAAGCCTGATCCGCCTGGCAGCAAGTACGCCGCGTGTTTCCAGGAGATCGTCTTCGAGCGGATGCCGGATGGGCGGAAGTAGCGATGTGGACGGTTGGGGCGTGGCGCAGCGCGACTGACAGCAGATTTGACCTACCGGGGCGGGACCGGGCGCCCGGGAGGGGGTGGGGGGTTACAGTCTGGCCCGGCGGATGCCAGCCCTCTCGTCGGCGCCGGCGCTTGTTCCACGCGGGAAATCATCTTACTGCCCTTCTCAATTGGGGTGGGGGATCCGTTGAGAGTTCGGGATTCGCACCTCATCCCTGGTGCTTGGTGCGATGGATGATGTGTTCCTGAAGGTCGGCCGGGATGAGGCGGAACTGCTGCGAGTAGCCGGCCACCCGAACCGCGATGTGCCCCAGGCGATCGGGATCCTTCTGAGCCTGGCGCAGGCGCTCCTCGCCGACCACGTTCCACTGGAGTTGCCCCACCCCCATGGAGAAGGCGGTGGCGGTGAGCGTGGCCAGCAGTTCCTCGCCCCGTTCGCCGGCAAGCAGCCGCGGATCCACATCGACGATGGCCGCGCTGCCTCCGGCGGCGCGATGGTGCGGCATGCGGGCGAGCGATGCCAACAGGGCGGTCACGCCCTGGCGGTCGCGGCCCTGGTGGGCAGACAGCGAGTAGGCCAGGGGTTCGCCGCGTTGACGGCCGTCGGGCAGGGCGCCCAGACCCCGGCCGAAGGGGAGGTTGATATGGAAGGAGAACAGATGCACCAGATACCGCCCGCCCAGGGGACTGCGGGCCTGATCCATCAGGTCGATGAAATGTCCGGCCAGGCGGCCGGCCAGCCCGTCCACCTCCGGGCGGTCGTTGCCGTATTTCGCGCAGTCGAGGCATCGCCGGCGCAGGACCTCGTGGCCCTTCCAGTCATCGGCCAGGGCGGCGAGCAGTTCAACCGAGGTTACCGACCGCTCGGCATAGACCAACCGTTCGATGGCGTGCAGGGCGTCGGCGGTGTCCGGCACCCCGACCAGGGCGATGGAGTGGAAGTCGTAGAGTGCCCCGCCGGCGGTGATGTCCGATCCGCGGGCGATGCAGTCATCGGTGAGGAGCGACCATGCCGGCAACGGCCCGAGGTCGCGTTGGCGGATCTCGCCGCGGTGGCGGAAGCGCGCCTACTCGGGCATGGCCTGGCCGCGGGTCTCCGGGCCCAGCCAGATCAGCGCCATGCCCAGCACGTACACCAGGCAGACCGTGCCGCCCATCATCGCGTAGCTGCCGCCGTAGAGGTTCACGATCGGCCCGATGTTCAGCGCC
>CAYWTX010000387.1:0-3765 GCA_964461295.1 uncultured Planctomycetaceae bacterium | reverse complement strand
CCATCGACAAGACCGTCCGCGGCAACCTGCTGTCCTTGGCCGACGAGAACCCTGAGGAAGTGCCGCCCGACGTGGCCGAGGTCATCCAGTGCGCCGACGACCTCTGGGCCTCCAGCGTGGCGAAGTTCGCCAGGGCGGCGGCGCTGGCCGACACCGAGGACGGCCGCGTCCGGGGCGCCTTCGTCTTCGCTGGCGGGGCCGCCACGGGCCGCGCCTCCAGCTACGGCCTCCAGGTCCACAACTTCCCCCGCAAGTGCGCCCAGGCGCCCGACGACGTGCGGCAGGCGATGGTCCGGGGGCACCAAGTCGTCCCGGCCTACGGGCGGCGGGTGACGGACGTGCTGAAGGGGATGCTGCGCCCGGCGCTGCTGCCCCGGCCCGGCCAGGTTCTGATCGCCGCCGACTGGTCGGCTATCGAGGCGCGGGTGAACCCCTGGCTGTCGAAGTCGAACAGCGGCGCCGAGAAGCTGGGTATCTTTGAGCGCGGCGAGGACGTCTACAAGGTGAACGCCGCCGCCACCTTCCGGGTCGCCGTCGAGGACGTGACGAAGGACCAGCGCCAAGTCGGGAAGGTGCAAGAGCTTGCGTGTGGCTTTGCGGGTGGCGTCGGCGCCTTCGCGGCGATGGGCCGCATCTACGGCATCAACCTGCCCGAGAGCGAAGCCAAGCGCATGGTCGATGCGTGGCGTCGGGCGAACTCCTGGTCGGTGCCGTTCTGGCAGGGGCTGGAGGAGGCCTACACGCGGGCCATGCGGAACCGCGGGCATGAGTTCAGCGCCGGCCGCATAACCTATTTGTTCGACGGCCAGCACCTTTGGTATGCTCTGCCTTCCGGCCGCGTCCTTTGCTATCCCTACGCGCGCCTGGAGCCCGAGGGCGTCACCTATGCCAAAGCCTCCTGGAAGCCCGCAGCGGACGCGAAAGAATGGCCCCGCGCGCGGCTCTGGCGAGGGCTCGCCTGCGAGAACGTGACCCAGGCCACGGCGCACGATCTGCTTCGCTATAGTATGCGGCAGCTAGAGGCCGAAGGGCACGCCATCGTGCTTACGGTGCATGACGAGATCGTCGTCGAGACGCCGGATCCAGACGCGGCCCAGGCCGCCATGCAGCGTATCATGTGTTCACCACCCGCCTGGGCGGCAGGGATACCGCTCAATATCGAGGCGTCGGTGATGACTCGTTACGGAAAATAGGGGGAGAAGATGACGGACTTCGTAGAGTTCCTGCAAGGGCTGGCGCCGGAGGGCGAGACGCTGCTGGTGGTGCGCCAGAAGCCGGTGCTGCGCGACGGCCAGCAGGTCATGCACGCCGATGGCACGCCCAAGTACACTTGGCCGGCGTTCCTGCCGTCCAAGAAGCGCGGTGATGATGCGTGGTACGCCAACACGGGCGCCTTCATCATCGACCGCTTCAAGGATGGCGTGCCGAGCGCGTCGGCGGCCAACTGCGAGTTCGTCCTGGTGATGATGCTGGACGACGTCGGCACCAAGGCGAAGGAGCCGCCCCTGGCCCCGACCTGGATCATGGAGACGTCGGAGGGGTCGTTCCAATGGGGCTACGCCTTCTCGGACCAGCCGAGCAAGGGTGAGTTCACGGCGGCCATGACGGCCATCGCGGAGGCCGGCTACACCGACCCCGGCGCGACCAACGCGGTGCGGAACTTCCGACTGCCAGGGTCAACCAATCTGAAGCCGGGGCGCGACGGCTTCCGGGCGCGGCTGGTCGATTTCCACCCGACGCGCGAATACACCCTCCGCGAGATCTGCGTGGCGCTGGGCGTCACGCCGGCGCCAGCCGACACGGCCGCAACGCGCGCCTTCCGCCTGCGCGACACCGGCAAGGACACGGTGCTGGCTTGGCTGAACGAGCGGGGGCTGGTGCTGTCGCAGCCGAACCAGGAGGGCTGGCTGGGCGTCGTCTGCCCGAACGCGGCCGAGCATACCACGGGCCAGAACGAGGCCCGCTACAACCCGATCAACCGCGCCTTCTGCTGCTACCACGGCCACTGCGAGCATCTGGACAGCGCCACCTTCCTCAAGTGGGTCTGCGACCAAGGCGGCCCCCGCGCGACGCCTGGCCTGCGGGGCGAGTTGCTGGCCGAGCAGATGTCGCGGGCCATGGACAAGCTGGCGCCGACGCCAGCCTATCCCGACCGTGCTGCGGAGGTCATCGCGGAGGTGGACCGCAAGGAGTTGGGCCGGGTCGAGAAGGTGGGCTGGTACGAGCGGTTCGCTTACGTCCTGTCGGATGACTGCTACTTCGACCTAGTGGACCGGCGAGAGATCAGCCGGCACTCCTTCAACGCCCTGTTCCGTCACATCCCCTGCAAGTCCATCCACAGCGGCAAGAAGATTGAGGCCGCCACCTGCTTCGACGAGAACCGGCAGGCGATGGGCGCGCGGGTGCTGGTCGGCGTCACCTACGCGGCCGGCGAGAGTGTTTTGGTGTCGCGCAGCGGCGACATTTACGGCAACCGCTGGGTCAACGCCCGGCCGGACGTGAGCGCCGCCCCTCGCGGCGACGTGTCGCGTTGGCTGGACCACTGCCGCCGGTTGGTGCCCGATGCGGCGGATCTGAACCACATCTGGGACGTGATGGCGTTCAAGGTCCAGAACCCGAGCGTGAAGATCAACCACGCGGTCCTCCACGGCGGCCACGGCGGCAGCGGCAAGGACACGATGTGGGCGCCGTTCATGTGGGCGGTCTGCGGCCCCCAGCTTACCAACCGCGGGCTGATCGACGGGGACACGATCAACAGCCAGTGGGGCTACGCCCTGGAGGCCGAGGTCATCATTCTAAACGAACTGAAGGAGCCGGAGGCGCGGGAGCGCCGGGCGATGGCCAACCGGCTGAAGCCGATTATTGCCGCGCCGCCTGAGTACCTAGTCGTAAACCGCAAGGGCCTGCACCCCTACGACACGCTCAACCGGGCGTTCGTCTTGGCGTTCTCCAACGACATGATCCCGCTCACGCTGTCGTCGGACGACCGGCGGTGGTTCGTCGTCTGGTCCACGGCGGGTCAGATGGACCCGGTGGCAGCGCAGGAGATGTGGCGTTGGTATAAGGAGGGCCACGGCTTCGCCCAGGTCGCGCAGTGGCTGTATGACCGCGACGTGTCTGCGTTCCGCCCCGGCGCCACGCCGCCGATGACGGACGTGAAGGCGTCCCTGGTCGAGCACAGCATGAGCAGCGCCGAGAGCGGCATCGTGGACATGATCCGCAACCGCCAGGGCGAGTTCTCCAAGGGCGTGATTGGCGGGCCGTTCCACGCGCTCTGCGACCGCCTCCAGGCGATGATGCCGCCGGGCGTGAAGGTGCCGCAGGCGGCGCTGCTGCACGCGGTCCAGGAAGCCCGGTGGGTGGATATGGGGCGGCTCTACTCGACCGACTACCAGACGAAGAAGCACATCTTCGCTGCGCCCGAGATGGCCAAGCGGTACAGCAAGAGCGACCTCCGGCGCATGGTGGAGCAGTCCGCCGCGCCGAAGGTCGTGGATCTCAAGGTCGTGGGGTAGGGCGCCCCAACGTGGCGTTGGCCTGGATGCGAACATCACGGTTGCACCAGGTCCAACACGCGCCATCCTCGTCCTGGAAGCAGACCCACATGAGGTCTGCCTCCGGGCCGTAGTCGATCACCAGATGCGCCCACGCCTTGCCCTTGGGCGTGGTCAGCGGCAGGGGCGGGTTTAGCTGCGTCAACATCAGCCGCCCCTGTACTCGAGGCCGGTGGGCACGCGGAACACCTCCGGCACCGGCAGGGCGCGC
>CAYWTX010000386.1:0-2525 GCA_964461295.1 uncultured Planctomycetaceae bacterium | reverse complement strand
GCTCTCTGAGATGAAGCTGCTTCGCCCGCGAAGCTTCGGCGACTGCTGGCTGGGCTGCTGGCTGTGGCAGCATCTGGAGCTGGACCACTTCTGGCAGCACCGCTTTGAAGACGCCCGCGGCCAGGTGCCCTGGGAGAAGGTCCTGCAACTTCTGGCGGTCCATCGGCTGACCGATCCGGGCAGCGAATACCCGATAGCGGACTCCACGCTCCACGGCTACGATACCAGCGGCAGAACGCGGTTTCCAGAATGGGCTTTCCAGAACGAGCTTGTTTCGTGAGGGTCCGTGAGGCTAAACTACCAGCCGCTGGAGCATGAAATGGCTCCGAGTCGGATGACTAGATGAAGGGCAACCCGGCTGTGCCGGGAGGCTTGTCGAAGAGTAAGCCGACGCGGTCTAGCGCCCTTTGGGGGCTTGACCGCGTCGGCTTTTCTGTTTTCGGCGGTCTGGGTTTGGCCCCGAGGACGCTAGGGCAATGCCAGAGGAAG
This sequence comes from uncultured Planctomycetaceae bacterium, assembly GCA_964461295.1. Lineage (GTDB taxonomy): Bacteria > Planctomycetota > Phycisphaerae > SM23-33 > SM23-33 > CAYWTX01. The sequence continues at coordinate 2,036 of CAYWTX010000386.1, read as the reverse complement.
AATCGTGACCAACAAGAAGCGGAACAACAGTCGACCTTCCAGGAAAATCCCCAGCAAGCCCGCGCCCCAGGAAGCGCCCCTCCGCCAGGACAATGCGATCTTCCCCATCGTCGGCATCGGTGCCTCGGCCGGGGGCCTGGAGGCCATCGAGCAGTTCCTCAAGCACGTGCCTGAAGGCTGCGGCATGGCATTCGTCATCGTGCAGCACCTGGACCCAACCCACAAAGGCATCCTCCCGGAGTTGCTCCAGCGTGCCACAGCCATGCAGGTCATCCAGGTTAAGGACCGCACCCGGGCCCAGCCCAACTGCGTCTACGTGATCCCGCCCAACAAGGACATGTCCATCCTGCACGGGGTCCTGCACCTGCTTGCCCCGGCGGCGCCCCGGGGGCTCCGCCTGCCGATTGATTTCTTCTTCCGTTCCCTGGCCGATGACCGGCAGGAGCGGAGCATCGGAGTCATCCTTTCGGGCATGGGCACCGACGGCACGCTGGGCCTGAAGGCCATCAAAGAGAAGGCGGGGATCGTCTTCGTGCAGGACCCGGCCTCGGCCAAGTTCGACAGCATGCCCCGAAGCGCCATTGACGCCGGGCTGGTCGATGTCGTCGCCCCCGTGGAAGACCTGCCCGCAAAGATCATGGCTGTCCTCCAGCACGTTCCCCTGATCACCAAACGCGGCCTGGCTCTCGAGAGCAAGACCGTCAGCGCCATCGAGAAGATCTACATTCTGCTGCGGGCCCGGACGGGCCGCGACTTCTCCCTGTACAAGAGCAGCACCGTGCACCGCCGGATCGAGCGGCGGATGGGCGTCCACCAGATCGGCAAGATCGCCGACTACGTTCGGTTCCTCCAGGAGAACCCCCAGGAGACCGAACTGCTCTTCAAGGAACTGCTGATCGGCGTGACCAGCTTCTTCCGCGATGGGGCCGCATGGGAGCAGCTCAAGGCGGAGGCGATCCCGGCGCTCCTGGCGGGCCGCCGGCCCACGCAGACGCTGCGGGCCTGGACGCCAGGCTGTTCGACGGGCGAGGAAGCTTACTCCTTGGCCATGATCTTCAAGGAGGCCGTGCAGGAGGTGAAGCCTGCCGAGAAGTACATGCTCCAGATCTTTGCCACGGATCTGGACCAGGAGGCCATCGCCAAGGCTCGTCAAGGCGCATACCCGGCCAACATCGCCGCCGATGTGTCGCCCGAGCGCCTCAAGCGGTTCTTCGTGAAGGAGGAGCACGGCTACCGGATCAGCAAAGAGATCCGTGAGATGGTGATCTTCGCCCCGCAGAACCTCGTCATGGACCCTCCCTTCACCAAGTTGGACATCCTGATCTGCCGAAACCTGCTGATCTACCTCGTCCCGGAGTTGCAGAAGAAGATCCTCCCGCTGTTTCACTACAGCCTGAATCCCGGCGGCATGCTGTTCCTGGGCAGCGCGGAGTCCATCGGCACCTTTACCGACCTGTTCGCTCCGCTCGAGGGCAAGTTGCGGCTCTACCGGCGGATGGAGTCTGCCCTGCGGGCCGAACCGCTGGAACTACCCGCGTCCTTTGCCCCCGCCGTGCCGGGCCTGCCCGATCGCCTCAAGGCGGAGAAACCCTCCCCCAACCTCCAGTCGATGGCCGAGCAATTGCTCCTGCAGCAGTATTCGCCGGCGGCCGTGTTGGTCAACGATAAGGGCGACATCCTCTTTATCAGCGGGCGGACGGGCAAGTACCTGGAACCGGCGGCCGGCAAGGTCAACTGGAACCTGTTCGCCATGGCCCGTGAGGGGCTGCGCCGCGAACTGGGAACCGCCTTCGGGAAGGTCCTGCGGCAGAAGGACCCCCTCAAACTCAGCAACGTGAAGGTGGGGACCAACGGCGGGACGCAGGTGCTGGACGTCACGCTCCAGGTGATTGATGCCCCCGAGGGGTTGCGGGGGATGGTGATGGTCGTCTTCACGGATGTGGCGACACCACCCGAGACGCCGGCGACAGGCAAGAGGAGAGCCCCTGTCCGCAAGAACCATGTGGACCATGCACAGCAGGAACTCCAGCAGGCCC
>CAYWTX010000385.1:0-2178 GCA_964461295.1 uncultured Planctomycetaceae bacterium | reverse complement strand
GAACGGTCTCAACCTGTCAGCGTGCGGCCGCGCACAGGCAGGCGTGTGCCCGCTCGATTGGCACGGGATCAAGGAGTGCTTGGCGTGCTTTTCCGCACGTCGGAGAGTGACGACGCGGGAGTATCCTTGGAGGCGACGATGAGCATGCATGAAACGACACCCACGGGTTTCCGGCGTGTGCGGATGTCCGCGGAAGAACGGGGGCCGACGTGCCCCGATCAGGTGCTGTGGAACCGCGGATGCTGGCGGGCCCGGTGGCTGGTGGCACCGGTGCCTTCCGCGGCGCTGGCGACTGCCGGCGCAGAACAGTTCGCCAGCCCCTTTGTAATGGCGTTTCGCCTGCGGGTGGTTCTCGATGCACCCGCACGACTTCGCATTCACGTCAGCGGCGATGAACGCTACAAGCTCCTGGTTGACGGTCGGCCGGCCCATACCGGTCCGGAGCGCAGTCATGCCGGGGCCTGGCGGTTTGCTTCCTTCGATCTGGACTGGGCGTCCGGCGAGCACTGGCTGGCACTACGGCTGTGGGTGGCGGGCGACCAGGCGCCGGTCAACCAGCTTTCGGTCTGCCCCGGCATCATTGTCGCCGCCGAGGACGACTGGCATGATCGAATCTCCACCGGCGCGGCGCCGTGGGAATGCCGTTTTCTGGAAGCCTATGCCTTCGAAGCGCCGCCTCACGGCGTCTGGACCGGTTCCCGGACCGTGCTGGACGCAGCGCGTTTGCCCTGGGGGTGGGAGACCGGCGCTGGTACCGGTTTTACACCTGCCACGATCGGTCGCGCTGGCCATACGCCCGGTTCGGTAACCGGTCAGTATCAACCCGTGCTGACGCCGGAACGTCTGCCGGATCAGGTCAGCCATGGCCTGCCCTGCGGATCCGTGGTGCTGGTTGATGCGGTGCTGGATCGCGATGCCATGACGCCGGGGTGCGACCCGGCCGGCGACCGCCCGGATGAACACGCCGCCTGGCAGTCTTTCCTGGACAGTCGCGCCCCGCTGGTCTTGCCACCCGGTGCGCTGCGCCGGTGCCTGGTGGATCTCGGGGTTTACCGCGCGTGCTGGCCGCGTGTGGCGGCCGCCGGGGCGGGGGGAAGCGTGCGACTGCGGTTTGTCGAGGGTCTCTTTGTAGTGGCGGATGGCGTGGCGCACGCGGGGCAGGACAAAGGAAATCGTGCCGAGTGGCGCGGTAAGGTCGTGCGTGGGGTCGGCCCGTGTCTGCGCACGGCCGCCGGGCCGGCGCGGATGCTCGATCCGGTGGACTGGGAATGCGGACGCTGGCTGGAAATCGTGGCGGCGGCCGGCTCCGAGCCGCTGCGGCTGGAAGGTTTCCAGCTCCAGGCGACAGGATACCCGTTCGCCGACGAAGGCGCGTTCGCGGCCGACGATCCGCGCTTCTCGCGCATGCGTGACCTGTGCCTGCACACCCTGCGCGTCGGTACGCACGAGACGTATCTCGACTGCCCGTACTATGAGCGCCTGCAGTATGTCGGCGACACGCGCCTGGAAGTGTTGGCGACCTATGTGCTTCAGGCCGACGACGTCCTGCCCCGGCAGGCCATCGAAGCCTTCTCCGGCTGTCGCCACCCGTCGGGCCTGGTTCCCAGCCGTTCGCCGGCGAGCAGCCTGCAACTGATTCCACCCTTTGCCCTTTGGTGGGTGCACATGGTGCACGACCACGCCCAGTGGCGCACGGATGCCGCCTTCGTGCGCGCACAGCTTCCGACGGCGCGTTCCGTGCTGGATGCCTGGTGGGGATGGCGCAACGCCGACGGGTTGATCGAGGCCCCGGCGGGGTGGAACTTCGTGGACTGGGTGCCGGCATGGGGTTACCGCAACGGCATGCCCATGGGCGCGGATGACGGGGTCTCAGCCATCCTCAATTGGCACTATGCCTGGACGCTGCGCGTAGCCGCGGACCTTGAGGAGGGCTTCGGCGAAGCGGTTATGGCCGGACTCTACCGTCGCCGCGCGGCGGCATTGGCCGACGCCCTGACACCGAGCTGGGACGAGTCGCGCGGCCGCTGGCTGGATGCCCCCGGACACGCGGACGTGAGCGAGCACGGGCAAATTCTGCCGCTGCTTTCCGGCCTGTGCGGCCCGGAGCGCGCCGCGCGCGCCGCGCGGAGTCTGGCCGAAGACTCCGATCTCGCGCGCACGACCATCTACTTTACGCAT
>CAYWTX010000384.1:0-7656 GCA_964461295.1 uncultured Planctomycetaceae bacterium | reverse complement strand
GACCTGCCCCGCTGAAGCGGGCAGGCCTCGAAGAGGCGGACGCGGCGCTGTTGCGGACGCATAAGCAGGATGGAATGCAATACTACTTCGCGCGATGGAGGCCCCAGATCGCGGGCACCGTGGAACCGCGCCCCAGGCAATGGGTCATTCTCAACGACGTGTCGGCCTCGCGGTCGGCCATCGACGTGAAGGCCCAGGCGTTCATCGTGGAGCGGTTGCTGGTTGAGGCGGACGACTGGGACACGTTCGCGCTGGTGAACGTGGACACGCGAGCCAGGGCGTGGAGGAAGGAACTGGCGAGCGTGCGCGACGGCGCGGCGGCGTCGGCGGCGACGGCGTTCGCGGCCGTGAGCGAGCGCATGGGCGCGACGAACCTGGCGGCGGGCCTGTCAGCCGCGGGTGAGATCGTTCGCGCGACGAAGGCGGACAACGCCCACGTGCTGTACCTGGGCGACGGCGTGGCGACCGACGGCATGACGCGGGTGAGCGACCTGGTGACGCTGCTGCCTGGCGGCGCGACGTTCATCGGCATCGGCGTGGGCAAGAAGGTGGACAGCCGGTTCCTCCAGGCGGCAGCGGACGCCAGCGGCGGCATCTTCGCGACGATCAATCCCGACGAGGACGTGCAGTGGCGCGTCTTGGACACGGTGGCGGCGCTGAACACTCCGCGGCTGGTGAACGTCAGCGTGGCGTTCGTGGACGGATCGGGCAAGCCCGCGGCCGTGGATGCGCACCCAAGCACGGGCACGCTGTGCGACGGGGAGGCGTTGACGGTGCTGGGGCGCAGCGGGGCCGAGGAGACGCCGCGGAAGCTGGTGCTGTCGGGCACGATGGGCGGCAAGCGGTTCGTGGAGGAGGTGGACCTGAACGCGGCGCGGCCTGGGGCGGAGTACATACCGCGGCTGTGGGCGTCGGCGCGGGTGAACTGGCTTCTGAAGGACAGCGCGGAGCTGCACAAGACGGAGATCGTGGATTTGTCGAAGCAGTTCTACGTGGTCACGCCGTACACGAGCCTGATCGTGCTGGAGACGAAGGCGGATTACGAACGGTGGAAGGTGGAGCAGGGGCGCAAGGACCACTGGCAGATGTACGACGCCCCGAAGAAGATCGCCGACAAGGTCGAGCCGCTGCCGGAGAGCGAGCGGCGGAAATACGGGTGGGGGGAGATTCCCAAGGCGGCGATGAAGGGGACGCCCGGGCACCCTGGGACGATCGAGGAGATTGTCGAGAGCGTGCAGTTCCGCGTGAGCACGCCGGTCTACGGGTACTACCCCCACCAGCGGCAGCGGATGGAGCGGTACAGGTTGCAGGCGCTGCTGAGCGGGCGGCTGATGGGCGGCGGGGCATACGGCGAGGCGCCGCTGCCGGGGGAGATGGAATGCGACGACAAGGGTGCCACGGTGCGGTGGGGCGGCGCCATCCCAAAGACCGACGACCCGATGTCCGGGGCGGTGGACATGCTCAAGAGGTTGAGCATGCCCGTGGCGAACGGCAAGAGTTCCGGGTTCTTCGACAGGGGCCTCCCGTGGGGCGAGGAAGATGGCACGCTCGTTTCCCGTGGCTTGATTGGCGGGGACTTCGCCAATGGCAGACTTCTGGGTTTCCGCGGCGATTCCCGGGGCGACGAAGCGATCAATGGCTTATTCAAGTACGGGGAACGGGGAAGGATGAGCCTTAGTCTGCTGTCCTCCGTGGATGGCAGGCGCGCGAACAGGGAACTGATGCTGGCGGGCCTGGTGGGCGACGGGCTCGACCTGGAACTGGCGCCAATGATGCTGCTTGAGCGGCAGGCACGGGATCAGGGCGATCTCTGGGCCGGCGGGTTCGCGGTGGACAGCAAGAGCAAGGAACAGCGGGCATTGCCTTTATTGGGTCTAGTGGGGCCAGCCGGGGACGGGGGAGACATGTACGGGTACGGCGGTCTGGATCCCGCCGGGCTGCGCCAGTTTGGCCGGGCGTACGTGGAGCGGTCGATGGCCGACCGCGAGCGGATCCGCCAGTACAACCGGTGCTACAGCGGGTGGGGGTACGGCGACTGGGACGTCGAAGGGGTCATGCGCCGCAAGAGCACGGACGTGTCCGGCGTGCTGGCGCCGATGCTGTTGCTGACAACCTCCGCGTCGGGTGAGGCTTCGACCATCGCCTCGCCGGTCGGCGAGCCGATGCCGGCGAGGAAACCCATGCCGGCAGCGCTGTTCGTCGCCGACCGGCAGAGGGCAGGGGAGGAAGACTGGTGCTCGTCTCTGATCCAGTCCTGGTCCCAGACCACCGGGGCCGTGCCGGGCACGCTGGCGGCCCTGGCAGCCGACAGGCTGCTGCCCCTCAAGGCAGCCCTGGCTGCGGAGAAGCCGTCGGCCAACCGCGACAAGGCGCTGGCCGCCATCGACGACGTGCTGAAAGGACTGCCGGAGGCGGCCGCGTCGTGCGAGACTACCGGCGTGTTCTGGGGCTATCAGGGCTGGCAGAGCGTCCCGCAGGTGTGGGACTACCAGCCGCCGGCCGTGCAAGCCTGGCCGGGGTCGATGACCCTTCGCGACGTGACGCAGTACGCGGGCGGGCTGCAAAGCACCTGGGGCGACGTGCTGGCCGTCGTCCTCGACGCCTTCGGCGACACGGCGGCTGGCAAGGTGGACGACAAGGCCGCCGAGCGGATCGCGGCGGCGAGGTCGGGCGTGCCCATCATGCTCGTCAAGCACACCGACGCCAACGGCAAGGCCCTGTTCACGTTCCACGCCGCGGCCGACAAGTTCGCGTGGACGGGCACGTCGGACATGTACCTGCGGCAGGACGTGGTGTGCGACGGCAAGGCGATCTACCACGTGTATCCGGAGCTTGGCCTGGCGAGCAAGCGCGAGCAACTTGCGTGGCGTCTGCCGGCGTTGCGGCGCCTGACGCCGCACGTGCTGCCTCTCGCCGAGGAACTTGCCCGCGCGTGGGATGTGGCGTTGGTGGCGACATCCGCGAATGCGACGACGATCAAGTTGACGCCGGTTGCGCCGCCAAGAAGCAAGCCGTCAGTGGAATTGGACGCGAAGGAGAATCCGCAATCCGCAATCCGCAATCCGCAATCCGTCGAGGTGCTCGTCACGTTCGACGCGAAGGCGTTCATCCAGCGTCAGGAATGGCGCGTGGACGGGAAGGCGAAGCTGGCGTGCGCGTTCACGTACGACGGGGCGAAGGTGAATGTCGCCTGGACCGGGTGGACAAAGGACGACAAGCAGAAGGAACTGGGCAAGGGCGAGTTCGTCTGCGAGGCGGTCAAGCCGTCGGCGGACCCGTTCGCGGCCCCGGCGGGCGACGTGGTCGTGATCGACATGCCGCTCCGCCGCACGGAGCACTACGAGGCGTTGCTGAAGGAAGCCGGCACCGACGCCGACAAGCGCGATGAGCGAATCCGCCTGGGGCGGCACCTGGCGGCGGCGGCCCTCCAGGACGCATGGCAGCAGCCGTGGGGGCAGGTGCAGAAGACGTACGAAGCCCTGCTGAACGTGCATAGGGAACTGGCCGCGGCGAAGCAGCCGCTGCTGGCGGGCGACGCGACGCTGATGGGCTGCTCGGGTCGGTCGCCGGGGCAGGTCAGCGGGACCGGCGCGAAGGTGCCGCCGGAACTGCCGATCCAGAAGTACTGGCTGTATCAGGGCAACCCGAATGAACTGGCCAAGCTCGCCCAGCAGCACAAGGACATGTTCGCCGGGCACTTGGCGATGTACGCCGCGGCCTACAACAGCGGCAACGAGCGGCCCGCGCAGGTCCGTCGGATGATGGCCGAGTATCCACGGTCTCCGCTGCTGTATGCGGCCGTGCAGATGGTCGGCGGCGACGAGAAGCTCTGGCTGGAATTGGCGAAGATGCCGCGGTGGCGGGCGGCGGCGCTGTACACGGCGGCGCAGCGGGGCGCGACGGCCGCCGTGGGCGAGGCGTTCGAGGCCTACCACAAGGAGATGCTGAAGTACGGCTGGAGCGTGCCGATCTCGCGGCAGGTGGCGAGCGCCTTGCAGCAGGCGCCCGGCCGATGGCAGCGCGTGCTCGATGCCAGCCGAAAGACGGCCATGGACGCCAACGACGTGGGCGGGCTGCTGCGGCTGGCGGAACTGGCGCCGCTGAGCGGCCCCGATGGCAAGGAATTCTTCGACTCGTGCGTCGCCGCGGCGGAGAAGCTGGCCGGCGGGCGCCTGCCGATGACGTGGAAGTTAGCACTGGTGCAGTCGCTGTGGGCGATGGGCAAGCCGGGCGACGCGTGGGCGAAACAGCAGGAGGTCTTGGCGACGTTGAAGGACAGGAGCCTGCCCGTTTCGCCGGCGATGCTGGCGCTGTCGGCGCGGCTGGCGCAGGCGGCCGGGCAGCACGAGCAAGCGGTGGACCTGGAGATGCGGGCGATCGAGGCGGAGAAGCCCTACATGCCCGAGCGGATCAACGTGCACCTGTTCCGCCAGCGGTACCAGTGGCTGTGGAACGAGCTGTCCGGGCGCGTGGCGCAGCTTGCGGCGCAGGCGAAGCAGAAGACCGAGGACGCCGCCGCGGAACGTGCTTTGGGCGAGGCGCTGGGGCGGGCCAAGGGCGTGTGGGACACGTGGCTGAAGGTGGATTCGTCCAACAGCATGAACCTCTACCAGCAGCTCGCGACGCTGTACCGGCAGGCCGGGCGCGGCGACGATGCCTGGCAGGTGGTGTCGTCGATCATCGACGAGAAGCCCAGGGACGGATCGTCGTACGCCAACGTGGGGAACTGGTACGCGGGCAACAGCGACCGGGAAACCGCCCTGAAGTTCTACGTCACCGCCTACGACGTCGAACCGACCAACGGCGACTGGGTCTGGCAACAGGCGGAGATGCTCAAGCAGATGGACCGCAAGAAGGAGGCGAAGGCGCTGTACCAGGAGATCGCGGGCAAGAAGTGGCAGCCGCGGTTCGAGCACTACGCCAGGCGGGCACAGGAAGAAATGAGGAAGTTGTAGGCGTTTCGCGGCGATGTTGCGACTGGCGCCGGGCGTCGCGGCAGCGCGGCGCCCGGCGTTCTTGTTGCCCGGTGCTCCCCGGATCGCGGGGCCGCGCCGCGAAGGGACGCCTGCTTCCCGCTGCCGCTTGCGATGCGGCTCGACGTCGCGGAGGCCCTTCTCGGCCGTCGGCGCGTCACGCCCAGGTGACGTTCGGCTCGGCGCCGTCCTTGGCCTTGCGGACCTTGCCCAGCATCCAGCAGCGTTCGCCCATGCGGCGCAGGCGGTCCATGATGGGCTGCGCGAACGACGCGGCCACCACCATGACGAAGCCGACGCCCATGTTGAACACGCGGGTCATCTCCAGCGAATCGACGGGGCCGCGGGCGGCGATGAGTTGGAAGATCGGCGGCGCCTGCCAGGAGTCGCGCTTGATCCGCACGGTCATGCCCGCGGGCACGACGCGGGACAGGTTGCCCCGCAGCCCGCCGCCCGTGATGTGCGCCATCGCCTTCACCACGTGCTTGACCTTGTACCGCTGCAAGACCTTCAGCACGGGCTTGACGTAGATTCGCGTCGGCCGAAGCAGTTCCTCGCCGACCGAGGGGCCCTCCAGTTCGGGCGGGCGATCGTCCAGCGAGTAGCCCGCGTGCTCGAGCAGCACCTTGCGGGCGAGGCCGTAGCCGTTGGAGTGCAGGCCGCTGGAGGCCAGCGCGATCGCCACGTCGCCGGGTTCGATGGCCGAGCCGTCGATGATGCGGCTGCGCTCCACCACGCCGACGGCGAACCCGGCCATGTCGAACTCGTCGGGGCCGTAGAAATCGGGCATCTCGGCCGTCTCGCCGCCCAGCAAGGCGCAGCCGGCCTCGAGGCATCCGTTGGCGACGCCCTTGACGATTTCGGCCATGCGGGCGGGATCGAGCTTGCCGACGCCGAGGTAGTCCAGGAAGAACAGGGGCTCGCCGCCGGTGCAGATGAGGTCGTTGACGTTCATCGCGACCAGGTCGATGCCGATGGTGTCGATCTTCCCGGTGGCGAATGCGATCTTGAGCTTGGTGCCCACGCCGTCGGTGCAGCCGACGAGCACCGGCTCGCGGTAGTTCCTCTTGAAGAGGTTCTCGTCGTAGTCGAGGCGGAAGAGGCCGGCGAAGCCGCCGTAGAGGTCCACGACGCGCGGCGTGAAGGTGCGGCGCACCAGCGGCTTGATCCGCTCGACCATCTCGTCGCCGGCGTCGATGTCAACCCCGGCCTGCTTGTAGGTCATCGGCTGGATGGGGAGTTCAGACATGGCGGACATCGTAGCCCAGGGGCGAAGGAGTGTCGAGTGTCGAAGAGAAAGAACAGCCGACGACGAGGAGGAGGACGAGGAGGAGGAGGACGAGAACGACCGGGAAGGGAAACAGCCGATCACGAATCACGATCGTGATCGGCTGTTTCTTGTCTTCGGCGGGAGAACACCCCTCTCGCTTCCCGGCGTTGAAGCGTGTGTAGACTCACGCCGGCACTGCGCAACCCACGGTCTCAGGAGATGCGGATGGTTCGTACGTCCTTCAGCAGTCTGGCGGTGCTGTTTGCGCTGGCCGGCGCCGCCGCGGGCGCCGACAAGAAGGCCGGTCCCGTCGATGCCGGGAGGGCCCAGGCGGGTTTGAGCGGGGAGGTTAACGGCCTGAGCGTGGGCCTGGCCGTCGATCGCTCCACGTTCGGGCTGCTGGGGCGCATGACCGTCATCCCGCGCGGCCAGCGGGGCAGGCCGGAACCCATCCACGAAGCCTTCAAGCTGAAGCTCGTGCTGAGGAACACCGGCGGCCAGCCGCTCGCCGTCTTCCGAGACGCCAACGCCGCCGGCGCTGCCGGGGCCGTCATCGCCGAAGTGACCGGTCCCGACGGCGGGGCCGTCGAACCGCTGAACTGGGCGGACGGCGAACCGGCGCACAAGCCGGCAGCGGCGGGCCTCACCCTCAAGGCCGGCGAGGAACACAGTTTCGATCTCACGGCCGCGTTCTTCCACGACGCCAACAGCGACCCCAACGAGCCGCCGCCGTCCGCGATGGCCGCCACTGCGCTGGGCAACAAGCGATACTGCCTGCTCCAGGCGGGCACATATCGTATCCGCGCGACGTACAAGCCCGGCGCGGGCGCCCCGGCCGGCGCGTGGGCCGGCGAGGGCGTCGAGCCCGACAAGACGCTGGCGCGGGTGGACTCGGCCGCGGAACTTGTGGCGGCAGTGGCCGGCGGGGTGCCGGGCAAGGAACTGTGGCAGTACGTGGCGGTGGTCCTGCTGGCGTTGCTGCTGGCGGAGATCGCTCTGACGCGGCACATCGCGGCGGGAAGGACAGCGGGCCAGGCTGGGCCGGTTCCGTTCGGGCAGCAGGCCGGCGACGCGCCGGCGTTTCGGAGGCGGAGATCAATGGTCAATGCCAAATGAGGAACGCAGCGAACCCGGCGAGCGGCTTGGCAACCCAACAGAGCCGTCCCTTAGGGACGGTCGGGTGCGAATGAGGGACCGTTCCCGACAGCGGGCGGGATGGAGGCGGTCCCTGGTCCGCACGCGGGCGGGATGGAAGCGGTCCCTGGTCCGCGGGCGACCGTGCCGGCACGGCACGGCTCTGATGGGATTTCGCGATGGCGAGATTCTTCGCGGGCGAGGCGGTCCGGCCGCGGGCGGGATGGAAGCGGTCCGGCACGCGGGCGGGATGGAGGCGGTCCCTGGTTCGCGGGCGGG
>CAYWTX010000383.1:0-8929 GCA_964461295.1 uncultured Planctomycetaceae bacterium | reverse complement strand
ACGACGGCGACCTCGCCCATATCGGCCACCGCCGCGTACAGCGCCGCCAGCCCGGGCGCCAGGATGCCGTCGTCGTTGCTCAGCAGGATTCGCATGGCGGGAAGTATAGCCGCGGAGGGCGCAAGACAGCGCGGAGAAGAGCTTCTTCTTCCCCGCGCTGTGCCCAACGGGGCCGGTGGCTGCGCCGTCCCCACCGGGGCCGGTTGGGCCGCGGTCAAGACTTCCAGGCCTGCACTACTTGGCGTGCTTGCCGCCCTTGGCTAGATCCTCGACGCCCCTGCGGGGCTAAGAGGGAGGAGGGCCGCTTCTGCAACTCCTTCACAACCTCTGAGCGATCCGGACACCGGAGACCGGGCACCGGGCACGGCCGGCCGGCCTCCCGGTATCCGGTCCCCGGTTCACGGTCTCCGGCTTCTAGAACCACCAGGCCGCGCCCGCCTTCTCGCGGATGATCAGCGGCTTGAGGAACTCCACCGCCTTCTCGAACCCCTCGTTGATGCTCATCAGCGAGTCCTCGTGCTCGATGCTCAGCACGCCGTCGTAGCCGTGCATGGCCAGCATGGAGATGAACGGCCGCCAGAATTCGGCGCCGTGTCCGTAGCCGCACGTGCGGAAGACCCACGCGCGGTTTTTCAGGTCGCCGTAGCTCTGGACGTCAAGGTTGCCGGTGATGCGGCTGTTGCGGGCATCGATGCCGCAGTCCTTGGCGTGCACGTGGAAGATGCACTTGTTCTCGCCCAGCACGCGGGCGGCCTCGACGGGGTCAATGCCCTGCCAGAAGAAATGGCTGGGGTCGAGGTTGGCGCCCAGGTTCTTCCCGGCCGCCTTCCGCAGCCGAAGGATGTCGGTGGGGTTATGCACGGTCATGCCCGGATGCGCCTCGAAGGCGATCTTCACGCCGTGCTTGGCGGCGAAGTCGTTCTCCCCGCCCCAGAAGGGGACGATCACGTCCTCCCACTGGTAGCGCGACATCTCCGCGAACTCCGGCGGCCAGGGGCACGTCACGAAGTTCGGCGTCTTGTCGGCCTTGCAGCCGCCCGGGCAGCCGGAGAAGTTGATCACGACCGTCTCGAACTCGGCCGCCAGCAGCACGCCGTTGCGATGGGCCGCGTGGTGGGCCTTGGCCATCTTCTTGTCGGGGCTGACCGGGTTGCCGTGCACGGCCACGCCCTGCACCGTCAGCCCGCGGTCGGCGATCTTGGCCTTCAGTTCGGCCAGGCGACGGCGATCCCTGTGGATGCCGCCGAAGTTCCACGGGTCGCCGGGATACGCGCCGGCCGGCAGTTCAATCGCGTCCAGGCCCAGGCGCTGACAATAGTCGAGGGCCTCGTCCAGCTTCATGCCGCCAAACATCGCGCCCATCACGCCAAGCTTCATGGTCGTCTCCTCTTTCCTCTTGTTGGGTCCCGTTCGGCTCCGACATGTCGGATCATTATGGACACGCCTTCCTCAAACGCAAGGAAATGCCCGTCGCCGCAGGCCGGTCACGGGCCGATCCTGCCGAGGGCGAACCGCTTGCCGTCGAAGGCGATGGCTCGTTTGCCGACGACGAGGCGTTGATCGGGCCCGGCGCCGACAACCTTGGCGTCGGGGGCGGTCCCCTTCTGGACCGTCATGAGGTCGATCGGCCAACCGGACAACTGGAACTGCCGCGTGGAGATACTGGGCCGGCCCGCGGCGGCGGCCGGCGGGGTGTCCGCCTTGGCGGGCTTGCGGCCTTCGCCCAGCAGGGCGGCCAGTTCCTTGGCCTCGGCGCCGCTTGCGCCGCCGGCGGCGGGTCTCTCGGCCGAAGGCTTGGCTCCTTCGGGCACGAAGGCCCCGACCATCAGCAGCGGCGCGCCCAACAGGCCGGTGAAGTCGGCCGCCACGGCGAACACGCCTTCCGTGCCCGCCTTGCCGTGTTTGTTCTCGGCGGAGATGGATACCGTCTTGCGGGCCTCGCCCTCGACGAAGTGGGTCACGTCGCCGGTTGCGGGGATGCCGATGGGGAACTTGCCGGTCAGGCCCATGCCCGACACGACGCCGTCGCCGAACATGGACACGACGACGTCGTCCTCGCCCGCCCACCCGCTGCGGAAGACGAAGAAGTTCGCCTCGCGGTCGTACAGCACGTGGCCGAGCTGGGAGGCGGGATCCCTGGCCGGTTCGCCGATGGGCCAGTTGACGAAGGCGAAGGCGGCGTTCATGGCGTCCTTGTCGCCCTCGCCCATGTCGAACCGCTTCACGCCGCCTGGCTCAATGACGTGCTGGTAGAACCACAGGACGGCCGACCTGTGCTCGTCGGGCATGGCGCCGAACCCCTGGGCGAAGTCGCCGTGGAAGCCGTCCCACTTGAACTGGGCGTACATGCCTCGCGTGTGATAGAACAGCTTGCCGCCGGTGCGGAGGCACTCGTAGATCCACTTGGTGGTCAGCCAGCGGGCCTCCGAGCAGTCGGTCACGAAGTCCATTCCCTCGGCGGCGCGAAGGGCCTGGATGTAAGCGTTCAGGCCGCCGGTAGTGGGGAACCGCCCGCAGTACGTGCCTTCGTAGAACCAGCCGTGGTCGCCGAAGCCGACCTCCAGGCCCCGCTTGAGGCGCTGAAGGAAGATGCGGTGTGCCCGGCGGCAGGTGGGCTCGTCCGTGCCGTCGTCGCCCTTGATCGCCAGGATGGCCGTGCCCGCGCCTCCCTGCCACAGCCCGTAGTGGTTGCTCCGCGGCGTGAACTGCGGGTCGGATTGGCTCTTGTCGTGCTCCAGCACCATGTTGGGGCACACCCGGTCCTGAATCTTCCGCGCGACCGCCTTGCGGAACTCCTCCGGCCAGGCGTCGAAGCACATGTCGTATGCGGCCGCGACGGCAGCGGCCGAGGGACCCACGCGCATGTACCCGCCGTCGGTGGTGAACCAGCCATAACGGGGGGTCTTGATCTTGCCGGCCGTCACGGCCTCGACCCAGGTGCGGGCCTTGTCGGCCCACTTGGCTTCGCCGGTGACCTGGTGCAGCACGCCGTACGCCCAGCCGTGCCACGTGCCCTCGCGGCGCTCGGCCTGCTCGGCCAGGATCGCCAGCAGCGCCTTGCCCTCGCCCGTTGCCAGCCGCTGCCTGAGCCGCGGCAGGTCGCCCGCGCGGAACAGCAGCCGCGGATGCTCGTTGGCCTTCAGCGGCGGGCAGCAGCCGATCCGGCCCGGCCACAGCCCCGCCCGGATCGTGCCGGTGACCTTGCCCTTGGTGTCGAACTTGCCGGCCAGGCCGGCGGGGTCGTCCGCGGCCCGCTGGAACGTGCCGGTGAACGTGCCCGACAGGGCGTTGCCGTCGCGTGTCAGGTCGATGGTCGCCTGGACGTGCCCGCCGGTCACCCAGTGGTCGGGGTGTACGGTCACGTCGACCACCAGCCGGATGCTCCTGCCGTCCTCCTTGGCCTCGACCAGCACCCCTTCGTGGTCGTTCCAACTGTAGAGCTGCCGGGAGTCGCCCTTCACGTCGCGCGGGTCGAACCAGGCCGAGTAGCCCAGCACGTACTTGCGCCACGTGGCCGGCCCTGAAGGCGTCGCGGCATCGCAGTTCCGGCCCAGATACAGCTCGAGTTTGTCGGCCAGTTTCGGGTTGGTCGTCGGCAGGGCGCCGTGCAGGCGAAGGGTCACGTCGCGCCAGAAGCCGCGTTCCTCGTCCCGCGAGAGCGTGGCCTGAACGTTCTCGGGGCACGGGGCCGATATCTTGTCGCCGGCTGCCGCTAGTGCCGGCAGGGCCGCCAGGACCGCCAGGATCAACTTGCCCGGCACAGCAGTCTCGGACGCCACGTACTCCATGGTCGGCTCTCCTGTTTGAGCGGTACTCGGGAACATACCTGTTTCTTCCGCTGAAGGCGGTCGAGAACTTCGCTCACGGCGCATCGCCCAGGACGATCCTCGCGCCGTTGAAGCGGACGGTGCGGCCGGCGATGGCGAGTCTGGTATCGCGGTCGCGGCCCTCGGCGCGGATGGCCGGGGGCTTGCCCTCCTGAACGGTGAAGACGGCGAGGTAGAACGTTTCGACGGGCGGCAGAGCGGCGGCAGGTTGGGTGGCCGGCTTCGTCGCCGCCTGGAACGCGTCCATCTCGGCCAGGACGTCGTCGTGGCTGTCGGGCTTCCGGCGCTTGGGGGGCGCCGCTTTGCCGGCGGCGTCTTCGGTTCTGGGCAGCGTTGCCTTGACGGCGGCCTGGAAGTGCGGCGGCGGGCGCCCGGGGTCGCACATCTCCGCCCAGTCGCCGCGGTACTCGATGAGCACGCCGGCGGCGGGGCCGAAGGACGCCCCGGCCAGCGTGGCGCGGTTGGGGTCGGCGAGCTGGGCCTTCGGCTCGGCCAACTGGAACGTGCTGCCCTTGGTCGCGAAGCGGCCCTCGTTGTTGTGCCCGTCCGTACCGGGCAGGTTCATCTGCGTCCAGACGGCGCGCTGGCCGGGGGCGGTGACGCAATCGGCCACGGCGACGAGCATGGGCGCGCCGCAGCGCCCCGAGTAGTCCACCGCGATGCTGCGCACGGCCCGCACGCCGATGTTGGCGGGGTCGTTGACCTTGGGAGCGCTGTGGGCGTCGTCGGCCGAGCCGTCCACCCAGTAGTCCTGCACCATGCTGAGGACGGCGGAGCCGTCGTCGCCGAGCTTCTCGAAGTGCAGCCGGCGGGCGCCGCGCGTCGGGATGGCGCCCTGCACTCGCACGACGTTGGGGATTTCCACCTTCGTCAGGCAGGCCGGGCGGAAGAACCCGCCGCCAGCGTTGCCGTACCCCGTCCACAGCCGCCCGTCGACGAGGATGGAAAAGTCCCCGGCGGTGACGCTCGACCGCGGCGCGTTCTGCTGGCAGAGCAGGATGGCCTGGAACTCGCGCCGCCCCGCTTGGCGCGTGAGGACGTAGCCGCCGAAACGCTTGTCCTCGAGCACGCGCGGCAGGAAGGCGTCCTCGCGCCGCGGCACGCCGCCGTCGAAGGGGTAGTTCAGCATCGCGAACATGCCGTCCCACGGCAGCGTGAGCGAACCGGAATCGACCTGGCCGAGACCGCCCCCGGCCTGGGCCCGGTCGATCTCGCCGCGGAGCAGGCGGCGCGAGGTGTCGTCGCACAACTCGGGGAAGCCCATCACGCGGAAGTGCTCCACGCCCCAGTCGTGCCTCAGGAACCGCCGCTGCGTGAGCACGATGTGCGGCATGATCCGGCGCACATGCGGATGGGCGGCGATGATGTCGCGGCCGGTAACGTTGCCGTAGGCCACCAGGTACGGCAGCAGGTTGTAGATGGCGTCGGCCTGGGTGGAGTCTTCGGTGACAAACCCCGCGTCGCCGTAGCAGAGATCGACGTAGCGTTCGATGAAGCGAGCCATGCGGCGGCACCGGGCGGGGGCGTCGGGCCAGGCCTTGCCGGCCGCCTCCCACGCGCCCCGTTCGCGACGGTGCCTGGCCTGGTCGGCGGCGAATCGCTCGGCCGTGTACTCCAGCAGGCGCGGGGCGATGAGCATCTGGCCGGCGAAGGACAGTTCCATCGTCACGGGATACTTGCCTCGCTGGAGGCGGACGACGTCGCCGTTGGCGAGTTGCCGGCCGGCGATCCACAGGCGGACGCCGGGGATCGGCATGTCGGGGCCTTGCCAGGCGCCGGTTGCCCGGGGCCAGGCCTGGACGGCACGCGGCTTGTCGTTGTCGAGCACGGCGTGGAAGTAGGCCAGAACGGGCAGGCCGCCGTCGCGGGCGAAGTCGGCAGGGCCAGCCCCCTTGGGCGCGGGCTTGACCTCGAACTTGTACAGCCCGATTCGCGGGGCGTCGAAGGTCCGCTCGACCCAATCGAATTCGGCGTCGCCCTGCCTGAACTTGTCGCCCGCCGACGGCCGGGCGGCGCCCGGCCCGCCAATCGCCTTGAGCGGCTCGCCGCCGTAGCCGGGACTGAACCCGCCGGCGAGCAGCCACTTCTTGGCGATCTGGCCGTCGGTGAAGTCGAAGACCGGCGCGCCGGCGACGGGAGAGAAGCCTTCCGGCGCGGGCAGCAGCGCCGCGGCCGCGGGATCGCACGGCTCGCGCGGCGAGGGGCATGGGTCGCCCAGCACGGCCAGGGCGGCCAATCCGCCGGCCGCGTGAAACGTGCCGTCGAAGTGCGTGTCGGGGTTGGCGCCTCGCCCGACGGCGGCGGCCTCGAGCCACGCGCCCGCGTCGTGCACGAACGCCGGATCGGACTTCTTCCACGCGTCGTGGCAGAGGTCGTAGGCGACGGCCACACCGGGGATGCGGAGCGAGTTGCCCCACGAACCCCACTCGCCGCCGTTGGCCGCCATGGCGCGGAACGCCATCCACCTGGCCCGCTCGGCCTGGGCCGGCTCGCCCGTCAAGGCGTACAGGAACGCGTGCCCGGCCGCGTGCGTGCCCTCGGTGTATGGCACGCCCTTGGAGCCGTCGCGGTTCCAGGCGAAGCCGCCGGCGTTGCGGTCGAGCAATTCGCGTGTCCGGGCGATGAACTTACGCCCGATGTCCGTCTGGGCCCGCTTGCGGAGCTGTTCGAGGTCGCCCGCGCGGAAGAACAGCCGCGGATGCTCGCCGGCGGCCGGCGGCTTGTGGCCGGCGACGGTGAGCCGCGACGGAGGCGCCGTTCGCATCGCCGCCTGGCCGGACCGCTCGTATTTCAGGCCGTCGGCAAGCGGCTTGCCATGGTACGTCTGCTGGAGGCCGCCGGAGAACCCGCCCGTCCATGCGTCGCCGACGGCGGCGAGCTTCACGCTGTAGTGGGCCACGCCCTCGGGGCCGGTGTTCTCGCCCCAGCCGGTCCCGCCGGCACGGGTGAGTGTCACGTCCAGTTCCAGGTCCGGCCCTTTGGCGTCCGCAACTTCCACCGTCACCAGGTGTAGACCGTTGTTGTATTTCTCGGCCGTGGCGTAAGCGTCGGCAAGCCACTTGCCGCCCTGGCGTTCGATGGCGACCGTGAGGTCGGCCGTGACGGCCTCGCCCGACTTGAGGCGGTACTGGAGGGCCTGCGTAAGGGTGAGGACACACTGGCCGTCGCCCGTCGCCCCGGCCGCGGGCAAGGCGCCCGAGCAGAAGAGGCTCGCCAGCACGATCGTCTGACTCGCCCACCGATGAACGAGATGGGTCATGACTTGCCTGCCTTAGGGCCCGTAAGGAAATACAGTAGACTATTTTGCCGTGTCAGGCCAACGCAAGAATTACGAGCTTGTGAAGGAATTGGGACTCGCAGGTCTGCCCGTTCTGGACGCTTTCTGTCGCCCCTTCGGGGCTCCACGCTTAGTTGCTTGCATACCGGGGGCTTACGCCACCGGCCAAATCCTCGACGCCCCTGCGGGGCTAAGAGGGAGGAAGGCCGCTTCGGCGATTCTTTCACAACCTCTCACTACCCACCCCCTGAATCCCCGGCATCCCTGCCCTTTTCTTCTCTCCGCGGAGACGGTATATTCCCGCCCCTTGGAGAAGGACTGATGACCATCGCGGACCTTGCGGAGATTGCCGGGCGGGCGTATCCGGCGCGGCGGCGGACGCAGAACCTCGTCGGCGGGGCGTCGCCCATCCAGGCGAGGGCGTTCTGCATGGGCTACGTGACGCTGGAGCCGCGCGGCGGGCAGGTGCCCTGGCACGACCAGGAGCAGGAAGAGGTCTACTTCATCGTGTCCGGCACGGGCGAAGCGTGCCTGGGCGCCGAGCGGCGCGAGCTGCGCGCCGGCCAGGCGATGCACATCCCGCCGCGGACGTTCCACCAACTCACCAACACCGGCGAGGAGCCGATGGTGATGATCTACGTGTACGGCCCTGCCGGCGACGTCGCCCACTGGAAACAGGAACTGGCCGGCACGCTGCCGAAAGCGGGGGCGGATGCCCCGCCGCTGCCGGCCGGCGCCTGGCCGCAGAAGACGGACACACGGACGAACGCGGACTGACACCGACGAACACGGATGGCGCCTATGGCGGTCTGTGTCAGTCCGTGTTTGTCCGTGTACGTCCGTGCGAAGGCTTGAAAGGAAGCCAATGTCGAACACGCGCACCGTAGGGATAATCATGAACGGCGTGACCGGCCGCATGGGGACCAATCAGCACCTCATGCGGTCGATCGTGGCCATTCGCAAGCAAGGCGGCGTCAGGGCCGCCGACGGCACGGTCATCATCCCCGAGCCGGTGCTGGTCGGGCGCAACGCCGACAAGCTCCGCAAACTGGCCGAGCAGGCCGGCGTGAGCCAGTGGACGACGGACGTGGACGCGGCGCTGGCGGACAAGAGCAATCGCATCTACTTCGACGCCCAGACGACGCAGCTTCGCGTCGAGGCGGTGGCCAAGGCGATCGCGGCCGGCAAGGACGTGTACTGCGAGAAGCCCACGGCCGTGACGACCGCCGACGCGCTGAACCTGTACCAGCTCGCGGTGAAGGCGGGCGTGAAGAACGGCGTGGTGCAGGACAAGCTGTGGCTGCCGGGCCTGCTGAAGCTCCGCGGGCTGATCGACAGCGGGTTTTTCGGGCGAATCCTGTCGGTGCGGGGCGAGTTCGGCTACTGGGTGTTCGAGGGCGACCGGCAGCCGGCACAGCGCCCGAGCTGGAACTACCGGCGCGAGGAAGGCGGCGGGATCATCTCGGACATGCTCTGCCACTGGCGCTACGTGCTGGACAACCTGTTCGGCGAGGTGAAGTCGGTGGCCTGCCGCGGGGCGATCCACGTGCCCACGCGCTGGGACGAGAACGGCAAACCGTACGCCTGCACCGCCGAGGACGCGGCGTACGCGATCATCGAACTGGCCGGCGGAGTGGTGGCGCAGTTCAACTCGAGTTGGGCGGTGCGAGTGCGGCGCGACGACCTGCTTGTGATGCAGGCGGACGGCACGGAAGGCTCGGCCGTGGCGGGTCTGCGACAATGCTGGAGCCAGTCGTACGAGCAGACTCCGCGGCCGGTGTGGAACCCGGACGTGGACAGCGAGATCGACTTCTTCGACGGGTGG
>CAYWTX010000382.1:0-5086 GCA_964461295.1 uncultured Planctomycetaceae bacterium | reverse complement strand
TGCCGGTGCGGTAGTTGTTGCGGTCGCCGGGCGGCACGTCGACGGGGTTGTGGTAGTTGGGCACGCCGGCGCCCGTCGGGAAGCATGAAGACGCGTAGTTGCGGTGCACGTAGGTCATGTAGTACGTGCCGCCCACGCGCACCACGCGGGCGTCCTCCACCGTGCCGCGAGGCGTGCCCAGCGCCGCGGCCGAGAACACCGGGTGCTCGACGGCGTGTTCGAAGTGCATGCCGTCGGCGCTCTTCAGCAGGCCGAATTGGCAGAGCAGCGGCTGGAGGTTGGAGCAGGCGCGTTCGAGCATCCAGAACGTGCCGGCCTCGTCGAGCACCACGCCGGGGTTGAAAGTGACGATGTTGCGCCACGCCCACTTGCCGGGCGTCACGATGGGATTGCCGCCATAGCGTTTGAGCTGCATGCGGCGAATTAGACACCGAGCGTCGCCAATTGCCAATGGTCGACTTCGTGAGGCGAGTCAGAAGCGACTGGCTCCGCCAGGATCGGCGCAGGGCGGAGCGACTTCGTCCGCGTACGTGCTGCTGGCCGTGGCCTGGACCGCCCAGTGCACCGTGCCTTCGGCGTCCAGCAGACCCACGGCGTCGATCTCGTTCCAGCCTGCCACGGCCGGGGAATCCAGGTGAATGCGGATTCGGTCCACGCCGCATTCGGTTTCGAGGGGGTGACCGATGTTGACGGAAGCGAGAGAACCCTTGCAGACACGCGAGAAACAGCGTATTTTCAAGGGAAATCAGCAACAAGCGCCCGTAGCTCAAGTGGACAGAGCAGCGGTCTTCTAAACCGCAGGTTTCAGGTTCGAGTCCTGACGGGCGCGGTGGGATGCGGCGGGGGAAGGCAGAGCCAGCGGTTCCGCAAGAGGGGGGTATGAGCACGCGGGAACCCGTTGATTTGGCCGGGGGTTCCGGCTCGTCCGGGACGGGGGAGCAGATTCGCGTTCATTTTTCGCCTCTTCGGGACTCCGTGTCTAGTTGCCTGTCTACGCCGCTGATGTTGACGACCGTCGCGACCTGCTGCAAGACGCCCAAAGCCTCTTCGCCGGCCAGGAACCTTCGATCTTGCGCGATGGGTTGGTTCGGCGCGCGTGCTGGGACCTGGAAGGCTACGGGACCTGGCCCCAGGCCCGTGTGCCGGTTGGGGTGGTGCGTAGCCGGGAGACCCCCACGCGTCGTCAATTGGGCGATACGCAGGCTTGGGGCAGTTGTTTACCCGGAGGGGCACACGGCGTAGACTTGCCAAGGGTGAAGTGCCAAGGAGTTGAGCGACATGGCGAACGAACTGACAGGGCAACAGGTTTCTCCCCGCTGGCGTGGCTTCAATCTCCTGGAGATGTTCCGCATGAACAGCACCGGCGACTGGGCGGAGGACGACTTCCGCTGGATTGCCGAGTGGGGCTTCAACTTCGTTCGTCTGCCGTGTTGCTTCCGGGTGTGGATCGAGGACGGCGACCCGTATCGCTTCAAGGAGGCGATGCTGGCGAAGCTCGACCGGGCGGTGGAGTTGGGCGGCAAGTACGGCCTGCACGTGTGCATCAACCTCCATCGTGCGCCGGGCTACTGCGTCAACCCGGACTTCGCCGAGCCGTACAGCCTGTGGAAGGACACGGCGGCGCTGGAGGCGTTCTGCCTGCAGTGGGGGATGCTCGCGCGGCGGTACGCGGGCGTGCCGTCGTCGGCGCTGAGCTTCAACCTGCTGAACGAGCCGTCCAAGGTGAGCCACGACGACCACGAGCGGGTGGTGCGTTGCGCCGTCGCGGCCGTGCGCGAGGCGGATTCGCGGCGACGGGTCGTGATTGACGGCGTGGAGTGGGGCAACGAGTGCTGCCCGGAACTGGCCGACTTGCCGAACATCGTGCTGAGCACGCGGGCGTACCAGCCGCTGAATGTCAGCCACTACAAGGCCACGTGGGTGAAGAGCGACGGCTGGGACGTGCCGAGCTGGCCGGGGCGGATGGCCGACGGCAGACATTGGGACCGCCGGCGTCTGGAGGAGTTCTATCGGCCGTGGGTGGAGCTGGCCGGGCGCGGGACGGCGGTGCACTGCGGCGAGGGCGGGGCGTTGCGGTTCACGCCGCACGCGGTGGTGCTGGCCTGGCTGCGGGACGTGCTGGAGGTCCTGGGCGGCGCGGGGATCGGGTTGGCGCTGTGGAATTTCCGCGGCGCGTTCGGCGTGCTGGATTCGGAGCGTGCGGACGTGGCCTACGAGGACTGGCACGGGCACAAGCTGGACAGGGAACTGCTCGAGCTGATGCGGGAGTACTGATCGCGGCGCGGGCCGCCGCGAAGCGGGGGAATCGTGATCGGTCGTTTCGCGGCCTGGGCGTGCGGCGGCTACGCGTACCAGCCGTCTTCGCCGACGCGTGGTTCGCTGATGGGCGGGCCGGGCGACCGGCGAGGGCGGGAAGCCCAGATGCCGGAGGGGAACCACGTGCCACCTCGCCCGCGGTTGAGGCGATGCAGCGCGCACAAGGTCTGGATGCATTTGCCGTCGCGATGGCCGCACCGGGCACGCTCCAGAAGGAACTCGCCGGAGGGGCTGAGCAGGTAATTGCCCTCCTCGTCGCATTGGTACGTGCCGTGAGCCAGGCAATGATACTGCGGACAACCGATCAGGATTGCTCTGCGTCGCTCCACTGGCGTCCTCGTTCAAGCGGGCGTTCCGCGGCCGGGGCGTGCGACCGACGGGCATCATTGTACGAAAAGACAGGGGGCGGGAGGAAAAGAGAAAAGCGAAGAGGCCGAGGCGAACGCCCGCCGTTGGGCGTCGAGAGGTGGGACGAAGGGGGAGAGGCGTGCGGCCGCCGCGCAGCCGGCCGGGTCCTGACGTGCGGCGTTGGACGTTCGACGTTCGCCTTCCTCGGCCTAGGGTCGCCCAAAAAGGCTTGACCGCTCCGGGTTGGGAGGGTAGAAACACCGGACTACCCGCCGAGGGCGGGGTTGTGCGCACCTTGGGCAATCCGCGCAGACGGACGAGCATGGCGGAACAGCAACCCGGAAACACACGCGACCTCGCCGGCCTTCGCCGGCAGATCGACGAGTTGGACGAGAAGATCGTCCGGCTGCTCAATCAGCGCGCCAAGGTGGTGATTGAGGTCGGCAAGGCCAAGAAGGTCGACGGCACGCCCATCTACGCGCCGGACCGCGAGTCGGCCGTGCAGAAGCGGATCGCGGAGTTGAACGAGGGGCCGCTGCCGCAGCGGACGTTGCAGGCGATCTACCGCGAGTTGATGAGCGGCTCGTTCGCGTTGGAGAAGCCGATCCGCATCGGGTACCTGGGGCCGGAGGGGAGCTTCAGCCACATGGCCGCGCAGCGGAAGTTCGGCTCGTCGGTGGAGTACCTGCCGCTGACGGACATTCGCGCGGTGTTCGAGGAAGTGGCCCACGGGCACTGCGACCTGGGGATGGTGCCGATCGAGAACAGCGTGGGCGGCGGCGTCATCGACACGATGGACAGCTTCATTGGCGCCCACGTTTACATTTGCGGCGAGGTGATCGTGGCGGTGCATCACAATCTGCTGGCCAATTGCCCGCCGGAGGAGATCACGGCCATTGCCTCCAAGCCCGAGGTGTTCGCCCAGTGCCGCAACTGGCTGTCCAGCTTCCGCCAGACCGACCTGTTGCCGGTGGCCAGTTCGTCGAAGGCGGCGGAGCTTGCGGTGACGACGCCGGGCCTGGCGGCGATCGGGTCGAACCTGGCGGCGGAGTTGTACGGGCTGAAGGTCATCTTCGACAACGTCGAGGACAACCCCAACAACATGACGCGGTTCTTCATCATCGGGATGCAGGCGGCGAAGAAGACGGGGAGCGACAAGACGTCGATCGTGTTTTCGACGGCCCACCGTGCCGGCGCCCTGGTGGAGGTGTTGAACGTTTTTTCGCGGCACGGGGTGAACCTGACGAACATCGACACTCGCCCCAGCAAGCGGCGGAACTGGGAGTACTACTTCTTCATCGACGCCGACGGGCATTCCGACGACCAGAACTTCGCCGAGGCGATCGAGGAGGCGAAGACCCACTGCGGCGAGATGCACGTGCTGGGCAGCTTCCCGCGGGCGGAAGAACTGATTTGAGCAGGCTGATGGCTGAAAGGAAGACGACCTTGAAGAGACGATTCTTTATCGCAGGGAACTGGAAGATGAACACCACGCGGGGGGAGGCGGAGGCCCTGGCCGCGGAACTGGTCGCCAAGATGGGCAAGGTCGACAAGGTCGACATTGCCGTTGCTCCGCCGTTTGTGTACCTGACGGCGGTGGGCGCCAAGCTGGCGGGCAGCCGGATCGCCCTGTCGGCGCAGAACATGTTCTGTCAGGACAACGGCGCGTTCACCGGCGAGGTGTCCGGCGCGATGCTGAAGGACGTCGGCTGCCGGTACGTCATCCTGGGCCACAGCGAGCGTCGGCACGTGATCGGCGAGTCGGACGAGCACGTCAACCGCAAGGTGTTGAAGGCGCTGGCCGACGGCTTGGAGCCGATCTTGTGCGTGGGCGAGTTGCTGGAAGAGCGTCAGGCGGGCAAGACGGCGGACGTGGTGAGCCGCCAGGCGCGGATTGGCCTGGAAGGGGTGTCGAAGGCGGCGATGGCGCGGGTGACGGTCGCCTACGAACCGGTGTGGGCCATCGGCACGGGCGTGACGGCATCTCCCGCCCAGGCGCAGGAGGTACACGCGATGATTCGCGGGCTGTTGCGGGAGATGTACGGCGTCGAGACGGCGGAGGGCGTGCGGATTCAGTACGGCGGGTCGGTGAAGGCCGACAACGCCAGGGAGTTGTTGGCGCAGGGCGATGTGGACGGCGCGCTGGTGGGCGGGGCGAGCCTGAAGGGGTCGAGTTTCGCGGGGATCGTGGCCGCGAGCGTGGAGTTGAGTTGACCTGTCGCCGGCTGCCGGCGTGAGCGGCGGGCGTGGAGAAACGCGATGGACATCTTTCTTGGCGTGTTGTTCCTGATCGTGTGCTTTCTGCTGATCGTGGTGATTCTGCTGCAGAAGGGGCGCGGCGGGGGCCTGAGCGCGGCCTTCGGCGGGATGGGTCAGTCGGCGTTCGGCACCAAGACGGGCGACGTGTTCACGTGGGTGACGA
>CAYWTX010000381.1:0-2187 GCA_964461295.1 uncultured Planctomycetaceae bacterium | reverse complement strand
ATGTTGTATCGCAAGGTATCCACTGCATATGTTACAGTCCATCCCGCAGGGAGCGACTAGATCCTCAGAGAATTCTTTCCCCATAGTTCACACCATGAATCATTTGATATTCTGAAGTAGTCTGTAATAGATAGGAGAGGTTAATAAATAGTATCGGTTTAGAAGAAAAATGAAGACATTTCGATAAGATAATTTTTTTTTACCGGTTCATCAATGTATCATAAAAAAAATATATTGATCGTCTCATATGTAGACGGAGAAGGCGGACCCATGTGTCTCGAAGAAGCCCTGTTGTTCAACGATAGAAATGAATGGCGTTCGTGGTTAGAAAAAAACTATTGGAACACAAAAGAAGTCTGGTTGCTGCATTATAAAAAACAATCAAAAAAACAAACTTTAAGTCATATCGATGCGGTCGAAGAAGCACTCTGTTTTGGTTGGATAGACAGCAAACTAAAAAAGATCGACCAAGAACGATACATCCTTAAATATTCACCGAGGAAACAAAAAAGTGTCTGGTCTAAAATCAACAAAGAAAACGCTAGGAAAATGATTGATCTAGGAAAAATGACCCAAGCGGGTTTAGAAAAAATCGAAGAAGCAAAAAAACATGGATTATGGGATACCGCATATACGAATAAGATAAAGGAACGGATCCCTTTGGACCTGAAAAAAGCACTCCTTGCGGATAACACTGCATGGGATAATTTTCAACATTTTGCAAATAGCTATCGAAACATGTATTGTGGATGGGTAAAAAGTGCAAAAACCAACGAGACGAGAAAAAGAAGGATTGCTCAAGTTGTGGAACGTTCGCGGAATAATAAGAAACCAGGCGTAGAGTAACAAAAAATAAAAAAAAAAAGGAGGGAAAAATTATCCCTCGATTGGCACTGGCGAGTTCCACTCAGGACTGAATAAAACCAACGTTGGGTCCCCGTAAATACATTGAACGGTCGTAACCTGCCTTGTGGATGACCCGTACATGGAGACGGGATCAAGAGTGGTGAAATCTCGATAGTGCAGCCAGACCTGTTTTGAATAAGCCTGACCAACGTTTTCACCGTCTATCATCGTGCTCTCAAAGAAGAGATCATCCATCAAGTCGGCTTCTGGTCGAAGTCCTGAGCCTGCGTTCCCATACCAGAGAACCGCACCATGGTCAAGATACACCATCGGACCGTATGCGTCACCGGTAGAGCAGGATTGATAGAAGATCGCACAACCTTTCAGGTTTTCCAAGAGCTGGTCTACATAATCATATTGCACGATATCATACAAAGACGGGGGTTCTGGATTATACCAAGACAATCCATTGTTTCTCACGATACGCCAGAAATCAAACCCACTGTATCCACGCCAGGAATCCCACCAGACCTGTTCAGGGTAATTACAATGCTCAGTCTGATAATATTGGGCAGAAACACCACTGCCTCCAGTCCCATGACCTGTGTAATAGAAAACACTGGCACCGTCATTCATCCGCTGGAGATGCGCATCCCATAGGCAATGTCCATCAAATGTCCTGAAATGTGAGCTGAGCGCTTTTTTCAGAGTCCGACTTGAATAGGTAATGTCGCTTTCTCCATTGTTGTAGGTCCAGGATTCACCATCAGGGAAATTCATCAATTGAGCAGTCGTGGTGTTCCGATTGGGGTTTGCGAAAATCAACGCTGGGTACATCACACTACGAACGATGACCGCAGAGGAATACGCAGGGGTATCACCTGGTATATGACCAGCGTAGGAATTATTCCCGATCATCACCGAATGTAAGGGCAGATAGATATCTGTTCTTGGGGCAACAAAACAATATGCTTCCTGTCCATCCAGATCAAGACCGTATTGTGCTATCCAATCATGGGTTTCATTATGCATCTCGGCACGCCAGTAACGATCCGCATCCAAACCAATGGGAGGGAGCACTGAAGCATTTTTTGTTTTTATAAAGTCAAGCATTGCGGTAAACAAATGCATTGGGTTTTGATCCACAGGCTCATCTGCATCAGGGAGATGCCCAGGAGCACGGGAACCATGATAATAATCTCCTTCCCTGAGCCGCCTCGTCTCAATTCGATCTGCCATCGCTGCCTGATTTCCTGGTGCGTCCTATATGCGAAGAACTGGTGACCCATGATTCGCCGCATGATACGCAGCTGGAGCAAAGAATCCTTCGCCTGTTTTCAG
>CAYWTX010000380.1:0-7298 GCA_964461295.1 uncultured Planctomycetaceae bacterium | reverse complement strand
CCCATAACCCTCGGGACCACAACCCGATGCTCTAACCAATTGAGCCACAGTCACCATCTGGGCGCATGACGCGCCACTCGCCAAACACTAGCAGGTTACGCCCGACCTGTCAATATCGACTCGCAAGGCCCCGCGAACGCGAACGCCGATCCCGGCTCGGCTCCCGGATGCCCCGGCCACGCGGGGCCGGGGCTTGGAGGGAGAGAGCCACCGCTTGCCCCTCACTCCCTTTTGTCCGTCTCCAACGGCACGACGTCGTTCTTGCCGCACCACCACACGAAGTAGCCGTTGTCCTTCAGCGTGCGCAGCAGCATCGGCTCGTCGCCGCGCAGCATGTGGAACATCGTGCGGTGCCCGCGAACGTGCGGATACCACCCAGTCATGAACGAGCACCGGCTGGGTGTGCACACGCCGTTCTGGCAGAACGCGTTGCGGAAAGAGACGAAGTCCGTCGCGGCCGCGGCGTCGAGGTTGGGCGTTACGGCCGCGGGGTTGCCCAGATGGCCCATCACGTCGCCGCGCCACTGGTCGGGATTGAAGATGAGGATGTTGGGACGCAAGGAACTTCCTACGGCTCGTTTTCCCGTGGCAGCGTGTCGTCCTCGTCGGGTTGCGGCGTCGTTTCCGCCGGCTCGTCCAGGCCGAACAGGAGCCGCAGGGCGTCCAGTTGGGGCCGCGCCGCGTCGGTGCCGGCCGAGGCCCGCAGGCGCGTCACGACCGGGTGCAGGAACTGCCTCAGCGTGCGGTGCAGCGCCCGCTGCATGATCTGCATGTCTTCCTCGCTGTCGGCGTGCGTGCTGAGTTTCTTCCTCGCCTCGGCCAGTTCGCGGTTCGCCACGGCCTGCATTCGCCGGTACAGGTCCTGGATGGTCGGGGCGACGTTCCGCACGTTCAGCCGGGCCAGCACCTCCACCACGTGCTCGTGGACGATGGCCTCGGCCGAGGAGCGATGGCCCCGCCTGCTCTCCAGCGTGTTGCGGACGATCCCCTCCAGATCGTCGATGTTGTACAGGAACACGCTCTCCAGTTCGCCCGCCTCGGCCTGGACGTCGCGTGGCACGGCGATGTCGACGATCAGCAGGGGCCGCCACCGCCGCCGCTCCTGGGCCGCGCGCACCATCGACGCCGAGATGATCGGCTCGCGCGAACCCGTCGACGTCAGCACGACGTCCGCCTCGGCCAGCAGATCGCCCAGCCGCTCCAGCGGCGCCGCCGCGCCGCCGCAGGCGGCCGCCAGTTCCGCCGCCCGCCGCGGCGAGCGGTTGGCGACGACGATCCGCCCCGGCTTCAGCCCGGCCAGGTGGCGGAGCATCAGCTCGTTCATCTTGCCCGCGCCCACGTTCAGCACGCACTTGCCGGCCAGGTCCTCGAACACCTGCCGCACGAAGTCGATGGCCACCGACGCGACGGACACCTTGCCGCTGGCCAGGCCCGTCTCGCTGCGCACGTGCTTGGCCGTGTGCAGCGCCGCCTGGAACAGGTCGCTCATCACCGCCCCGCACGCGTCGGTCGCTGCCGCGGCGGAGAAGGCGTCCTTGATCTGCCCCACGATCTGGTCCTCGCCGGTGACCATGCTGTCCAGCCCGCACGCCACCGCGAACAGATGCGCGGCGGCGTCCGCGTCCGCCAGCGAGTACAGATGCGGGAGATACTCGCCGCCCGGGACGTTGCGGAACTCGCCGATCCACGCCTGGAGCTCCTCCGCGCGGGGATGCCCGTGGATGGAGCGGGCCGTGTAGACCTCCACGCGGTTGCACGTGGACACCACCACGAACTCCGCCGCCGGCCAGCGGGCCTTCAGGTCGCGCAGGGCCGCCGCGCGAAGCTCGTCGTTCAAGGCGAGCTTCTCCCGCGCGGCCAGGCCGGCCGTCCTGTGGTTGGCGCCCACGCAGACGATTCGCATTACCAGGCCCTCGGCATGAGCATGCTGCCCACCATCACGCCCGCCAGCAGAACGAAGCCGGCGATGGCGAGCACGGCCGCCGTCCGCATCCGGCAGCGCCGGGCGCTGACCGAATGCAGCGCCAGCGCGTACGCCACCCACGCGATGCCCGCCACCAGCACCTTCGGGTGCGTCCACCATGCGCGGAAGAACTCCGCCCGCTGCGGCTGGAACGCCCCCAGCAGGCCGGTGGCGATCGCGGCCGTGACAAACACGAACCCCACCGGCAGGGCGTGGCGGACGAAGCGGTCCAGCCGCTCCAGGCTGGGCATCTGCCGGCCGAAGACGGCCATCTCCTTGCGACGGAGGCCGGCGTGCTTTTGCAGGTAGAGGATTCCGCCGCCGGCGGAGGCGGCGAAGCACACCGCCGCCCCCACGGCGGAGACCACGTGCGCCACGTTCCACAGGTCGCCGGCGAAGTCGCGGTTGGCCTGCCCGCTGAACGCCGCCGCCAGCAAGGCGCAGAACGCCGCCGCCGGGATCAGCAACTTGCCCGCCGCCGGCAGGATGCCGATTGCGCGGAAGTACACCGCGGCCGCCCCGGCCAGCACCGCAAACGTCGTGAACGTGTCGAACGAACTGCCCGTCGGCAGGTGCCCCCTTGTCAGCCGAAGCGCCAGCGCCGCCAGGCTCAGCCCCAGGCCCGTGCTCAGCAGCGTCGCCGCCGCGACGCCCTGGGCCTTGCGCCGCCCCTCGCCCGCCAGGAACATCAGCGGCGACGCGGCCGCCAACGCCGCCAGCGCCAGGGCCACCAGCAGGCGGATTTCGGACGTCGGCAGGTCATGGGGCATCGCCGCAGCTCGCGGATAGGGCGGCCAGGCGGCGCCGCAACGCCTCCAGGCCGGCGGCCAGGAACTCCTGGTAGCTGTCGTCGCACACCATCGCTCGCATGATCTCCATCCGCCGTTGCGTGTCCGGGACGGTCTGCTTCAGGCCCTGCCGGAGGCCCTCGATGGCCGCGGCGAACTCCCCCGCGCGCGGCGGCATGGCGCCGGCGATGCGGCCCTTCAGCCACGCCGCCAGGCCCGGCGCCGAGCCGCCCGTGCCGATCGCCACGACGATGTCGCCGTCGGCCACGACGGCCGGGGCGTGAAAATCGCACTCCGCCGGCCAGTCGACCACGTTGACGGGAACGCCGGCGGCGCGGGCGTCGGCGTAGACGCGCGAGTTGACGGCCCGGTCGTCCGTGCAGGCGAACACCAGCGCCGCCCCGGCCAGCAGTTGGGCCCCGTAT
Organism: uncultured Planctomycetaceae bacterium; assembly: GCA_964461295.1. GTDB lineage: Bacteria > Planctomycetota > Phycisphaerae > SM23-33 > SM23-33 > CAYWTX01. The sequence goes on along the minus strand of CAYWTX010000380.1, from coordinate 4,122 downwards.
CGCTCGCGGACCAACTCGGCGCCGGCCAGTTCGGGCGGCAGCTCGCCCGCGCGGTCGTCGATGATCCGCACGCGTGCCCCGGCCTCCAGCAGCCCAGCCGCCTTGCGCACGCCGACCTTCCCCGCGCCGACGACGACGCCCAGCCGCCCGTGCAGGTCCAGCATGATGGGATAGGTTCTCACCGCCACAGCGAAACTATACCGCGCCCGCTCCCGCGGCGACAAAGAGACTCCGTGCGGCTAAGATGCGCCCATGCCTTCGGCACGGACATCCCGTCGCGGGCTCCTGAAGGGCGCGCTGGCCGCCGCGGCCGCGCCGCTCTTCGTCCGCGCCTCCGCCCTGGGCGCCGCGGGACGGGCCGCCCCCAGCGACCGCATCACCATGGGCTTCATCGGCCTGGGCGCCTGGGGATATGAGAGCCTGCGGGCGTTCATGGGCTACGCCGACGTCCAGGCCGTCGCCGTCTGCGACGTCAACGCCCGCAACCGCGCCGCCGCCCGCGCCGCCGTCAACCGCCACTACGGCGGCGATTCCTGCGCCGCCGCCGCCGACTACCACGCCGTTACCGAGGCCCACGGAATCGACGCCGTCTACATCGCCACCCCGGAGCACTGGCACGCCCTGCCCGCCATCTCCGCCTGCCAAAACCGCAAGGACGTCTACTGCGAGAAGCCCCTGTCGCTGACGATCCGCGAGGCCCGCGCCATGGCCGACGCCGCCCGCCGTTACAAACGCGTCTTCCAGACCGGCAGCCAGCAGCGCTCCATGCCCAAGTTCCGCCATGCCTGCGAACTCATTCGCAACGGACGCATCGGCAAACTCCAGGGCGTCGACGTCTGCGTCAAGGGACCCGCCCGCCCGTGCGACCTGTCGCCGCACCCGGCGCCCGATTTCGTCGACTGGGACCGCTGGCTCGGCCCGGCGCCGTATCGGCCGTTCCACAGCGACCTGCTGTGCTACTTCTGGCGGCACTACAGCGAGTTCTCCGGCGGAGGGCTTACCGACTGGGGCGCCCACCACTTCGACATCGTGCAGTGGGCCCTGGACGCCGACGGCGGCGGCCCCGTCGAGATCATCCCGCCCGGCGCCGACGGCCGCGAACACCGCAAACTGACGTTCCTCTACGCCGGCGGCATCCCCGTGACGCACACGCCCGAGCGCATGGGCGGCATCACCTTCCGCGGCGGCGAGGGCACGATCGCCATCGGCCGCGAGTTCCTACGCTACTGGCCGCCGAGCCTGGCGTGGGAGCGCATCGGCCCTGACGAACTGCACCTGCGCCGCAGCGACGACCACCGGCGCAACTTTCTCGATTGCGCGCGAAGCGGCGTCCGTCCCGTCGCCGACGTGGAAATCGGCTGCCGCAGCGTGACGGTCTGCCACCTGGCGAACATCGCCTACCAGCTCGGCCGACCGCTGAAGTGGGACGCCGCCCAGGAGACCTTTCCCGAAGACGATGAGGCCAACCGCCTCCTGGACCGCCCGAAGCGCGAACCGTATCTGCTGTAGGGCCGCTGGGCCGCTTGTCGCTCGCATCGGCGCGACCTGGGGGCCACGCCGCCGCAATCGCCGGCGCGGAAGGGGACGCCGTACCGCGGTGGACCCGCAGCACGCTGTCCACCGGGCCGGCTACTTCCCCAGCCGGGCCGTGTACAGCGTGACGGCGCCGCCGGACAGGGGGCGGGCGACGGCGGCGGCGAAGCCCGCGGCGCGGAGGAGGTCCACCACCGCCAGGGGCGGGGCGAACGCCTCGATCGACCGCACCAGGTAGCGGTACGCCTCGCCGCGGCTCAGCATGCCGCCGACGACCGGGAGCATCACCCGCGCGTGCGCCTTCCACGCCAGGCGAGCCGCGAGGCCTGCCGGCACCGACAGTTCCAGGATCGCGGCCGGGGCGCCCGGCCGAAGCACACGGCGCATCTCCGCCAGGGCGGCGGGCAGGTCGGCGAAGTTCCGCAGGCAGAAGGCGCTGAGCACGCCGTCGAAGCAGGAGGCGCCAAACGGCAGGGCGCAGGCGTCGCCCTGCCGGAGGCGGACGCGGCCGGACAGGCCGGCACGCGCGACCTTCGCGACGCCCGCTTCGAGCATCGCCCGCGAGGCGTCGATGCCCACAACGCGACCATCCGGCACGCGGCGAGCGACGGCCAGCGCAAGCTCGCCCGTGCCGCACCCCACGTCGAGGTAGGCCGCCTCGCGGCGGGCCGATGCGAGGCCGGGCCCCCCAGCCGGGCCGTCCAACCCCGATGCCACGCTTTCGCACATTGCAGCCGCGGCGCCGGGACGAAGGAGGGCATCGACGGCCGCGCGGCGCCAGAGGCGGTCCAGCCCCAGCGACAGCACCGTGTTCAGGATGTCGTAGCGGCGGGCGATGGAATCGAACATCCGCCGGTTGGCATCGGCGCGCGCCGAAGGCTGGGCCGCCGACGGAGGATCGCACTCGTCGGCAGATTTGTGCCGCTGCCCAGGTTGCCACATCTCAGGCGGCATGGCCGAACGTTCCTTCGCGGAGAACCATACCCGCTTGGCTCCTGGCTTGACAGGAGCTCCCTGCCATTTCTGTTGCTGTTTGTCGGCAGCTGCACAAAGTTGTGCGTGCCGCGCCGGAGGGAGCCTGGATCGGCGCGAGTTCAAGCCATTCCCGGAACGAGGCTTGCACACGGTCGCGCCGGCTGGCATGATTTGTGCAGTTGACGCCGCATATCCGCGAGCGCAGGGCGTCGCGAAGCGCGAGATGCGTACGGAGAAGGAGAAGCCGATGAATCGGACGGGCAACTGCTTGCGTGTGTCGGCGGGGACGATGGCGGCGGTTCTGGTTGGGTCGGCGGCCTTCGCCGGGCAGGGCGCGGGCGCGACGAACTGGCTCTCGGCCGTGCCGGCGACGCCGGGCGCCGACAAGGCGGCGACTGCCCCGGCCGAGAAGGCGCCGCCGGCCCCCGAGGGGGCTGCGCCCGAGTGGACCAAGCCGATTCCGCTCTCGTTCGGCGTGGACTACACGGTGGTGAGCGACTACGTGTGGCGCGGGATCAACCTGAGCGAGTACGCCGGCGAGAGGCGCGAGAAGCTCAACCACCAGGTGAACCTGTCGTTCTCGCTGGACACCAAGGACCTGTGCGGCAAGGGGAGCAACTTCGGGGAGTTCGGCGGGTCGATCTGGTTTGAGTGGTTCGTCGGCCAGGAACATCTGACGACCGACTCCGACAGCAATCTTCAGGAAGTGGACTTCACGGCGTACTGGAAGTACGCGATCGAGAAGATCGGCACGACGGTGGAACTGGGATGGATCAACTACCACTTCCCGCGTTCTTCGGGCGACGCGGACAACACCAGCGACCTGTACGTGAAGGTTTCGTTCGATGACAGCCTGGTCTTCGGCAAGCCGATCCTGAACCCGTACATCGCCTACTATCACGACATCGACGACGTGCAGGCGGGCTGGCTGGAGATGGGCGTCAGCCATGACTTCGTGCTCAAGGACATGGGCTGCGAGAAGTGCTGCATCCTGAAGGACCTGACGGTCACGCCGTCGCTGGTGCTGGGCGTGGACCACCGCTACTACGACAAGGTGGGGCTGGGCGGCGACGGCGGCGTCGGCACGCGCCTGGGCGCGATCAACTACGGCCTGACGTTCACGTACGACCTGAGCGGGGCCCTGAACATGTCGCCCCAGTGCGGGTCGATCGCGTTGAAGGGCTTCATCAACTACAGCCAGCCGTTCCACGACGAGGACACGCTGGTCAACGACATTCTGTACGGTGGCGTGACGGTGAGCTACTCCTGGTGAGCGGACGGCTGTGACCTGCGCCGAAGATCCTCAGTGTCTCCAGGGGAAGATTCGCCATGCGCGAAGCGGTGACGACGGGACGAAACTGGCCCAACGGAAGGCCCAGGAGTTCGTGAAAGAATGGCCGAAGCGACCTCCCTCCCTCTTAGCCCCGAAGGGGCGTCGAGGATTCAGCCGGGGGCGTAAGTCCCCGGAAAACAGAGACTGTAGCGTCATCATTGCAGTTTCGAGACAGGTGGAGCACTGTTCTTCAGCCTGAAAGGCTGACGGAATACAGCCCAGGGCAACGCCCTGGGTACCCATGGCCCCCAAGATCAAGCCCTGAAAGGGCGAAAGGTGCG
>CAYWTX010000379.1:0-4816 GCA_964461295.1 uncultured Planctomycetaceae bacterium | reverse complement strand
CTGGCCCTGCTGAAAGTCGAGCTGTAGGCGGCGTCCGGGCCGATGCCGGAGAACGTAGTCAGTACGTGCAACCTGAAATCAAACGGAACCCCTTCCAAAAGAAGGGGTTCCCTCATTATCGGGCCGGGAACTTCGGCCTAGTTACGCCCGTCCCTAGTTACGCCATTGCATGTCCCCCTATTGCACATGTTCACCACACCTTCCATTTGTCGCGGAACGGGCGGATGCGCATCTTCTCGGCCTCGGCGTCGTTGGTAATCCTCTCGGCCTTGGGGTCCCATTGTATCTCCCGCCCGGTCACGGCGGCGACGGTGGCGAGCTGGCAGATCGCGTCGCAGCGGATGGCCATTTCGACGGGGCAGAGGGTTTCCTGGCGGCTCTTGACGCAGTCGATGAAGTTGCGGTTGTGCTCCCTGGAAACGGGCAGGATCTCGTCGGACTGCCTGAACTTCGTCTGCCACAGCTTCTTGTCGCCGCACGCCCACCCGCCGGCGTCGCTGATCCAGCCTTCGGAGCCGTGGAAGATCAGCCCGTCGCCGGGCCGCCAGCTCGGCACGGTCTCCTTGACCACCTGCCCGGCGGTGCGGCAGTCCATGAAGCGCAGCTTCACGCCGTTGGCATAGTCGCACATCACGTCCCACCGCTCGAGCGTGCGGAAGATGCCCTCGGTCGGCACGTGCCCGGTGCCTTTGTAGTGGACGGGGCTGGTGTCGTCGGTCTTGTTGCCCCATTGGGCCAGGCCAAGCTCGTGGATCGCGCAGCCCGCGATAAACCCCAGCGACGTCTCCGGGCAGTGATAGCCGCCCCAGCACGTGCACCGGTCGGCCGTGTACGGCACCATCTCCGAGGGGCCCTGCCAGGCGTCGAAATCCAGGTCCTCGGGCGCGGGGACCTCCTTCGCCGAGCCGTACGGCTTGACCGCGTACTGGTTGGCGTTGAACGAGACGTCCCGGCTCCACAAGTCGATCCGCTCCAGCTTGCCGATGTACCCGTTGCGGACGAGCTGCACCATGAGCCTGTAGCGGTAGCTCGACCGGTACTGCGTGCCGAACTGGAAGATCCGCCTTTTGCGGGTCACGGTGTCGCGCAGCAGGCCCACCAGGCCGAAATCCAGGCCCAAAGGCTTCTGGCAGTACACGTCCTTGCCGGCGGCGGCCGCCGCGATCGCCATCGGCACATGCCAGTTGTCGTGCGCGCCGACGACGACGGCGTCGACGTCCGGGCGGGCCAGGATCTCCCGGAAGTCCGCATAGGCCCTGGTCGTGCCCTGGCCGTAGTGCCTGTTGAGGCGGTCGGCGAGGGCGTCGCGACGGCTCTTGTATGCGTCGGCCACCGCGACCATCCGGACGTCCTCTTCCCGCATGAGAGTCGGGGCGTGGTAGTTGCTGCCGATGTTGCCGCAGCCGATCAAACCCACCGTCACGCGATTGCTCGGGGCGTCGGCGCCGAAGACCGGACTCGTGACGACATACGGTGCGGCCGCGACCGCTGCCGCCCCCGTCATGGTGTGCCTCAGGAATGTCCGCCGCCCGATCGCGTCGGGGACGGGGCGAGCGTCTTCGTTCCCGCATGCACATCGATCGGTCATTGCCCGTCTCCTTTCGTAACCGTTCAGGCCCTCTTGGGACCTGCGGATGCCGCTGGCCGGGCAACACGCCCCCGCCACGCATCCAAGTCTTCAACCGATGCACGTACGAAAGGTATCGCCCCCCGTACGGTTTGTCTGGGTAAACTAGGGACGCGCCCTAGTTACGCCCGCGGAATCGAAGAGAGGCGCATCCCCCGCTGCGCCGGGGGAAGGCCCGGCAATCTGACAATCGGATCCCAAACCTAAGTCCGGATTCTTGCAGGCGCACACATGCAGACTGATTCCGTACTTCGCCGCCAAAGCTCCGAGCCGGTCAAACCGTCCCCGGCGATCAGATGGGGCAAGCATCTGCCCGCCTCCCACCCCATCGGCAAGACGACGCCAAGCCCACATGCGGAACGAACATGCCTCACCGGCGAACCGATTTAGTTGTTCGGAGAGCCGTTGGGCGAATGCCGGGCGCAAGAACAGGTAGCTGGCGGCAACGCTCCGCACTGCCAGTTTCCCCAGCTCTGCTAGAAGCGCACAGAGGTTCTCTCCCGTATCCGTCAGATTCGGCACCAACGGGTCCAGCCGGGCACGGGTGGCAATCCCGATTCGAGCGAGATCCTCAATCGCCTGCAATCTACGTTTGGGGGCAGCTGCTTGCGGCTCCAGAACCTGCTGAATCCGCTCGTCGAGCGTCGTAATGCCGACTTGTGCGAAGACCTTTGTCCGGAACGTGGAGAACAACGCCAGAAACCGCTCCTGAATAGCCCCCTTGGTGAGAAACGCGACTTCGACGCCTGCGTTTAAGAGGATCGACATGGTTGCGTATGTAACATCCTGCACTTCCTGCAAAGGTTGAAACGCGTCACTGGAGGGACTGAAGTATACACGTCTGGGCCGATGTCGCTTGCGAATTAGCTCCGTCCGCACCATGTCGGGAATGTTGTCATAAACAACGACTCGACCATCGCCCGGGTAGCTTGAGTAGCCTTGGGTATAACAGTATGAGCAACAGTGGGCACAGCCATCGGTAATGTTAATCGTGGGCATGCGGCCAAGGCACGGCAGCGATGATGGAGTGAGGATCGGCCCTTTGCGATGTCCTCGTTCGACCACTACCATAGCCGCTCTCCACGAATGTGCATCGCCCATTCTTGGGACGTTACGACGTAGTAGTTGGCTTCCGTGTTGAAGCCGTCGCGCGTGCAGAAAACGGCGGCGGTCCCCGGCAGACCGAATTGATCCTTGTGCTGTTTCAGATGCTCTGGCTCAGCGTCAACATCCTCGATGATGATTGCTCGGGACACCTTCATGATCTGCGCAATCAGACTTCGCCCGCTTGGGGTAATAAACGCGGCAGGATTGAAGCGACGAACCGGCAGATACCAGCAGGCGTCGTCGTGGAGATGATCGAATGCTCTATTCTGGATGCTAAGGATTCCACCGAAGTAATCCCGAAGTGAGTACTGCGGGAAGACGGTGCCGCCGGAGGCTTGTCTTCGTACCGTGGAAACCATGAGACGACGAATCCCGCCAGGCTGGCTTCGTGGGGACAAACATCGATGCGGAAGAGCATCGAGCGAAAGCTCATTGTGGTTGTCGTCGCAGATGGCGACCCGTTCGATCATGAAGTTGCTTGCGTTGTCGAGAACGCGGCAGGCGAACACCCAGTCGAACGGGCCGCACTTGTGGAGCCATTGATCGTCATCCGCTAGCGTGCGATAGTCGGCAGTTGTCCATTCCACATGGGTAACGCCGGATCGGTTGCGGGTGAGTCCGAACGAACGACCGAAGGCCGGGGGGTTACTGTCGACGAAATGAAGAGACGCTGAAGGCACCCGGCCGGCGGACATCCGCTCAAGATAGGTCCAAGCTTTCGCAACCAGTTGTCCCGTCCCTGCGCCAAGGTCGAGAATGGAGAGCGGTTCGGTTGTGCTCGGCGAAGTGGTGCGCGCTCGCAGGAGCGGGGCCAGCAGGCGTCTGGCTAGAAGCTTGGCTCTGGGCTTCCAGTAGGGGTCTGCTCGCTCAGAGATCAGCCTCGTCAATCGGTCGATTGGCACGAAGCTACTCGCCCTGTGCGGCAGGTCAACTGCCGGGCTTGCCAGTATGCGTGTGGCCGGCATGCCTGAGAGCTGCACCTGCCGGTAGAGGTAAAAGGCGTCATTCTGTCCGGGCGGCATGAGCAATGGAACGTGCCGTGGCGTCGGCACTGTGGGATCAACCGCCAATTGCCCGAGCAGGAATGAAGGGTTCCGGGATGTGACGGTACAAGCTGCTGTGCCCGTTTCGCCCGCTGCATCGAGAAGAAACGCCTCAAAGCCAATGATGTGACGAATCGCTGGTAGCGCGTCGGGCCTCGACGGCTCATCCTTGGCAATCCGTAATGCGTGGTGAAGCAGGCCGAAGTATCGCCAGCAGTAGGTCATCTGGCACAGGCGGTCTTCTGGATGTTGGAGGATGTCGAGCCATGCCTTCTTGAGGCGATTGAGTCTTTGTATGAGACGAAGATCGACTTCAAAGAAAGCGTGAGCGGGCTGCCAGTACTCCCGCCAAAGCATTGACTCCAACGCAAGCCGAGATCTTTGGATGGTCAGACGGACAGGAACCCGGGCTTGGCAAAACTTGCGGGCCAAGTCCCGACGGTTTTCCTCTCGCGATGCCCCTGATACGATTAACATAGCCCCAATCCTAACAGTGGCCTGACATACTTCGAGGCGAAATTGCACATGGCTCATGATCTTACCCAAGCTCTTCCTCCATCGGCAAGAAAAAGTGAAGCTTCTAGTTTCACAATCTGGAACTACTACGTTCAGCCTGTTGCGGCCAGAATCACGGCCTTCCGGCCGCATTGCAGGAGAGTCTCCGAAAACTCCTTGCGAGACGTGGAGAGTTTTTCGGAGAGGTCTCCGCGTTCGAGCCAAGCCAGCAGGTTCGGTCCGCATGCGGACGGAGACAACCCCCTCATAACAAAACAGAGTTCTTGCGGCGCCACGCCGCCGCAAGGGCTTGGTTGGGCTGAACCGCGGCCGACCAGTCGGGGATTCAGATCGGAGAAAACTAGAGAACTAGGGACGAGAAAACTAGGGACGCGCCCGAGTGTATGTCTCGCTTTTCTTCCTTGGCCGGCCTTCGGGCAACGGGCGGAGGCGCCGGCCCAGCAGACGCTCCAACTTCGCCACGAAGCGGTCGCTGCCCAGCGGCCGGCCGCGGCTGGGGAGAATCGGGGGACACAATACAGTG
>CAYWTX010000378.1:0-2080 GCA_964461295.1 uncultured Planctomycetaceae bacterium | reverse complement strand
CTGAAGAAGGAACACTACACCCACAAGTCCTACGGCCGGATCTACACCCCGGTCTTCGACGTGGTGGAGTGGGTGAGCCTCGACGGCCCCGACGCCGAGGCGCCGGAGGAGGCGGCGGCCGAGGAGCCGGCTCCCGAGGCTGGCCGTCGTCGTCGTCGCACGGCCTGAGAAGGATCGGCCCCTGGCGCAAGCCGGGGGCCTTTCTTTGGAGCGCAGACATGAAGCATGTTGTGGGACTGAGCGGCGGCAAGGACTCGACGGCGCTGGCACTGCGTCTGGCCGAGATAGAACCGCGCGACTACGAGTACATCTGCAATGAGACAGGCAACGAACTGCCCGCGATGCAGGACCATTGGAAGAAGCTGGAGGACTTGCTGGGCAAGCCCATCCTCCGCGTTCGCCACACGAAGGATCTAGAAGGCACCATCCATCAGATGAACATGCTGCCCAGCGTGTTCGCCCGCTGGTGTACGCGGGTGCTGAAGATCCAGCCGACGATTGCGTACATGGAGCAGTTGCCGCAGGGGTCGGTCCTCTATGTGGGCCTGCGCGCCGACGAGGAGGAGCGCCGCGGCCTGTACGGCGAAGACATCACGATCCGCTTCCCGATGCGCGAGTGGGGCTGGAAGGAGGCCGACGTGTGGGCCTACCTCGACAAGCGCGGCGTCTGCATCCCCCAGCGCACCGACTGCGCTTGGTGCCCGTACCAGCGTCTCGGTGAGTGGCGCGACCTCTACAATAACTACCCGGACCTCTGGGCGCAGGGTATCGCGCTGGAGAAGCAGATGGGTGCGACGTTCCGCAGCCCCGGCCGCGACACTTGGCCGGCTGACCTTGAGGCGCTGGGCCGTGAGTTCGCCAGCGGCCGAAAGCTGCGCGAGTACAAGCGCGGCGAGACGGGCCGGGTCTGCTCTCTGTGATCCTCTGGCTCGACTTTGAAACCCGCAGCCGCTGCGATCTGAAGCAGGCGGGCGCCTACAACTACGCCCAGGACGGCAGCACCGAGGTGCTGTGCATGTCCTACGCCTTCGGGGATGAGGAGGTCACGACCTGGCTGCCGGGTCAGCCCTTCCCCGAGCGCGTGGCGCAGCACCGCGGCCAGATCCGCGCGCACATCGCCGCCTTTGAGCGGGCGATCTTCTGGTACGTCCTCTGCCCCGACCACCACTTCCCGGAGCCGCGCCTGGAGCAGTTCTACTGCACCGCAGCACAAGCGCGGGCCAACTGCGGCCCAGGTAGCCTGGAGGATGTCGGGCGCTTCGCTGGCGCGTCCATGAAGAAGGACCACCGAGGCGCCCAACTGATCCGGGCGCTGTCCATCCCCCGCCCCGACGGCACCTTCCGCGAAGACGCCGCGCTGCTGGCCGAGATGGTTGAGTATTGCGAAACCGACGTCCGGGCGATGCGCGCCGTCAGCAAGGCGATGCGCGAACTGTCGGACGAGGAACTGGCCGACTACCACGTCAACGAGCGCATCAACGACCGCGGCGTCCTGGTGGACGTGGCGCTCTGCCGCGCCGCCATCCAATACGCCGAGCAGGAACTGGTCGAGATCGAGCAGACCGTCCGCGAGGTGACGGCGGGCGCCATCACCAGCGTCCGCAGCCCAAAGATGCGGGCGTGGGTCGAACACCGGGTCGGGCCGCAGGCCCGCAAACTGATGACCGTCTACAAGGACGGCGAGCCCAAGGTGTCCATCGACAAGACCGTCCGCGGCAACCTGCTGGCCCTGGCCGACGAGAACCCTGAGGAAGTGCCGCCCGACGTGGCCGAGGTCATCCAATGCGCCGACGACCTGTGGGCCTCCAGCGTGGCGAAGTTCGCTCGCGCGGCGGCGCTGGCAGACACCGAGGATGGCCGCGTCCGGGGCGCCTTCGTCTTCGCTGGCGGGGCCGCCACGGGCCGCGCATCCAGCTACGGCCTCCAGGTCCACAACTTCCCTCGCAAGTGCGCCCAGGCGCCCGACGACGTGCGGCAGGCGATGGTGCGGGGGCACCAAGTCGTGCCCGCCTTCGGCCGGCGGGTCACGGACGTGCTGAAGGGGATGCTGCGCCCGGCGCTGCTGCCCCGGCCCGGCCAG
>CAYWTX010000377.1:0-11860 GCA_964461295.1 uncultured Planctomycetaceae bacterium | reverse complement strand
CAGTAGATCCCCACGCACAGGTCCAGCGGGCGGCCTTTCCGGGCCGCGTGCCGATGAACGGCCCGAGCGGCCTCGATGTATCCCGCGACGGCCCCGATCAGCGGCGGCAGGCTCACCCGCGGACGCGGGCTGTTCGGATCGCGCTGGAGCACGGCCGCCATCGCCTCCGCCGCCGCGGCCTGGTCCACATCCTGATCAGACCTCTCCAGCGTCTCGGCCGTGATGAACTCCAGGGCCCCGACGTCGGGATACTGCTCCAGCAGATCGTCGACGGCCTGGGGGGACAGGCCTTCCTGCGACGAGAATCGCACGCGCAAGCCCACACGGCTGCACTCGGCCATCAGCGACCGCATCCAGCCGATGGCCCGCCGGCCCCGTTCGGCGGGGTCGTCGTAATACGCCTCGATCTCCGGAATGCAGAAGACCCTCTTGTTGCGGATGTCCTTCGCCCAGGGCTGATCGACCGGGATGTCGTAGCGGACGCCGTAGAAGAACCCGCCCGGCCGGCTGCGGGTGTCGCTCTTGGGCGCGAACCATATGCGGTCGTAACTGAAGAAGGTGATCTCGTTGAGGCGCAGACGTGCCAGATTGCGGACGTACTCCTTCGCCTCCTCCAGAGGCCATGAGGACAGGTCCATCGGGAAGTTGAGACACACGAAGGCGCTTCGCGTGGCCACGGCCGGACGAACCCTGACGTTCCAGCCCGCCAACTTGTCCAGCGCGAGTTGCTCCGGCGGCGTCGAGCCGGTAACGTCGAAGCAGAACCCCGCCCGCTCCAGGGCCGTGTAGACGGCGTGCAGCACGCACGCGGGACTTTGACCGCGAAGAAAAACGCGCCCGGCGCCGGCACGGTCGGCCCTGGCGGGGCAACCGACGGAAAAGCTCCCCGGCTCCATCTCACGGCAAACCGCCAACTCAAAGGTCCAGTCGGCGACGTCCTTCGCGGCATCCTTCAACCCGCACTGCCCCAGCAGCCGGCGCAGTTCCTCCATCGCAAAGGCCATTGGCGGGCTGTTGGCGTCGGCCGAAACCACTGCCAGCCGCTGCTGCCCCGCGCCGGCACCGGCCGCCGCTGCCGCCGCCGCCGACAGTGCAAGGACAAGCACGCCGACCACGCCGGCCGCTCGAGCGTCCGCTACACCTGAGGCGCGCAGTGCCGACCCGCCCTTCTTCATTGGTGTCTCCACTATGAACAACCAACTCGCCAGCCGGCGGTTTCGCTCGACGGATCGGGCAGACCTGAAGGCAGCGGCTGCAAGTGCCTGAAGTGCGGCAGGTGGCCCCCGACCACGGCCGATCCTGAGGAGGGTCGCGACGGCGTAAGCGTAGCCGCCCGCCCACAGGCCCGTCAACCCGCAACGCCGCCGCCTGGCCCCAACGCAGCCACCATTCCGAGCAGCCATTGTGTTAATCTGGGCAATCTGCACACACTGCAAAATCTGCAAGTCGCCTGGAGAGACGACGAAAACGCCTTTTCCTTCTGCCCTGGATTGCCTGGATTGTAAGAGACGGTATTAAGGCATGTTATGAGAACTCTGGATACTCGGAATCACTCAAGAAAACCAGGCTGCCCGTCGAAGAATCCAATATGGAGCAAGGACGCGCGGTGAGGTTGGATAGTAAGGCCTCACCGATGTGGTAAGATACGGATGCCGGCCGATGGTTGGCACTGCGGAAGGCGAAAGGGAGCTTCGCCCCACGCGACCGGCGGCATTCATTGGCTCGCCAGGTGCAGGCGGGCCGCAAGAGGAAGCGATGAGCAACGTTCAGGGCGTACATCCGGCACTGGCTCCCAAGCCAGTCGAGCACGTCAGCCCCGTGGCATCCGGAATAGCCCCCGCCAGCCCGACAGGTGTCTCCGACGTTGTGGAGATTTCGACAGCCGCCATGCTGGCTGCCAAGATTCACGAGATTCCGGAGATTCGTGCGGACCTCGTCGCGCGGGTGAAGGCGGAGATCGCCGCTGGAACCTATGAGACCCCCGAGCGGCTGGAAGCCGCCATCGACGGGCTCATGGCTGACCTGTATCCCGAGATGCTGTAGCTTCTGTAACCGGTTGGCTCAGACCGGACGGTATGACGGGCGCGGATGGACCCGCGCCCGTTCTGTTGCGCTGAGTAAGCCGCTTCTCGCCGTCGGAGATCATGGTTCGCTTTGCGGACCGTCTTGCTCTATAATGGTGAGCTCCAACCCAGTAGTTGGCGTGCAAGGAAAGAAGTCCAGATGACCGACACCAAGAACGACGACAACCGCCTCATCGAGAAGGTTCGCCCGGTGATCGAGAGCGTGCGCGGGATCCTCCAGCAGGACGGCGGCGACATCGAACTGATCGGCGTGGACGACCAGACTGGCGTTGTTTCGGTGCGGCTGCAAGGCGCCTGCAAAGGGTGCCCCGGCGCCGCCATGACCCTCAAGATGGGCGTCGAGCGGCACCTCAAGCAGCGCGTGCCCGAAGTCAAGCAGGTCGTGGCTGTGCAGTGAAGCGAAGCTGGAAGCCGACAGCGGAGGCGATTGCATATGCATCGGCCGCTACTGTTCGCCGTGCTGTTGCCGGCCGTGTTGCTTGCGCCCGGGTGCGATGCACTGCCCCAGGGCGGCGGCAAGTCGTCGCGGGCTTACGACCAGGACTACATCGACGCGCTGGCCGTCGCGAATTCGTTCTGCTGGGCCTGGCGGCACCGCGACGTGGCCGCGGCCCGCGCGATGCTGAGCCAGCGGCTGCGGAAGCTCACCACCGAGGCCAACCTCGCCGACGCGGTCGTCGGCGCGACCAATCAGGCGCACGGAGCCTTCGAGGTCGCCGACGGGGGCCTCGACGCGAAGGAGCGGTACGCCTATCGCCTGCGGCTGTTCTACACGTATGCCGGAGCGGCCGAGAACCGGGTCGAGGCCCCGCTCGAGAAGATCGTGGTCATCCGCGAGGAGTCGGGCCATTGGGCCGTGGATGGATTCCCGGGGCTGGGGCAGTGAGCGTTGCCAATTGCAGATTGCCGAACGCCCCATTGGCGCCGATCGCGGCGATTCTTCAGCCTTTCAGACGGAAGAAGGAGCAGAAGACCCGACACCGCAGAAACGGGCATGAATCCTGAGCGACCAGGCAACCAGTTAACCGATCAACCAATCAACCAGTCAACCAGTATGATCCTTCTCATCGACAACTACGACAGTTTCACCTACAACCTCGTGCAGCGGATCGGAGAACTCGGCCGCGAGGTGAAGATTCGCGTCATCCGCAACGACGTCTGTCCGCCCGCCCAGGCCGAGGTCGAGCTGCACCCCACGCACTTGATCATCTCGCCAGGCCCGTGCAGCCCCAACGAGGCGGGCCTGAGCTGCCACTACATCCGCCACTTCCACGGCAAGGTCCCCGTACTGGGCGTCTGCCTGGGCCACCAGGCCATCGGCCAGGTGTTCGGCGGCAAGGTGGTCCGCGCCCCGCGCCTGATGCACGGCAAGACCAGCGATATCCGCCACGACGGCAAGGGCGTCCTCCGCGACCTGCCCAACCCCTTCACAGCCACGCGATACCACAGCCTGATCGTCGACCCAGAAGGCCTGAGCGACGATTTCGAGCCGACGGCCTGGTCGGTCGATCAGCACGAACTGATGGGCCTGCGCAGCAAGACGCATCCCACCGAGGGCGTCCAGTTCCACCCCGAAAGCTTCCTGACGGCCGCGGGACACCAGCTCTTGGCGAACTTCCTGGATATGTGAGGGAAGGGCGCGGGCGTTGCCCGCAAACGAAGGCAGCAGGCACCAGGCACCAGCAGTAGTGGGTGTCAGAGCTCGTGGAAGAATTGGCAGAGCGGCGTCTTGTCTCTTCGCCCGGAAGGGGCGATCAGGATTTGGCCGGGTGCGTAAACACCAGGTAGTAAAGCAATTAAGCGCAGAGCCTCGAAGGGGCGACAGAAAGTGTCGGATGCGAGCAAGACATCGAGGCGTAGTTCTTTCACAAACTGTCACGGTTGCCTCGCGGGCTGACTTGACGGTGTAATTGTTGTCGGTAAGGAACGCCCCGTGGTGCGGATGACCATAGAGATGCCCGAGGAAGCACTAGCCGGGATGCGGAAGGACCCCGCCGGTTTCGCTCGCGAGATGCGCCTTGCGGCAGCCGTGAAATGGTACGAGATGCGGCTGGTCTCCCAAGGGCGGGCGGCCGAGATTGCCGGCGTGTCGCGAAGCGAATTCATAGACGCCCTCGGGCGCTTCGGGGTAAGCCCCTTCCAGTATGACGCTGAGGAGGTCGCTCGGGAGGCCGGCCTTGGGTGAGACTTGGGTGACAAATGCGTCACCGGTGATCGTGCTGGCCAAGGCCGGGCTGCTCGAACTGGTCGAAGCGATGTGCGAGCAATTGCTGCTCCCTGCCGCAGTCGCCGACGAATTACTGGCGGGCCCAGAAGGTGATCCCGCACGAAACGCCATCCTCGCCGGGTGGGGGAAGCGTATATCGCCCCACTCCGTTCCGCGCAACCGTTCAGGCCCTGTCGGGCCTTCGGCTGCCCGCCGGGCGGGCAACGCACCCGCCGGCTGACAGCCAATCCCTGCAACCGATGCACGCACGGCAAGTTTCGCCCTTGACCCGGAGGGTCAAGAACAGTTGTATTCATGCGGAGGGCCGCGAATGTCCGATAAGTCGCAGGACAACGCAACAAGGAGCGGCCGGTGGAACCGAGCCGGGAACAATCCTACCTGCGACGGATCGCAGACCTTGAGAAGGAAAACGCCATCGCCCGCGTCAGCGCCGCCCTGGCCGACCCGTACCGGCAACTGGCCCAGCACGTGCCCACCGAACCGGTGCTGCACATCGACGAGACCGGCCATAGGGACAACGGCAAGCGGTACTGGATATGGGTCTTCTGCACCTCGGCCATCAGCTTCTTCTGCATCGCCAAGTCGCGCGCCGCGAAGGTCCTGGAAGATGTCCTCGGCAAGACGTACGGCGGAACCATCGTCAGTGACTTCTTCAGCGCCTACGTGAAGTACGCCAACCGTCTTCAGCAGTTCTGCCTGGCCCACCTGATTCGGGACATCAAGTTCCTGACCACGCTGCCCGGCCGTAACAGTTCACGCGTCTCGGAAAGGCCGTCGGCAGAGCCGTCCCGGCTCCGCTTCCGTTGACACGCCCCCCGCCGAACGCGACAATCGGCGCAATGGCTTTGCCCGGACAGCCCCCGCCCGCCATGCTCATCTGCGGGTTGATTTCCTGCCGCACCGAGTGGCTCGCGGCCGCCGCGGAGGCCCTCATCGCGGCGGTGGGACCCGTCGAACTGGCGAGCGAGGCGATGGCATTCGATTTCACCCATTACTACGACGCCGAGATGGGCACGCCGCTGCTGCGGCGGTTCCTCGCGTTCGCCCACCCGTTCGATCCCGCCGGCCTGGCCGACGCCAAGCTCGCCACTAACGCCATCGAGGCCGACTTCGCCCGGCGACTGGGCCCGACGCCCCCCCGGCCGATCAACCTCGACCCCGGCTACCTGGAGTCCTCGAAGCTGGTTCTGGCGAGCATGAAGAACTTCTCGCACCGCGTCTACCTGCGGAGCGGCGTGTACGCCGAGGTCACGATGCAGTTCCGCCACGGGCGGTGGACCGCCCTGGAATGGACGTTCCCGGACTACGCGTCAGGCAGGTACGACGCGTTCCTTTCCTCGGCCCGCGCAAGCCTGCGCGGCCGCGACGGTGCAGCCGACGGCATCGCCCGCGCCGCCCCTGCCGGAGGTGCGTCATGGTCCTGATCGCAGCCGCGGCGGCCGTGCTGACTGCCTTCGCCATCTCGCTGCTGGCGACGCCGGTGGCGGCGCGCATGGCCTGGCGGTTCAATTGCGTGGACGTGCCCGGTCGGCACAAGGCGCACGCCCGCCCGACGCCGCTGCTGGGAGGCTGCGCGATCTTCGCCGGCGTGCTGTTGCCCAGCCTGTTGGCCCTGTCGCTGGCGACGGTGTGGGCGAGCGGCAAGGCGCCGAACTGGCTGCCGGAGGTGGCACGGGTCTACCTGCCGGGGCTCGCGTCGCGGGCGCCGCAGGCGCTGGGCATCCTTGGTGCGGCGTTCCTGCTGCACCTGGTGGGCCTGTTGGACGACCGCCGCGGTCTGGGGCCCTGGACCAAGCTGCTCATCGAGTTGGCCGTAGCCGCCGTGGCGGTCGTGCTGCTCCGCGTGCGGGTGCTGACGGCAGCCGGCGAGGCGGTGAGTATCACCGCCAGCATCCTGTGGATCGCGGGCATCACCAACGCATTCAATTTCCTCGACAACATGGACGGCCTGTCGGCCGGGGTGGCGGCGATCATCGCCGCGGCGCTGCTGGCGGCGGCCGCGAGCATCGGGCAACTCTTCGTGACGGGCTTCCTGTGCGTGATCCTCGGCTCGCTGCTGGGGTTCCTGCCGTTCAACTTCGCCCCCGCCCGTATCTTCATGGGCGACGCCGGCTCGCTGGTGGTGGGCTTCCTGCTGGCCGTGGCGAGCTGCCTCACCACCTACGTGCAGCCCGGACAAACGTATTACCTCTACGGCGTCTTCGTGCCGGTGGTGCTCATGGCCGTGCCGCTGTACGACATGATCAGCGTGGTGACCCTGCGCCTGAAGGACCGCGCCAGCCCCGTGGTCGGCGACCGGCGCCACTTCTCGCACCGGCTCGTCCGCCGCGGCATGAGCGTTCGCACGGCCGTGCTCACCGTCTACCTGTGCGCGGGCGCCACGGCGCTGGCGGCGACGCTGCTGCCTCGTGTGGACGGCCCCGGCGCCGTGCTGATCTTCGCGCAGACCGTGGGGATCCTCCTCATCATCGCCCTGCTGGAAATGGCCGACGGCAAGGGTAAGCCATGACGCCCAGAGCGGAGACCGGCGACCGGGGGCCGGATACCGGATACCGGATGCCGAATGCCGGCGACCCCTCTTCCCCGGTTCCCGGCATTCGGCCTCCGGTATCCGTTCTCCACGACGCCGCGTTCGCCCTGCTGTTGGCCGTCCTGGCCGGGCGGTGCATGATCGGCGAGCTGCCGTTCGCCACATCGCAACTCCAGTTCGTCTCCCACGAGCTTGCCTCCGGCCCCCCCGGCCACAACGCGACCACGGGCAAGGACCGCGCCGCCCAGGCGATCCGATACAAGGCCGACCGCGGCGAAGTCGCCCGCATGTCGTTCGCTCTGGCGATCCTCGTGGCCGCGGCGCTCTGGGCAGCCGGCGGCGCGTTCCGCGAACGCCTCGCCGCACGCCACGGGACGCTGGCGGCGCTGGTGGCAGCCTTCGCCGTCGCGGCGGCCGCGGCCGCGTGGACCGCCTCCAACCGCCGCGCCGCGGTGAACGCGGCCGTGGAGCACACGTCTTTCCTGCTGGCTGCCTTCTTGGCGGCGCAGCTCTGCCGCGACCGCCGGCGGCTGGCGCTGCTGGCGGCGGTGCTGCTGGCGCTGGGCGCGGCCTTGGCGGCCAAGGGGCTGTGGCAACGG
The DNA here is from genome assembly GCA_964461295.1 of uncultured Planctomycetaceae bacterium. Lineage (GTDB taxonomy): Bacteria > Planctomycetota > Phycisphaerae > SM23-33 > SM23-33 > CAYWTX01. The sequence goes on along the minus strand of CAYWTX010000377.1, from coordinate 4,420 downwards.
ACGACCGAATTCCCCGCTCGCATCGCCGACTTCGACGCGAACCGGGCCGAGCGATTGCGCGACTTCGGCTGGTCGCCCGACACGCCGCAGGCCCGGATGGTCGAGAACCGCCTGCGCGACACGTCCATCACGGGCTTCCTCGCCCTGGCGAACCCGCTGGGTTCGCTGCTGCTGGTGCTGGCGACGGCGGGTGCCGGCCTGGCGATGGCGAAGCTCCGCGCCGCGCGGGCGGAAGCAGGATCTGATGGACGACTTAGCAATCCGCGAAGGAAGCCGGGGTCCGGCTTGCCTCTTGGCCGCGCTGCCCCCCGGATGGAAGTACCTCCACTCGTCGTCGCGGGTGCGGCAACCGCCCTCCTTACTCTCCTCGTCCTCGTCGCTGTCTTCCTCACCCGCAGTCGCGGCGCACTCGTTGGGCTTGCGGTATCGACCCTCGCCTTCCTCGCCGTCGTCTTCCTTCATCGCCGCCTCGCGGCCCACTGGCGAAAGGTCGCCCTCGGCGTGGCGGCAGCGTTCGTGCTCGCCGCCGCCGCCACCGTCGCCTATGGCCTGGCCCACGACCGCCTGCCCAGCCGCACGCTCACGTTCCGCTGGCACTACTGGACTGCCTCGGCCGAGATCGTCCGCGCCCACCCCGCCTTCGGCGCCGGCGGCGGCAACTTTGCGACGGCCTACCTCCAGCACCGGCGCACCGGCGCCGAGGAGGAGGTTCAGTCGGCCCACAACCTCTTCGCCGACGCCCTGGCCCAGTACGGCCTGATCGCCGGCGGCCTGTTCCTCGCCGCCATCCTGTACATGTTCGTCGGCGCCGCTCGCCCCGTCCCGCAACCAACGGACCCCGGAACCGCGAACTCCAGACCTCGAACCGGCTGCTGGCTGCTGGTTCCCGCGGCAATTGCCGCCCTGCTCTGCCGCACCTTCCTGTCCGACGCCCGCGCCGAGCCGCACCTGCTCGTCCTCAGCGCGTTGGCGCCCGTCGCCGTCTTCGTCGGCGCGCTCGCCACCTCCACCTGGGGTCTGCGCGACCTGGACGACTCCGCGGGCGATGTCCTCCGCGCCGCCCTCGGCTGCGGGGCGCTGGGATTCTTCGTCAACTCGATGGTCGCCGAAAGCCCCTGGATTCCCTCAGCCGCAACCGCCTTCTACCTCGCCGCAGGCGCCGCCCTGGCCGGCCGGGACGCCGCTTTCGACGACGACGCCAGGCACCACGCGCTGCCCATCGCCGCGCCCGCCGCCGTCCTCTTCGCCGTGCTCGCCATCGGCATGGCCGCGGCCGTCTGGCTGCCCGTGCTCAACAAGACCCACGACCAGGAACAGATGCTCGCCCGCCTCCAGGCGGGGGACGTCGCCGGTGCCGCCGCCTCGGCCGCCTCGGCCGCGGCGGCCGACAAGCTCGATCCCCTGCCCGCCATGGACGCCGCGAAACTGGCGGCGACGGCCCTGCTCAATCCCGGCGTCGGCCCGCCCCCCGACGCCGGCCGCGCACCGATCGACTTCGCCCTCCAGGCGGTCAACCGCGACGGCCGCAACTTCGCCTGCCGACTGCTCGTGGCGGACCTGCTCCGGTCGTCGCCCGGCGCCGACGGCGCCGCCTGGCTGGCCGACGGCGCCGCCTACGCCCGCCATGCCCTCGCCCTCAACCCGCGCGACGCACACCTGCACATGGCCGTCGCGGCCATGCTCGCGAAGTCGGCCCGCGCCCCCAATGCGCCCGCCGAACTGCGCAAGACCGTCGCCGCTGAAGTCCTGCGCCTGGCCGCCGAGGCCCGCCGCCTCAACGACGCACTCGAGGCCGAAAGCGTCGTCCGCCTGCGCGCAGACGAACTCGGAGCGCTGTCCGACATGGAGAAGTGGGCTCGCCCACAGAGCTGAGAAACCAAACGCCGGCATGACTCAACCGAGGGCAGCGCGGCGACGCCCGCCCCGGCGCACCCGCGACAACCACTCTCACTTCCTGGGCTTCGGCTTGGTCTCCGCGACGAGCCTATGGGCCGCCTTGTCCAGTTCCACGTTGCGGATACGCGGCGAGCGATCGGGCCAGGGGAGATCCCCGCCGCCGCGACGGTCGTAGGGCTGCAAGCCCAACAGGACCTCCGACGTGTCGGCCGGACGGCCCCCCGGCGAGAACGTGCTCAGCGTCCAGGCCGTGTCAGCCGGCGAGACGTCCACCGTGTACGGGCGGGCGCCGGGCGACTTCTCGGTGAACTCCAGGTCCCATCCGCCGTCGCGCCGTCCGCCGGCCAGGCCGTCGCGGCCGTCGGTCTCGATGCGCAGCGTCCAGCGCCCGCCGGCGTGAATGTCGAACTGGAGGATCGGCTTGGTGATGCCGGGGCGGAGCGTGTTGGCATCGGTGAACCGGCCGGCAAGGTCCAGCAGCACGTGGCGGTCGAGGTTGGGCGGGTTGCGGAACCAGTCGTAGGAAATCATGTCGCCGGCGGCGAACTCCACGATGCTGATCGGCTGGGCGGCGTGCTCGGTGTTCACGACGTACAGGTTGGCATCGTTCCGCCGCCCGTTGTGGCCGCCCCGCACCGGGAAGAACAGGCAGACGCGGTCGCCGCCGGCGAGGTGGGCAAGGTCGCGGTTGTCGCCGTTGGTGAACCGCCAACTCGTCCGCATGTAGCCGATGATCACCTTATGGTTGTGAGGCTGGGTGGTGTTCAGCAGGTAGCGGCTGGGCTGGACGCGGAAGGCGATGTTGGGGTCGCGGCTGGTGAAATTGTTCCTGCCGAAGACGAGCGGGGGCAGCTTGGGGTGGCGGCTGAGGCGGGTGAACTGGTGGCACCAGAGGAAGCTGCCGTTGTCGTCGGCTCGGGCGTCGGAGTCGGAGAAGCGGGCGTCCTCGCCGAAGTCGAGGCTTCGTGCCCAGAGGAAGGGCCCCAGTAAGCCCACGGTGCCGTCGGAGAAGTTGGGCAGGTGGTCGTTCGGGTCGCCCGGTCGCGTGGCGGCGGGGCGTGGTGCGGGCGCGGCGCCCGAGATCTCCCCACGGGGCAACGTGGCAGCCGTCAAGGCGACTGCCAGAACGAGAGCCGCCTGGCCGCGGAGATGTCGCATACGGGGCTCCTATCCGCCGCACGCGAGGGCGTCGTGCGGCTGGCACAACCGTTCAGGCCCTGTCGCGCCTTCGGCTGCCCGCCGGGCGGGCAACGCACCCGCTGGCTGACAGCCAATCCCTACAACCGATGCACGCACCGCAAGTTTCGCCTTTGGCCCGGAGGGTCAAGAGCAGTTTCATTCATGCGGAGCGCCGCGAATGTACTGATAGGAAATTTGACGCCTCCCTCAGAAGTCGCCACAACCGCGACGTTCGACTACGAACAGCACTTCGCCAGTTGGCGAACTTTCTTTCGCCCCTTCGGGGCTCCATGCTTAATTGCTTGTATACCGGGGGCTTACGCCCCCGGCTAGATCCTCGACGCCCCTTCAGGGCTAAGATGCGAATCTGCAAGTTCCTGAGCCACACACGCATTCTGCGACTTCTGAGGGAGGCGTCAAATTTGATTCAGCGGGGCGGGACCGCCCGCCCGGGAGGGGTCGGGGGGTTAGGGGGGGGCCATTCACGGCAAAGTCTCCCGCAAACAAATCGTGGAAACGAACAACTTTGCAGTGGTGGAGTTCGATCAATCTCGTGGCCAAGCTTTATCACAATGGTAATTTTGGGAACGCACCTCCGAAACTCCCAAACAAAAACCTGTAAGAAACCAGAAAAGAACTTAAGAACGCGAAACCGATGCAAAGTGAGGCCCGTTGCACCCGAGTCCAAATCGCGGCAACAATCAAAGACACCACCCATCCAATGTCAACGGCATAGTGCCATGAAGGGTAGGGCGGGTGCTGCATATGACCAGCCATACAAACGTGATGCCAGAAGCACCAGGCTGAACCCGCTGCGCCGGCCGCCCACAAAAGCGCACCCGCTGCATTGGCGATCTTCGCCGCCGAATTCTTGCGAAACTGTCCACTCTCGGTTCTTCGATACAGCATCCACATGAACACGGCCAAGAGAAGAAAAAGAGCGAACGGCGCCGCTTGCGACGGGACATCTGTTAGGCTCACCAAGACAACCAGCAGCGACACGACAATCATGGGCGAAACGATGCCGACTCCCGAAGCGATGTAGAAAGCTCTACCAACTGCCCATCGATTGCACAGGACCGCCCGGAACCTATTCAAACGAGTGTGGGGCAAGTCGTTCATACCGTGTACTTGCAGTCTAACAATAGTATCAAGTCAAACTCAGGCCGTCTACTTGTCGCTCTTGCACGGGCAGAGACACTGATACTGATGGTGAGTAGAGCAGAGGCGCGCCTATGTTTAGGCCGACGGCTCCCGTTGTGGCCGTCCTTTCGGATTTCGTGGCAAATGGTCGTCAGGCCGTGCATCACGTTTCCTTTGCCCTCTCTACAATTCCGTACGGCGG
>CAYWTX010000376.1:0-1562 GCA_964461295.1 uncultured Planctomycetaceae bacterium | reverse complement strand
CAAAAAGACCTCGAAACAATGTACGGCAAAATGGGCCCGGATGAAATGCTGGCGCGCGTCCGCGCGGCGGCTGTGATACCTGAAGACGCATGCCGCAACCCGGCCATACCGCTCCTGCATTATCAGCCATCACGATTCTTTCCGCAGCAGCACCTTAATCTTGTCATCATTCTGACGGAGAGCCTCGGGGCTGACTATATGGGCTGTCTGGGCGGCCTGCCGCTTACGCCGAACATTGATGTTTTGAGCAGACAGGGGGTGCTGTTTACCCGGCTCTATTCCACTGGCATCAGAACAGTCCGGGGCATTGAATCAATAATTTCAGGGTTCCTGCCCACGCCCGGCGAAAGCACAGTCAAGCGCAGCTCGTGCCAGAATAATTTTTTTACCCTCCCGGAACTGCTGCGGCGAAAAGGCTACATGACCGAATTTATCTACGGCGGCAGAGGTGATTTCGACAATATGCGTACGTTTTTTCTCGGCAACGGCTTTGAGAAAATCTATGACAAAAACAGCATCGCAGAGCCTGTCTTCACCTCAACCTGGGGTGTTTCCGATGAGGACCTTTTTCAAAAAGCACATGAAATATTGAGATCGCATGATGGCAAGCCGTTTTTTTCCCTGATCCTGACCACATCAAACCACGACCCGTTTGAATTCCCTGACGGCCGCATCGCGCTCTTTGAGCAGCCTAAGCAAACAAGAAATAATGCCCTGAAATATAGCGATTATGCCCTGGGCAAATATTTTGAAATGGCGAAAAAAGAGGCATACTACAAGAACACTCTTTTTCTCATCATCGCCGACCACGGCACCAGGCTCCATGGTCCGGGCCTGATCCCGGTTCGCAAATTCCATATAGGGGGCCTGCTTATCGGCCCGGGTATACAGCCGGGAACCTACGATAAAATAGCAAGCCAGCTCGACATGATTCCGACGCTGCTTGATCTTATGGGCATCAGCACCGACCACCCCGTACCCGGAAGGGCGCTTTTCAGCCTGCCGGAAACGGTCAAGGGCCGGGCCATTATGCAGTATGGGGACACAAATGCCTTTATGGAAGAAGACCGGGTAGTGGTGCTGCGGCCGGAGCTTGAGCCGGTGCAGTTTACCTGCAGTGAGGGACGGTTGATTCCCGCAGAGCTTGACCCGGAGCTTGCAAAAAAAGCCCTTGCCCATGCCATGCTTCCCGGGTATCTCTACGTCAACCAGCTTCATCATCTGCCGGCTCAGAGCCTTGATCAGTAGCGATGCCACTCGCCTGCAAGCCCGGAGTCTCAGACAAGATCACGGAGCGTTACGGTGGACTCTAAAAAAATTATCAAAGCGTTCAATGAAAGTGACGTATTGTTTTTTCTTCCCGCTGCTCAGCGTAAAACCAAATTATTATAAGTACCCTTCTAATAACCAGTATACTGTCAGCGGATTTTCAAAAGCAAACTGCCTTATCAGGCATGAGATATTTTTAATTTCAACCCCAACACAGCAAATATTTTATAATAGGTGCCCAGGGTGGGCTGCTTTAAATCCCTTCCTGATTCAATGCGACTGAGCATTTGCTG
>CAYWTX010000375.1:0-7376 GCA_964461295.1 uncultured Planctomycetaceae bacterium | reverse complement strand
GACAGGCTCTACCTGGCGGCCTGGCCGCAGGTGATCCAGGCGGCGCTGGCCAACGGGACGGGCAAGTCCATCGCGGCCGACGAGACGTTCCAGAAGGCCCGCGCACGCATTGCCGGCAAGCCCTCGGCGATGGTGTACGCGAACATGCCCAGGATCGTGCAGCAGGCATACCCCGCTCTGCTCATCGGCGGGACGATGCTGGGCAACTCCATCGCGTCGCTCGTGGATCTGCCGTTGAAGCCCGGCTGGCTGCCGTCCCTGCCGGCGATGCAGAAGCACCTCTGGCCGCAGATCGCGGCGGTGTGCCCCGACGCCGAGGGGATCACGTTTGAGGGGTACGGTTCGCTGCCGTCGACGGCGGCGGCAGCGGCCCTGCTGTTGACGCCCGTGCCGGCTCACTTGGCGGCGCCCGCGGTAAGCCGGACGCGTACGATGGCGGCTGCGGCCGACGACATGACCCGGCTTCGGCAGGTGCTGCTGGCGCTGGTGACCTACGAGGCGGACAAGGGCAAACTGCCCGACTCGCTCTCGGACAGGAAACTGGGCGAGTACCTCACCGGTGCGATTCCCGCCGGCGCGGTCTACCTGCCCCCAGGGGGCAAGATTCCGGCCGGGAAGGCCGCCGGCACGGTGGTGTTGTACCTGCCTGCCGGACCGGGGCGCGACAAGGCCCTGGTTGGTTTCGCCGACGGGCACACCGAGCAGATGACGGGCGAGGAGTTGACCAAGGCGCTGGGCGGACCGTGAAGCCGGAGACCGAGGAACCCGATGCCGAAGAATCGGTCGTTCCTATTTCGTCTTCAGAGCCCGATGACGATCAGTCTCAGGTCTTCCGTCCCGTCGTTCATCAGCCCGTGCGAGCCGCCGGCGTACACCGACGCGACATCGCCGGGGCCGACGTCATGCACCTGGCCGTCGAGGGTCATCTTTCCGCGGCCGGAGAGCACGTAGTAGTGCTCCTCGTGCTTGTGGGCGTGCACGCCGATGGACACGCCGGGCGGCAGGACGTCGTCGTGGAGGAACCGCAGGGCCTGGCCGTCGCATTCCCTGCCGTCCATCACCACGGTGAAGTCCAACGTTCCCACGCCGCCATGGCACTTGTCCAACGGCCCGCGATGCAGGTCGGACCTTCGCTTCAACACGGTCGTTCGAACCATGGGGTTCTCCTCAAGAAAGCCCATTGTGCGGGCTCGACGCGCGAAACCGCAAGAGACCCGATACGGCGAGGCAACCGGACGCCGGTTTGGCGGTTCAAGGGACATGGGCACTACTTCCGTCCTGCGCCGCGCGCTCGTCGCGATCGTCCCCTGCTGCTTGTTCGCGCCGGCTGCTCCAGCGGGTGAGTGGCCCACGTGGCGAGGCGGCGTCGACCGCAACGGCGCGTCGCGGGAACAGGGCCTTCCGACGGCCGTGGCGGTGGAACGCGAGACGGCGCCGCTCAAGTCGTCGGCGCCGCCGGCCACTGGCCCCGTTGGGGCGGTCGCGCCGCGCTGGACGGCCCGGCTGGGAGCGATCACGTATGCCAGCCCCGTCGTCGCGGGAGGCAGAGTCTTCGTGGGCACCAGCGCCCCGACGCCGCATCGGCCCGGGCAGGCGCCCGGCGGCGGGGCGCTGCTGTGTCTGGACGAACGCACGGGCAACCTGCTGTGGCAGCTTTCGCTGCCGAAGTGTTCGGTCGACCGCGGGAGGGAGTTCAACTTCGACCACCTCAGGGCCGGCGTGTGCTCCACGCCGGCGGTGGAGGGCAACCGGTTGTACTTCGTCAGCAACCGCGCGGAGATCCTGTGCCTGGACGTCGAGGGGATGGCCAACGGCAACGACGGGCCTTTCCGCGACGAGGCGAAGCTGCTGGCGACGTCGAGACCGAGCGCCGACGCCAACGGCGTCGACGCCGACGTGATCTGGGGCGTGGACATGCTCGCAGGCCGGGAGATCGACTGCTGGCCGCAGGACGCCGCTAGTTCGTCGCCGCTCATCCGCGGCGAGCACATCTACGTCTGCCCCGGCAACGGCGTGGACAAGTCGCACAGGAAAATCCAGCGGCCGGACTGCCCGAGCATGGTGATGCTGGACAAGCGGACGGGGGAGGTGCTGGCCCGCGACGAGGCGAAGATCGGGCCGAGGATTCTCCACGGCGAGTGGTCGTCGCCGGCGATGGGGCGCGTGGGCGGGCGCGACCTGATCTTCCACGGCGGCGGCGACGGCGTGTGCTACGCCTTTGCGGCCGACGCGACCGCGCCGGCAGCGGGCGGGAAGCTCGGCACTCTGAAGACGGTGTGGCGGTTTGACCTGAATGCGGCCGCGGGACTGAAGGGCAAGTACAATACGCCGGAGGGTCCCAGCGAGATCATTGCCACACCGGTGTTTGCGGGCGGGCGGGTGTATGCGGCGCTGGGGCAGGACGCCGGCCACGGGCGAGGCAAGGGCGCCCTGGCGTGCATCGACCCCAGCGGCAGCGGCGACATCACCGGCAGCGGGCAGGTGTGGATCAACACAGACATTCATCGCTCGCAGTCCACTTGCGTGGTGGCCGGCGGGCTGGTGTACACGGCCGACGTCGGCGGGCGCGTGTTCTGCCTGGACGCCGCCACCGGCAAGCAGTGCTGGATGCAGGATACGAAGCAGGCAATCTGGAGTTCGCCGCTGGTGGCGGACGGCAAGGTGTACGTGGGCACGGAACGCGGCGATCTGTGGGTGCTGTCGGCCGGGCGCGAGTTGAACATGTTGGCCGTCAGCAAGCTGGGGGCGAACCTATCGGCCTCGCCGGCGGCGGCCAACGGCACGCTGTTCATCGCGGCCAAGAGCCGGCTGTGGGCGTTTGGGGCGAACTAGGCGCCGTTCACGATGGAAGATAGTCTGGATTCCGAGCCCCCGGGGCGAGCCGTGGCGCCGCGGCGCGAGCAGGAGACAGACATGTTGACCCAGGCAAGCATTCTGTTGGTCGCGGGCGCGCTGGTGCTGATGCTCGTCGCCTATGCCGAGGCGGGGCCGAACTACGACGAGGCCAAGGTGCCAAAGCACACGCTGCCGGACCCGCTGACGATGGCCGACGGAACGAAGGTGACCGCGGCGGAGCAGTGGCGCGGCAAGCGGCGCGCGGAGGTGCTGCGGCTGTTCGAGCAGCACGTGTACGGGCGGACGCCGGCGGGCAAGGTGGAGATGGCATGCCGGGTGGTCGAGAGCGACGGCAGCGCCCTGGGCGGCAAGGCGCGGCGCAAGCAGGTGCGGATCAGCTTCGGCGGCGACGCCAACGCACCGGGCATTGACGTGCTGCTGTACCTGCCGAAGGACCCCAAGGCCGCGGCGCCGGCCTTCCTGGGGCTGAATTTTCGGGGCAACCACGCGGTGAACGCCGAGGCCGCCATCGTCCTGCCTCGCTCGTGGATCAGCGAGAAACACGAGGGCACGACGCCCCAAGGGCGGGCGACGGCGACGGGGCGCGGCACGGAGGCATCGCGCTGGCCGGTGGAGGAGATCGTGAAGCGCGGATACGGCCTGGCGACGGCGTGCTACGGCGACATCGAGCCGGACCGCGCCGGCGGCGCAAAGGACGGCGTGCGGAAGCTGTTTCCCAGCTCCCAAGGCACCGAGTCCTGGGGCGCCATCGGCGCCTGGGCGTGGGGGCTCAGCCGCATCCTCGACTGCCTGCGGACCGATCGCGACGTGGACGCCAATCGCGTGGCCGTGATCGGCCACTCGCGCCTGGGCAAGACCGCCCTGTGGGCCGCGGCGCAGGATGAGCGGTTCGCGATGGCCATATCCAACGATTCCGGCTGCGGCGGGGCGTCGTTGGCGCGGCGGCAGTTCGGCGAGACGGTTGCCGCGATCACCAGCCGGTTCCCGCACTGGTTCTGCCAGCGGTATGCAGGCTACGCCGGGCGCGAGGGCGACATGCCCGTCGACCAGCACGAGCTGATCGCGCTGGTGGCCCCGCGCCCGGTGTACGTGGCCAGCGCCGAAGGCGATCAGTGGGCCGACCCCAAGGGCGAGTTTCTCTCGTGCGCGAACGCGGATGCCGTGTACCGGCTGCTGGGCACGGCGGGACTGCCGTCGGCGGAGATGCCCGCGCTGAGCCGGCCCCTGATGGGCACGATCGGGTACCATATCCGTCCAGGCAAGCACGACCTGACGGCGTACGACTGGGCCTGCTACCTGGATTTCGCGGACAAGCATTTCGGCAAGAGGTGATGGCGATGGAATACCAGCTTTCGGCGCGGGCGATTCCGCTGGACGACTCGTGGGACGTGATCGTGGCCGGGGGCGGTCCGGCGGGCTGCACGGCCGCGGCCGCGGCGGCTCGCGAGGGCGCGCGAACGCTGCTCATCGAGGCCACCGGGGCGCTGGGGGGCATGGGCACCAGCGGCCTGGTGCCCGCCTGGTGCCCGTTCACCGACAAGGAACGGATCATCTACGGCGGCTTCGCCGAGCGCGTCCTGAAGGACTGCATGGCCGGGATGCCGCACGTGGCGAGGGACAAGTTCGACTGGACGCCCATCGACCCCGAGCGGCTGAAGCGGATCTACGACGACCTCGTCACCGGCTGCGGCGCAACCGTGCTGTTCAACAGGCTGCTGACGGGCGTGGAGCGCGGAGACGGCGGGCGCGTGGACGCGATCATCACGGCCGACAAGGGCGGACTGCGGGCGCTGCGCGCGAAGGCGTACGTGGACGCCACCGGCGACGGCGACCTCGCCGTCTGGGCCGGGGCCCAGTTCGAGCAGGGCGACGAGGCCGGCGAACTTCAGCCGGCCACGCACTGCTTCATACTGGCGAACGTCGATTACTACGGGTACCGCAACGGGCCGCCGTGGGTGAAGGGCGGCCCGGACGACGCGATCGGCCGCATCCGGGCGTCGGGCAAGTACCCGCAGATTCCCGACGGCCACGCGTGCAACAACACCATCGGCCCCGGGTGCGTGGGGTTCAACGCCGGGCACCTGTGGAACGTGGACAACACCGACCCCGCCTCCGTCAGCCGCGCGCTGATGGAAGGGCGGAAGATCGCGGCCGCGTTCCGCGACGCCCTGGCCGAGTTCCATCCGCGGGGGTTTGCCAACTCGTTCCTGGTGGCGACGGGCTCGCTGATGGGCATCCGCGAGACGCGGCGGGTGATCGGCGACTACTATCTCACGATCGAGGACTTCAAGGCGCTGCGCAGCTTCCCCGACGAAATCTGCCGCAACTGCTACTCCGTGGACGTGCACCACAAGAGGAGCGAGATCGATACGCCGAAAGCCGGGTGGGAGGGGTGCATCCACCTGGACAAGGGCCAGTCGCATGGCATCCCGTACCGCTGCCTGACGCCGCGCGGGCTGCGCAACGTGCTGGTGGTCGGGCGGTGCATATCCACCGACCGCCCCGTGCAGGGAAGCACGCGAGTCATGCCCGTCTGCCTGTGCATGGGCGAAGCGGCCGGGCTGGCCGCGGCGATGTCGACGTCCGCGGGCGACGTGCGGGCGGTGAACACGTCCGAGCTGCGAGCGAAACTCAAGAGCCACGGCGCCTACCTGCCGGATGTGCCGTAGGCGAAGGGCCGACTACGCCTTCGCGGGCAGGTTCCCGATCCGCAGCACGCGGGGGACGTCGTTGGCTGTCCACGGGATCGTGTAGGGCACGCCCGGCCAGACGTCGAAGAAATTGTCGGCCAGGGGTTGCTCGCCGGCCAGGTCCAGGCAGACGCCCCAGGCGAAGGCATCGCTGGTGAAGACGGCCTGGCCGCCCTCGCGCCGGACCCGGACTTCGGCCCTCGGCCAGTGGATGTCCTTGAACAGGGGCAGCAGGAGGCGGTTGCGGCTCAGCACCTTGCCGTCGCTGTGCAGCGTGGCGAACGCGGCCGAGGAATCGCGGTCCCTCCAATCGGCGGCGTCGAATTCGGCAATGGCGGTCGAGGCGTTGGGCGGCAGCGTGACGCGGGCCGTGCGGTCCACGGGGAATCCGCCGGCCAGGTTCATCACGCCGCATCGCAGTTCGGCCGCGACGAGCTGGGCCGTTTCGTTGACACCGAAGACGCGGACGACCTCGGCCGGCTCGACGGTGGGCAGGTGGTCCCGGCTCGTCGTGGGGGGGGGCGGGGGCTGTTTGCGTGCGCCGACGGTGACGACGACGTGGACGGGCTGCATCGCCCGGCGCACGGGGTGGAAGGCCGGCGTGCGGCGGAGGTAGTAGTCCACCGTGGTCCACGATCGCACGCACGGCCAGGTGTCGTTGTACATCCAGAAGATGGCGGAGGCGGTGTCGAACATCCGCCGGCGGAAGTTCTCGCAGTATTCGCGGAGGGCCTCGCCTTGGAGCAGGCCGGCCCAGTACACCCAGTCCTCGACGGCGAGGTCGCGCTCGTTCATGCCCAGCCAGTCGCTCAGGGCCCGCACGCACAGGGGGTCCTCGTGCACGCCCATGCTGTTGTCGTGCGTCTCCCACGCCAGCGAGCCGATGCGGCGCTGCGAGTCGGGCAGGCACGCCTGAACGGTGGGCAGGGCGGTAGGTCCCAGGAATCCGCCCTCGTTGGGGAAGCGGCAGGTTGTCGAGCGATACTCGCGGAAGTCGGTGGTGCCGAACGACACGCGCCACGGGTGCTGGTCGCCCACGTCGCCGCGGTTTGGATGTATGCCGATCGCCGAGTACGGACTTGACGGATGGTACGGCCGCGTGGGGTCTTCCTCGGCCATGATCCGCGGCAGCGTGATGTGGAAAAGGGCGTGGTCGGGCAGGATGTGCCCTTCCCTGGGATAGTTCCAGTCCCACGCGCCCCATTCCAGTTCGTTGTTGCCGCACCAGACGACCAGGCTGGGGTGGGCGGCCAGGCGGCGGACGTTCCATCGGGCCTCGCGCTGGATGTCGTTAAAGAACGCCACGTCGTGGATGGGGTAGCGCGAGCAGGCGTAGATGAACTCCTGCCACACGAGAATGCCCTTGCGGTCGCACAGGTCGTAGAAGTCGTCGCTCTCGTACAGCCCGCCGCCCCACACCCGCAGCATGTTGAAGTTCTGCTCCAGGGCCAGATCGGTCAGAGCGTCGTAGCGGGCGCGGTCGATGCGGGCGAAGATCATGTCGGCAGGGACGAAGTTGCCGCCCTTGACGAAGATGGGGCGGTTGTTGACCTCGATGATGAAGTTGCGCCCCTGCTGGGGATGCTCGTCCTGGTTGATGCGGACGCGGCGGAACGCGACGGTCGCCGAGCGGCGGCCGGTCTCCTGCCCGCCGGCGCGCACGACGGTCCGCACGGTGTAAAGCGGCTGGGCGCCGTGCCCGACGGGCCACCAGAGCTGCGGGGCGGTTATGTCGAGGCGGGCCTCGACGGCGTGCGTGCCGCGGGCGACCGGGCCGGCGGCCGTGGCGGTCGCGACGGGCGAGCCGGCGGGATCCAGCAGTTCGACGGT
>CAYWTX010000374.1:0-9368 GCA_964461295.1 uncultured Planctomycetaceae bacterium | reverse complement strand
AGCGCTCCTTGGCCGCCGCCAGCACCCCCGCCAGGTACAGCAGTTGCGCCTTGGCGGGCGAATCGCTCTTGCGGACCAGCTCGGCCAGCTTGCGGTCCACGTCTTCCTCGCCGACCGGCTTGATGGCGGGCATCGCAGCCGCCAGGGCCTCCAACGCCTGGTCGCCGCCCCGCAGCGCCCGCTCCATCGCCACCAGCAACTCGGCGTACTGCTTCTGCGCCGCGTAGCCGGCCAGGAGCATCCGCCACAGGTCCGGCTCGGGCGGCGCCTCGGACGCCACCGTCCGCAGGATCTCCACCGCCTGCTCCGACCACCCCTGCCGCTGCGCGATCCGCGCCAACCCCACCGCCAGCAACGCGTCCATCTTCCCCGTCGCGCGGTACGCCCGCCAGAACCGACCCGGCAGCTTCGCGTCTCGCACCTCGCCCACCAGGTCCGCCAGCATCGACGGCACATAGGGCCGCAACTCCGCCTGGGCGGCCATCTCCTGAAGCATTGCCTCCGCCTTCGCGTATTGCTTCGTGTCCAGCAGCGCCTTGATGAGCAACTTGCCCGTCCGCGCGTCCGTGCGGTCGCGCCGGTATGCACGCTCCAACTCGCCCGCGGCCTCGTCCTTGCGCTGCAACAACAGCAGCACCGCCCCGCGACGGGCGACGACCTTCTCCGGCCGCAGAGCCCACTCACGCAGCGCCGGGCGGTCCGCGTACGCCCGCGCGTTCCGCGGGATCCATTCCGCCAGCCGGTCGTAACACTCCAGCGCGGCCGTCCAGTATCCCTCGCCGTCCAGCAGCAGGCCCAGCGTGAGGACCGCCTCGGCGGTTGCGGCGCTGCCTTCCGTCGCCCCCGTGCATTTCAGCGCCGTTCGCAGGTGCACAATCGCCTCGTCGCGCTGCTTCTGCGACGCGTAGAGCTGGCCCAGCAGCAGGTGCGTCTGGACGTCGTCGTCGGCCGCCTTGACGGCCTCCTTCAGGCTCGCCATCGCCTTGCCGAAGTTCGGCAGGCCGAAGTACGCCTGCCCTAGCAGCCGGCGCATCCGCGGATTCGCCGGGTCGTACCCGACCGCGCGCTCCAGCGCCTCCACGGCCGCGGCATACTGCCCTTCGCCGATGTTCCGCTCGGCCTGGGCGATCAGGTCGGCCGCCTGCGAGGGCAGGCTCGTGGCCCGCGGCGCCCGGGTGGGTTTCTCGATCTTCGGCGAGAGACGGTCCAGCGGCACGCGGGCCTTCTCCGGAAGAACCCGCGCCGGACCGCTCGCGGGCCCCGTTGCCGCGACGCTCCCCGCCGCCGCCGCCGGAATGCCCCCGCTCGCCCACAGGACGCCGGCCCCCGATACAACCAGAACCGCAACCTGTTGCCATCGGTTCATGTCAGCCGATCACTTTCTTCAGCGGATACGTGATGATGCCGGTGGCCCCGGCACGCTTCAACTCGGGCACCAGTTCCCGCTCCACCTTCTCTTCCACTATCACTTCAACGGCCAGCCAGTCCTTCTCTTGCAGATGAGAAATCGTAGGCGACCGCTCGGCCGGAAGCACCTTGGTGATGGCCGCCAGCTTGCTCCTGGGCACGTTCATCTTCAGGCCCACCTTCTCGCGCGCCGCGATGGCCCCCTGCAGCAGCAGGCCGAGGTTCTCGATCTTCCGCCGCTTCCACGCGTCCCGCATCGACTCGCGGTTGGCGATCAGCCGCGTTGAACTCGTCAGCAGCGTCTCCACCACGCGCAGCTTGTTCGCCCGAAGGCTCGAACCTGTCTCCGTCACGTCCACGATCGCGTCCACGCGCCGCGCCTTGGAGCGGCTGGAGCCCAGCTCGATCAGCCGCGCCTTCACCTCCGTCGCGCCCCAACTGAACTCGATCTTCACCTTCACGCCGCGATCCTCGAAGTACCGCCGCGTCACGTTCACCAACTCCGTCGCCACGATCCCGCCGTCGAGGTCCTCCGGCCGATGCACCGGGCTTTCTTCCGGCACGGCCAGCACCCACTTCACCGGCGTGAGCTGCTGCTTGGCGTACACCAGTTCCTCCACCTCGGCCACGTCGGAGTTGTTCTCGAGGATCCAGTCGTGGCCGGTCAGGCCCACGTCGATGACGCCGTCCTCGACGTAGCGGCTCATCTCCTGCGCGCGGAACATCATCACCGCGATCGACGGGTCGTCGATGCTTGGGAAGTAGCTCCGCGAGGAGACGCTGACGTCGTAGCCGGCCCGGCTGAACAGGTCCAGCGTGCTGTCCTGCAGCGAACCCTTGGGGATTCCGAGGAAAAGCTTGTTGCCGTCGGTCTTGTCGGTCTTTCCGGTCTTCCTTGGCATGTTGTCTCGCCTCCCGCCTCTCGACGTCTGTGCGTCTCAAGAAGAATCGTCCACGAATCAGAGCTTGTGAGACAATCGCGTCGCGATACCTCGCCACGCATCCGACGCCCTCTGCCGCCCCTCCGGGACTCTTGTCCTTGCTCTATCTTCTGCGGGGGCTTACGCCCCAGGCTGAATCCTGACCACCCCTTCGGGGCCAAGAGGGACGAGGCCGCTTCGCCAATTCTTTCACAAGCTCTCTGCTCTTCACTTCCGCGAAACAGCGTTCGCGCCCGGCTTGCTTCGCGGCGATCCCTTCCGTCTACTTCCGCTTCTTCGCCGCGCGCCGGGAAGCAGCGCCTTGCGGCTTCGCCGGCGCCTTGGGCGCGGGTCTGGCGGCTGCTTCGCCCTTGGTCGGCACGCGGGTGGGCTTCTTCTCGATCTCGACCTCGCGGGCCTCTTCTTCGTCTTCGACCGCCAGTTCCGGCAGCGCGGGCGCCTCGACCTCATCGACCTCGACGCCCGCCGCAATCGGCGGCAGCGCCATGGCCATTCCCGGCGGCGGCGGCGGCGGAGCCACCGGCGGGGCGGGCGGGGCTACACGCGCCTCGTCCTTGCGCCGCTTGATGAGCGTCTTCTCGTGCTTCTCGAAGAAGACCCGAAGGCCCTCGTGGACCGACAACGCGTCCTTCTGCAACACCACGCGCTCCAGGAACCCCTGCACGTCCGCCAGGTCGGCCTCCGGATGGACGTACTCCTCCATCTTCAGGCTTTCCACCAGCGATTCGTCGACGGGGATCGCGTGCCCGCCAAAGCATCGCAGCAGCAACAGGGACACCGCGTAGGGCCCCAGCCCCAACTCCGACAGGTGCCGGCGCAGGTCGCGCTTGGTCATGTTCTTGACGTGGTCGAAGTTCAACGTCGCGCTGCGGCGGAACAGCGAGTTCAGGGCGTTGGTGAGCTCCTCCGCCTGCCGGCGGGCGAAGAAGAAATCCTTGCCGATCAACTCCGCCACCTCGCGCACCGGCGCCACCCGCAACTCGTTGTAGTCGACGTACTCCTTCTCGATCGCGGCGACGGCTTTCTCCGCCTGCTTCCGGGAGGCGTCGGTCTCCAGCACGGCCCGGATCATGAGCCGGACCGGGTCGCATGGCTCGTCCAGCGGAGGCGGCGATCCCTTGGCCAGGAGTTTCTTGATGGCATTCTGGTACTTGGTGGCGTTCTTCATCAGCCTTCGTCCTGCTTGTCTTCGTCGCCCGTTCTCTCGTCGCCTGTCCCTTCGTCCCCGCTGGCGGCGCCCGAACCTTGAGCGGCCTCCTTGCGGCGAATCTCCGCCATCGCCTGCTCGATGAGCTGAAGCGTCTGCAGCGTCTTCTTGAACTGCTCGTCGAGCTTGAACGTCAATACCGGAGTGTGGCGCAGCGACATCTCCCGCATCATCAGTTCCTGGATATGACCGGCCGCGTGACCCAACGCCGCCAAGGCAAGGCGCTGCGCCGCCTCGGTGCCCATGACGGAGATGTAAACCACGCCCGAGAGCAAGTCCTCGGCGATCTCAACGCGGGTGACGCTCGTGCGAGCCGGGTCGATCCGCGGGTCGGACATCTTCTTCAGCAGCATCTCGCCGATGATCTGCCGGACGAGAGCGTTGATCCGTTGCGTTCTGCGATTCATTCCTGCTACCAGCTTCCAGCCATCAACTGACAGCCATCGGCCGTCAGCCATCAGGTACACAGTTCCAGCCGTGCCTCAACCATTCCGGGCTCCGGTATCCGGTCTTCACATCCACTCCGTCCCGGCCTCCAGCAGCAGCATGTCCCGGTGCATGGCCGCCAGGTTCACGATTCGCTGCAGCGCCCCTTCCACGTATTGCCGGTCGCTGCCGACCATCGCGACGGCCAGAACCGCGTGCTGATGGTTGTCCTGGCTTTCCACCTCCGCGACCGAAACGTTGTACCGGGCGCGCAGGCGGTCCTTGAACCCTTTGACAAACCTTCGCTTGTCCTTCAGGCTGGCCGCCTGGGCCACGCGAAACTCCAGGCGCAGCAGACCCAGTGTCGTCGACATAACAGTACGGTTTTGAACCGTCGCTCAATCCGAAACCAACCGTGGCGACACGCCACGGCTCTGCCGCGTCGCCATCCGCAAGCGTGTCTTGCGGAGCCGTGGCGTGTCGCCACGGTTGGTTTGATACCAGGGACCGCATTGCCATGCGGACGCCGTTACAGCTTCCGCGCCACTTCCACCTTCTGGTAGAACTCCAGCACGTCGCTTTCCTTCAGGTCCTCGTAGCCGGCGACTCTCAGGCCGCACTCCATGCCGGCCCGCACTTCGCGAACGTCGTCCTTGAACCGTTTGAGGCTCTCCAGCGTCCGCTCGTCGGCCACCACGATGTTGTTCCGCGTGATCCGCACCAGCGAGTTGCGGTTGACCACGCCGTCGGTGACGATGCAGCCGGCGATCGCGCCCACGCGGGATATCTTGAACACCTGGCGGATTTCCGCGCGGCCCTTGGTCTCCTCGCGCACCTCGGGCGCCAGACCTTCCTCCATGATCTTCCGCATGTCGTCGATCACGTTGTAGATGATCCGGTAGAGCCGAATCTGGATGCCCTTGGCCTCGGCAAGCTGCCGCGCCGAGGAGTCCGGCACGGCGTTGAACCCGACAATGATCGCGCCGGCCGCCTCGGCAAGCGTCACGTCGCCCGTGCTGATGCCGCCCACGGCCGCGTGCAGCACGTTCACCTTCACCTCGGCGGTGCTCAGCTTTTGCAGGCTGCCGACCAGGGCCTCGATGGATCCCTGCACGTCGGCCTTGATGATGACCGGCACCTCGTTGACCTCGCCGGCCTCGATGCGGCTGAGCAGGTTCTCCACCGACATCTTCGGCCCGGCGGCAAGCTGCTGGGCGCGGGCGCGCTGGCGACGGTCTTCCGCCGCGCCGCGGGCCTGCTCGGGGTCGCTCGCCACGTGGAACTTGTCGCCCGCCTCCGGCACGCCGTCCAGGCCCGACACTTCCACCGGCGTGGCCGGCCCGGCCGCGGCCAGCGGACGACCCTTGTCGTCCATCATCTGCCGCGCCGTGCCGAAGCTGCTGCCGGCCAGCAGAACGTCGCCAAGCTTCAGCGTTCCGTTGAGCACCAGCAGCCTGGCCAGCGGCCCGCGGTTGGGGTCCATCTCGCCTTCGATCACGTACCCGCTGGCGGGCGCCTCTCGCTCGGCCTTCAACTCCAGCAACTCCGCTTCCAGGCTGAGCACCTCGACCAGGTCGGCAATGCCCTGCCCCGTCACCGCCGAAGTCCGGATCACTTCCGTGCTGCCGCCCCACTCGCGCGGGCTCAGCCCCTGCTCGGCAAGCTGGCCCAGCACACGCATCTCGTTGGCGCCCGGCAGGTCGATCTTGTTCATCGCCACCACGATGGGCACCTTGGCCGCCTTGGCGTGGCTGAGAGCCTCCACCGTCTGAGGCATCACGCCGTCGTCGGCCGCCACCACCAGCACCACCACGTCGGTCATGTTGGCGCCGCGCGACCGCATGGCGGTGAAGGCCTCGTGCCCGGGGGTGTCCAGGAACACCACGTGCTTCTCGCCCATGTCGAAGCGGTAGGCGCCCATGTGCTGCGTGATGCCGCCCGCCTCGCCGGCTGCCACCGCCTCGTTGCGGATGCGGTCCAGCAGCGACGTCTTGCCGTGGTCGACGTGCCCCAGGAAGGTGACAACCGGCGCTCGCGGCTCCATCGGCGCCAGAGGCCGGTCCGCCAATGTCTTCACGAACTCGGTCTCCGCCGTCCTGGCCTTCTTGATCGACAACTCGATGTCGTAGTCGGCCATCGCCATCTCGATCATCTCGGTGGTCAGCACTTCGTTGACGGTGACCATCGTGCCCAGGCCCATCAGCTTGCGGATGATCTCGGAGGCCTTCAAACCCGTGGCGGCCGACAGCTTCTTGACCGTTACGGGCTCCTCCACCTCGATCAGGGCGGCCCTTTCGCCGGGAGCCGACGATCCCCCGCCGCGCCCGAAGCTGGTGCGATGACGCCGCAGGCCTCCGCCGGCCGCCGCAAGCCGCTGCGACCGTTCGGCCAGGTCCTTCTCACGCCATTCGACGAGCTTCTCGCCGCTGTCGGCGCTGCGCCCGCCGCGTCGGCGCGGGCTGCGCCGCTTCGCCTTCTTCTTGCCTTCCTCTTCCTCGCCCGGCGTGCCGGGCTTGCGCACGCCGCGAGGGGCGGCGGGCACAACCGGACCGGCCGCCGGACCGCCCGGGGGGGGGGGCCTCAACGGCTCGCGCCGGCGCGGCGCGGGAGCGAAGTCGGGCTTCTCCACGCGCACCACGCGAGGACCCGTCAACTTCGCCGGCGTCGGCACCACCTGCGGACCGGCCGGCTTGACCGACGGCCGATCCGGCTTGGGTTTCTCCTGGCCCTTGGCGGGCCCGGCGGCCTTGGCCTCCGGCGGCGCGGCGGCCTCAGGGGGCGAGGCAGGGCTCGCAACGGCCGCCTGCGGCACGGGCGGCGCCTCCGGCGCAGTCTCCGCCGACACGCCCGCTTCCGCGGAGGGTGCCGGCGCCGACGACGACGGCAACGCCGCCTCCACCTCCACCACCACCGGCGCGGGCGCTGGCGCCGCCTCGCCCGCCGCGGTCTCGGCAACCGCGACCGCTTCCACCGGCGGCGCGCCCGCCACCGGCGCCGACGCGGGTGCTTCCGGTTCCTCGGCGCCGACGGCCGGCGCCTCGGCCTCGACTATAACTGTGTCCTCGACGGCCCCTTCGCCGCGACGCCGGCGGCTGTGGGCACGCTTCTGCTTTTCCGCGTCGAGGTCCACGTGGTCGGCGACTTCGACGGCCGACACACGCGAACTCTCGCTGAACCATTCGCGAATGGTCGCTTCCAGCCCGGCGGAGAGCGTGGCCATGTGGTTCTTGATGTCCAAGCCCTCGGCGCGACTCTTGTCGAGTACCGCCTTGCTCGTCACGCCAAGTTCTTTGGCTAGTTCAAATACCCGTATTGCCAAGAATGCCTCCCGGCAAGCTGTGCCTGTCAACCTGCTGCCGCCGCCGAGCAAACGCCCGGCCGACGAATACTGCCTCGGCGGCCGGTTGGGCTCCAGGCCCACCTGCCGCCGCGAAGCTCAGACCGCGCCACTGCCCTCTGCCCCACCCGCCGGCGCCTGCGGCGGCGGGTTCTCGACGGCCTCCGCCATGGCCGGCACCCCACCCGCCGGCTCCGGGGGCGCCGTGGCGGGCAGCCCAACCTCCGGCGCCGCAACCTCCGGCGCCGGCGTCTCTTCGTGCTCGATCGGCGCCGCGCTCTCGTCGGCCCTGGCCCGCGCCGCCTTGCGATCCTTCTCCGCCTGCTGCTGCGCGGCGACCACCTTGGCCGATTCGGCGCATCGCACCACGACCCGCTGTGCCAGCGGACGATCCAGCCCCAGTTCGTTCACCAGCGGATCGGGACCTACCTCTTCCACGTCCAGCACGTTCACCATCCCCATCGCGATGATCTTGTCCACCGTGGTCGAATCCACGCCGGCCACCTCGCGCAGCGACTTCTCCAGCGTCTCCAGCCCCACGTTGAACTCGTTGGGCGTCAGGATGTCGATGTCCCACCCCGTCAGCCGCGCCGCCAGACGAACGTTCTGCCCGCGCTTGCCGATGGCCAGCGAAAGCTGGTCCTCCGTCACCACCACCGTCGCCCGCCCCAACTCGAAGCACAACGCCGTCTCGCTGACCTCCGCCGGCTTCAGCGCGTTGGCGATCAACGCCTTCGACGAGTCGTTCCAGCGCACAATGTCGATCTTCTCGCCGCCCAACTCGTCCACGATGTTCTTGATGCGGCTGCCGCGGATGCCCACGCACGCGCCCACCGCGTCCACCTTCGTGTCCAGGCTGTTCACGGCCACCTTCGTGCGGTAGCCCGCTTCGCGAGCCATGACCTTGATCTCGATGATCCGCTCGGCCACCTCGGGCACTTCCAGGTCGAACAGCGCGCGGATGAAATCCGGGTGCGTGCGCGAAAGCACGACCTTCACCGCGCTGGGCTGCTCGCGAACGTCCAGCACCAACGCGCGAATGCGTTCCTCGGGCTTGTGGCTCTCGCCGGGAATCTGCTCGCCCTTGGGCAGGACCGCCTCCACCCGACCCAGGTCCACGATCAGCGAGCCGCCTTCCCACCTCGCCACCCGCCCGGTCACGATCTGCCCCTTGCGCTGCAGGTACTCCTCGTAGATGCTCCCGCGCTCCGCCTCGCGAATCTTCTGGATGATCACCTGCTTGGCCGTCTGCGCCGCGATGCGCCCCAGGTCGCGGATGTCCATCGCCTTGCCCGCCACCACCGCGCCGATGTCCCCGCTCTTGCGGTCAATTTTCACCGTGATGTCTTCGACGCCCTCGTTGGCCTTGCGAATGGCCGACAGCATCGCCGCCTCGAGGTCTTCCAGCACCACCTCGCGGTTGATGTTCTTGTCTCGGGCCAGCCCGTCCACGATCCGCAGCAGTTCCTGATTCATGGCACGCTCATCTCCACCCAGGACACGCTCGTTCTCCGCGTCCTTCAGGCGACAAAAAAAGTGGGTCACTTAGCCCACTTCCAAGCCGCGCCTCGGCCGTCACGGGGCCGCATGTGCGGTGCGCCCGCCGGCCGCCGCCCCTCAGGGGCCTCGGCGCGGCCGCGCACCGCCCATCCTGCTTCCGGGCGGACCGGCTCCACAACCGCATCCACCAGGCCGCAAAGCCGCTTTGGGCCTAGGCCGTAACACCGGCTTGGATCCTGCTCGGGCTCATCTTCGCTACCATTCACTCCCAGCCGGGAACCTCGCGTCCCTGCCCAGCCGAGAGCCTCTCCGGTACGCCGGCAGGGCCTTACCGCACCCGCCGGCCAAGATTTAACGCCATGTCCCCGGCTGACACGCCCCCGCCTCACGGGATCCCGTCAGCCGGGCCGCTACCATACCCGATATACGCCGCCGCGCCCAAATGAAACGACCCGCTCAAGGCGCACGACACTCCTGCCGCGCCTTCGGGCGAGCCTCCGCGTCCGACGCAACTGCGTACGGTCATTATAGAAAACCCGACGCGAGCGTC
>CAYWTX010000373.1:0-2686 GCA_964461295.1 uncultured Planctomycetaceae bacterium | reverse complement strand
GCAGGCCCTTCAACCAGGCAGAAGTTGCTGCCATAGCTCGGCGAACTTCAGCACTTCGAAGCCGCACTGGCTGATCGGCACACCGAAGGCGCTGGTCGACTTGGCCTGCTGCCGGGTTCGTGGACGCCGAGATTGTATATTTGGACTGCCCCTGGCTCGGTAGACAAGCCATCTGTCACTGGCCACCGAATACTCCCTGAATGTGGCCTTTGAATTTTCCCTGGTTGGACGCCCCCGCGGGCCTGTGGAGGGCATGCCCTCCACAGGCCCGCTTTCGCCCGTCGCCGCCGATGATCCGGCCTCCTGGATTGGGACGGGGAGCGGCGCGGGTGGTCCAACTCGGAGAACTTGTGATGATCCTCGACCTTCACCGGCAAGGCCTGTCCGTGACTGCCATCGCGCGACGGACGGGGCGCGACCCGAAGACGGTGCGCAAATACATCGAGCGCGGGCTGGAGCCGCCGGTCTACGGGCCGCGGCAGGTTGGTCGGCCCGGCAAGCTCCTGCCCTTCGTCGACTACATCCGCGAGCGCCTCGCGGCATTCCCCGACCTGACGGCGACACGGCTCCTGCGGGAGGTCCGCGAGCGCGGCTATGGCGGGGCCTATTCGGCGGTGAAGCGCTTCGTGGCGGCGATCCGTCCGGATGATGGGCCGAGGCCCTTCGAGGTCCGCTTCGAGACGCCGCCCGGCTTGCAGGCGCAGGTCGATTTCGCCCGCTTCGTCGTTGGCTTCGGCAATGAGCCCGGCGTCAACCGGATCATCTGGCTGTTCAGTCTGGTGCTCGGTCACTCCCGGCACATCTTCGCGCGCTTCGTGCTGCACCAGGACCTACAGACGCTGCTGCGCTGCCACATGGCTGCCTTCGAGGCGATCGGCGGCGTTCCGGTGGAGATCCTCTACGACCGCATGAAGACGGCGGTGATCGGCGAGGATGATGACGGCCGCATCGTCTACAATCGCTCGCTTCTGGCGCTCGCCCACCATTACGGCTTCCTGCCGAAGGCGTGCAGGCCCTACCGGGCAAAAACGAAGGGGAAAGTGGAACGTCCGTTCCGCTACATCCGCGAGGACTTCTTCCTCGGCCGCGCCTTCCGCGACATGGAGGATCTGAACAGGCAACTCGACGACTGGCTCGGCACGGTCGCCAACGTCCGCCTGCACGGCACGACCAACCGCGTCGTGGCGGAGGCCTTCGCTACCGAGCAACCCGAGCTGCAGGCGTTGCCGGCCGGCCCCTTCGATGCCCTGATCAAGCTCGAGCGCCGCGTCAGCCATGACGGGTTCGTGGCGATCGGGGGCAACTACTACAGTGTCCCGGACCGGACGCGCCGCCTGGTCGAGGTGCATCAACTCGCCCATGAGATCCGCATCCTGGACGCCGGCCACCTTGTCGCCCGCCATCCGGTAATGGAGGGGCGCAAGCAATACCTCGTCGATCCGGCTCACCGGCAGGGCAATGCGCCCAGGGCACAGCGCCATGCCTTCCCCCATCGGCGCGAGGAGGAGGGCCTGACCTTCCTCAGACCCGGAGAGCAGGTGGCCAACCGCTCGCTCGCCATTTATCAGGCGATTGGTGACAGGCTCGCCGCCGCCGGTACGGGAGGCCGCCCGTGAGCGCCACCGTCCGCAACCCCCAACCCACCACGCTCGACAGCATCAAGCGAAGCCTGGTGGCCCTTCGCATGCCCCGCGCCCTCGAGGTCCTCGACCAGGCCATGCGCCGCATCGAGCAGGGCGAGATCGACGCCATCGGTGCCCTCGACCAAATCCTGATGGAGGAGCTCTCCATCCGGGAGAACCGCAGGATCAGGACCGCGCTCCTGCTCGCCCGCCTGACGGCGATCAAGACGCTCGCAGGCTTCGACTTCGCCTTCCAGCCCTCGCTCGACAAGAACCGCATCCTGGCGCTCGCCGAACTCACGTTCATCGACCGAGCCGAGGTGGTGCATCTGCTCGGCCCGCCCGGCACCGGCAAGAGCCACCTCGCAACGGCGCTCGCCGTAGAGGCGGTGAAGGCCGGGAAAAGCGTCGCCTTCTCCACCCTCGCCGATCTGGTCACGTCGCTCGCCAAGGCCGAAAAGGAAGGAACCTTGCGCGAGCGGATCCGATACCTCGCCAGGCCCCAGCTCCTGGTGGTCGACGAGATCGGCTACCTGCCGGTGGTCCCCGGCGGCGGCAACCTCTTCTTCCAACTGGTCAACGCCCGCTACGAGAAGGGCGCCATGATCCTCACCTCAAACCGCGGCTTCGCGGAGTGGGGCGATATCTTCGGGGACCCCGTCGTCGCCACAGCCTTGCTTGACAGGCTGCTTCACCACGCCGTCGTCATCCAGATCGAGGGCTCAAGCTACCGGCTCCGACAGCACGCCGACCTTGTCCCCGAGCATGTCCGCTCGAAAGCCCTCATCACCCCGCCGCCACTCGCCAAGCGCCGGGGCAGGCCGCCAGGAAAGGCGAACTCCGATCATCACACCGGCTGATCACCGCACGCCTTCCAAACCCGTCCAGCAAGGGAATTTTGGAAGGCCACAATCGAGGAAAGTTCGGTGGCCATTGACACCAAGGTGACGCGGCGGGTCCGCGCCATCATCGAGGCGATCAAGGAGGGCATCCGCACGCCGGGGATGAAGGAGGAGTTGCTGGAGCTGGAGGCACGCAAGCCGGCGCTGTGGCAGGCGCTCAGC
>CAYWTX010000372.1:0-2834 GCA_964461295.1 uncultured Planctomycetaceae bacterium | reverse complement strand
ACCTCTCGCTGACATGCTGTATTATGCCCTACGCAGCCCTTCGCTGCGATCGGGAGTTGTTCCTGCATGATCCGCAAACTGGCAAAGCATTGGTTTCTGCTCGGGCTGTTCGGCGTGGTGGCGCTGTCGCTGGCGGCGCCGGTCCTGGGGGCGACCGCCGACCGCGGCGGGTGGCTGTCCACGGCCACGATTGTCGCCATGTTCGTCGTGTCGGGGCTGAGCCTGCCCTCGGAGGACCTTCGTCGCGGGCTGACCCACTTCCGCGCCCACGTGTTCTGCCACGTGTTCCTGTTCGTGTTCACTCCCGCCATGGTCTACCTGACGACCTGGTGGATGGCCGGCATCATGGACGGGCGGATGCTGGCGGCCGTGTACGGCCTGGCCGTGCTGCCGACGACGGTGTCGAGCTGCATCATCCTCACGCAGCTTGCGGGTGGGCGGACGGCGACGGCGATCTTCAACGCCGTCGGGTCCAACTGCATCGGCGTGTTCCTTTCGCCGCTGCTGCTGACGTGGATGCTGCGGCAGACCGGGCACGCCCTGCCTTGGCACGAACTGGTGAACGTCTTCGGCTCGCTGGTGTTGAAGGTGCTGCTGCCGTTCGCGGCGGGGCAGGTGCTGCATGTGCGGCTGCGAGGGTTCGTCGAGCGGCGGCGGAAGGGGATGTCGATCGTGGCGGCGATGCTGGTGCTGGTGATCGTCTTCGCCTCGTTCAGCAAGGCGGCGGCCGATGAGTCGCTGCTGCGGAACGTGGCCCGCCTGGGCGGGCCGGTGGCGTACCTGTACGGGGGGAACATCCTGCTGATGCTGCTGGCGTGGTGGGCCGGGCGGATCGTCGGCCTGGACCGCGGCGACCGCATCGCGGCCGTGTTCGTCTGCCCGCAGAAGACGATCGCGTTGGGCGTGCCGCTGCTGGCGATGTACTTCGCGAGCGACCCCACGATGGCGGGCATCGCGGTGCTGGCGATTCTGCTATACCACCCGTGGCAACTGTTGACGGCGGGCGTGGCGCGAGGGATCCTGCACGCGCGTTCTCACCTGTGAAAGGAACGGCTGATGAGATTCGCCGCAACCACGTTGGGCTGTCCGGAATGGGATTTGCCGACCGCCATCGCGAGGCTGTGCGAGTACGGTTATCACGGGATCGATTTCCGTGGGTTACGCGGGAACCTCAATGTCTGGGAACTGCCTGAGTTCGGGGTGGAGGCGGCGGCGTCGGCGGCCCGCATTCGCGATGCCGGACTGGAAGTGTCCTGTTTCTCCGCCGGCGCCCGGCTCGTCTGGCAGAGCGAGGGCGAACGTGGCCGGACGCTGGACGAGATCCGGCGCTACGCCGAACTGTGCCAACAGTTCGGTGCGCCGATGATCCGCATCTTCGGCGGCGGCCTGGGCGAAATGCAGCGCGCCGACGCGCTGGCGCGGGGGAGGGAATCCCTGCGCGAATGGTTGGCCGTCACGGCCGGCACAGGCGTGCGGCTGGTCGTGGAGTCGCACGACGCATGGACGGCCGGCAAGCACCTGCTGGCGCTGACGGCAGAGACCGACCCGGGGCAGGTGGGGTTGTGCTGGGACGTCAAGCACACGTACTGGGTTGCGGAGGAGGCGCCGGCGTTCACCTGGCGGCAACTCAAGGACCGCATCGTAAACACGCACTGGAAGGACACGCGGCGCGACCACGCCAGCGGCAAGGACCGGCTGTGCCTGGTCGGCAGCGGGGTGCTTCCGCTGGCGGACTGCCTGGATGTGATGGTGGCGGGCGGCTATGCGGGCTACTTCACGCTGGAGTGGGAGAAGCGATGGCATCCGTATATCGCCGAGCCGGAGGTGGCGTTCCCCGCTTTCATTCATTACATGCGGCAACTGCGTTCCGGTCTCGGCAAGTCCGAGGCGTGTCCTGCGGCGACCGATGCAGCAGGGAGGGATCGCTACGCGAATTGCACGCCCACGGTCACGTAGCCCTCGGCCAGCAGGGCGTTGCGGTCGACGCGGACGATTGTCGCGTCGAGGTCGCGGCCGGCAAGACCGAGAAGATCGCCGGCGCCGCCATCGGCTTCGCCGATGCGCAGGCGCACGGCATGGCCGGGGATGGCGGGCACGGCTGCGGGGAGGCAGACCTTCATGCCGCCGAGGGAGAGGTCGGCGGAGCGGGCGGGGAAGCTTCGCCGCGACGGAGCGTGCCAGAACTGCACGCTCCGAGCCACGGCGTGCCGCGGGTGCGTCCGGCGTTCTGCTTGCCGCGTCAACTCCATGCGATGCGTCTCCAGCCCCTCAGAATATCGGACGTTCCACGGGAGGCATTGAGATTGTACAAGCGATGGGGTTGAATCAGCAATTCCGGACCTACCCGCTGAAGCGGGCAGGCCATGAAGAGGAACCTGTGAAGTCTGTGTTTGCTCGAGTTTGTTTGATTGTCATCGCGCTGAGTGCGATCGCGCATTGTGCGCTCGCTGCGCCGCCCGCGCCTTCGCTCCAGGAGCAGGCCGAGGCCGTCGTCGCCGAAGCCGCCAAGGGCGGCATGGTGATCGGCGTCTCGGCCGTCGAGATTCGCACCGGGCGCGTGCTGGTCGCCGTCAACGACAGCCGTCCGCTCACGCCGGCCAGCAACCAGAAGGTGCTCACGTCGGCGTTCGCGTTGTGCCGCCTGGGCGGCGGCTTCAAGTTCTACACGGGCGTGCTGCAGGCCGGGGCGGACCTGCTCGTGGCCGGCGAAGGCGACCCCACGCTGGGCGATCCGTACATCGCGGGCGAGAACGGCGCGAGCATCTACGCCGAACCGGACCGCTGGGCCGCCGCCGTGGTGCAGGCCGGCATCAAGAAGGTCCGCAACGTGCTGG
>CAYWTX010000371.1:0-1699 GCA_964461295.1 uncultured Planctomycetaceae bacterium | reverse complement strand
CCGTACGGCCGTGCGGTTAGCAGATGCCATTCCGGAGGAATGTGGTGAATTACGATTTCGAGTGGGACCCAGTCAAAGCGAAGTCAAATCACCGGAAACACGGCGTCGGGTTTGATCAGGCGGCGACAGTCTTCCGGGATCCGCGAGCCGTGTCGGTGTTCGATGATGCGCACAGCAAGACCGAAGATCGTTGGATTACCTTGGGAGTCTCGGCGGGCGGAGGACTTTTCGTTGTCCACCACACGTTCGAGGAAATGAACGAGAACACGATACGGATTCGGATCTTCTCCAGCCGAAAAGCGACGAAGAACGAGGCCAGTCAATACGGAGGATGACAAGATGAAAAAGGAATACGATTTTTCCAAGGGTGTGCGTGGCAAGTTCTACCGGCCCAATGCTAAGTTCAATGTACCGGTCTACCTGGACGGCAAGGTTCAGCAGTTTGTCGAGCGGATCGCGGAGCACAAACGCACCGATGTTTCTGCGGTGGTCAACCGCCTGCTGCGGTCGGACATGGACCTGGTCGAAGCGGCAAAATGAAACGCGAACAACGGCACGGACCGCGACAGTGAAAAAGCGCGTCGTGTGGCGCGCTTTTTCACTGCGGGTCATGCCGGGCGTTGCGTGAAAGAGGATGAAACCGAAACAGATCGAGTCGACTGATCCGTACGACTGGACAGAGATCTTGTCTGAAAGTCAGTCCGAAGGCCATCACATGGTCAACAGCCTCGTGACAGACTTTCGGTCTGGTGCCAACCGATTCGATGCACCCGGAGAAGTCTTGTTCGTTCATTTGAGCGACGACACCGTTATTGCCGTTGCAGGACTGAATGCGGAACCGGAAACAGGCTTCGGCAGAGCGGGCCGTGTTCGCAGGTTGTACGTCGTCCCCAGATGCAGGGGAAACGGCCTTGCCCGCTCCCTGCTTGAACAGATCATCACGCATGCCACTCAGATGTTCGACGAACTTACGGTCCATGTCGGCACACCCGATGCGCGGGGGTTCTACGAACACCTTGGTTTCACGCCCGTTACGCACCCGGGAATCACCCATACAAAGGAACTGACACACAACAAGGCGTCGCATGTTATCGCCGCGAAGCGCGGCTCAGCATGAACGTCCACGTTGGCGGCGGGAAGAGGAGAAGGATTACGGCAGCCTGAAGGGCTGCAATTCGACAGCCCAGGGCAAGCGCAGCGCCGCCCTGGGGCAACGTGGGAGAGAAGAGGAAATGCACCCTGAAGGGGTGCAACTCTGCTGCCTGGATGAGGAAGGAGTGCGACCCCTTCAGGGTCGAAGCCGGTGAGCATGAGGGCGTACACAACGGCGTCCATGGTCGGCTCGCAAACTCGCCACCATGACGCCGGGCGTTCGGGCCGGAAATATACGCGAATCGCCGGCGTTCTTGGCGGTCGAGGCCGCCCGCCGTCCAGAATGGCACTGAAACGGCGCATCCCGGCCTTGGAGGGACGACGGCCTCGGCGTCCGGTTCCCGTTGGGTGTTCAGGACGAAACAGGATTGATTCCCCCGGTGACCCGTACATACGGTGATGTGTCGCGCCAAGGGGCAGTGCTATTCCGATCCGGCGGAGCGGGCCTGGTCAGAACGGCAGGTCGTACTGTTCCAGACATGGCTCCGGCCGTCGCCGCTGGGGGCGTTGCGGACGTGGACTCGGCGGGCGTTCGAGTTTTGCGATG
>CAYWTX010000370.1:0-1666 GCA_964461295.1 uncultured Planctomycetaceae bacterium | reverse complement strand
AATTCTGCTCCTACATCGAATCGCGCCTCAGGGAGGAAGGCTTTGAACTCGTCGAGACCAGCCCGATCGCCCGCTGGAGCCCCTGCTTGAGCGCCGGAGCCTGCTGAGCCTGCGAAAGATAGGCTTCCCGTGATGAACAGTACCAAGACGATGGATAGAGAAAAACGCTTCGTCCTGGAGGACGCGACCGGCCTCCAAACCTATTATTATATTTCTCCTTCGGTTTCCCCCATAGTGCCCGGCGGCCGAACTCCCGAGGTTCGCGGGGTGTCCCGCCCGTCCCTTCCGCAAGGTCACGGGACGTTCTTCAATTCCAGCCTTGTCGGACTTCTCGCTTCCGCGGCCGGAGGGGAGGAGACCGAAGGGCACGCCCGGTTCGTGGCCGCCTATACCTCTATCCTGGCCGATGCCCTCGGGCTCCGGGATAGGAAGACCCTCGGCGGCCTGGAGCGCGGCGCTCTCCTCCACGACATCGGAAAGGCTGGGGTTCCCATCGCCATCCTGAACAAACCCGGCCCCCTGACGGCCGTCGAACGGGAAATCGTCAGGGAGCATCCCGTCCTCGGGTATCGGATGATCGAGGGGCTCGGCTTCCTCGAGGAGGCCGGGGAGATCATCCTCGGCCATCACGAGCGGTTCGACGGCACCGGCTACCCGCGTGGGCTCGCCGGACAAAACATCCCGCTCGCCGCCCGGCTCTTCGCCCTGGCCGACACTCTGGATGCCATCACCTCCGACCGGCCTTATCGCAGGGGGCGGTGTTTCGAGGAGGCGTTCAGTGAGATCGCCCGGGTGAGCGGGACCCAGTACGATCCGGCCGTGGTGGCCGTATTCCTGTCCATCCCCGCCGCCGTCTGGCGTCAGGCCCGGGCCGGGGTCCGCTTGCCGTGCCTGTTGCCGGCGGTCAATTAAGTTCCCCCCTGGGCGGGGCTCAATCGTCGCGGGGCCGGCGACGCTCTTTATCCTTCAGGTAGGATTTGGCGTCGACGAGGATCTCGCGGGCCTTGCTGCCCTCGGAATGGCCGATGACCCCTTCGTTCTCCATCTGGTCGATGATGCGCGCCGCCCGGGCGTAGCCGAGCTTCAGGCGCCGCTGGAGGTACGAGGCCGAAGCCTGGCCGGTGAGGAGCACGAGCTCGAGGGCCTTGTCGTAGAGCTCGTCCTTCTCCCCGAATTCGTCCCAGAGCTGGTCGATGTCCCCCTTGACGGCCTCGACGATGCGCTCGTCGTATTCGGGAGTGCCCTGCTCCTTGACGAATTTGACGAGCCGCCGGACCTCGGGGATGGAAATGTAGGCGCAGTGGAGCCGCATCAGGCGGGGGAAGTTCGGCGGCAGGAAGAGCATGTCTCCCAGCCCGAGAAGCTTGTCGGCCCCCCCCGCGTCGAGGATGATCCGGGAGTCGATCTTGGACGGGACGCGGAAGGCGATGCGGCAGCCGAAGTTGTTCTTGATCGTTCCGGTGATGACGTCGATCGAGGGCCGCTGGGTGGCCATGACGAGGTGGATGCCGACGGCCCGGGCCAGCTGGGCCAGGCGGGTGATGCTGTTCTCGACCTCCTGGGCGCTGACCATCATCAGCTCGGCCAGCTCGTCGATGATGATGACGATGTAGGGGAGGGGCTTGAGGATCTTCTTCTCCTCCTCGGTCAGCTTCCCCTTCTTTTC
>CAYWTX010000369.1:0-10758 GCA_964461295.1 uncultured Planctomycetaceae bacterium | reverse complement strand
GCGTCGATCTGGGCCAGCCGCTGCGGCTGGCAGTCGAATGCGAAGTCCAGCACCATTCCCGCGTGTCCGTCGCCCGCGGTCGCGGCGGGGGCCGACGTCACCTCGGCCGTGATGCCGTCGGCGGCGAACGTCCACAACATGCCGTCGCCGAGCGGTTGGCTGCCGGTCGCCTGAAGAGGTTGCTCGCCTCCGTCGAGCAGGCGCAGGGCCATTCCGAAGTCAAGTGAGCGTGAGGGTGCGAACGTAACACAGGCCATGGGTACGGCATCCTTTCCGACGAACAACCCTTGGGCGCTGCCCTTGGACGGCAGGCGAACGCCTGCGGCGTCCGTTCCACTTTCTCAGGCGTTGGCGATTCCGTCAAGCCTGGATTCGGCGCGGAATCGCTTCCCGGTACACTCCCTCGTGCCGTGCCGCGGGGCAGAAAGCAGAGCCCAGCCCTCCTGGCAGCGATCGGCCCTTGGCGATGTTCAGAAGTACCAGACTTCCTTCTTCAGCAAGCCCAGCAGCGCCTTGCGCCGGATCGACATCCCGACGATGTCATGCGAGGTGAAGTGCAGTTCCCCCGACCGCCATCGCTCCTCCTTGCCGCCCTTGTCCTCGGTCGCCTTGCGGAGCTTGATCTCCCTGTTCCAGCCGACGCGAAGGTGCTGCACGATCTTGCCGTCCTGCAACTGCACGGAGACGGGCGAGTTGACCACGCGCAAACCGGGCTCGGCATTCTTCATCATCACCTCCAGCGCCTTGTCCCAGATCGATTTGGGGATCATGATCCCAGTTCCCGGCTCTTCCTTTTTCGACATGGCTTCACCTACTTCCTCTGCCGCGATGCCGCTATGCGGCTGACATGGCGCACCGGAACGCCTTCCACAATACCGCCGCCGTCGGGCCCAGGCAAGGGGCAGCGGGGTGGCGCGAATGCGGCGAGGCCGGCCTATCATGTTCTGACGCTGATGGAAAGGAAGGTACGTATATGAACAGCAAGGTTCTGGTATCCGCGTGCATGCTGTTGGCGACCGGCGCGCTTCTTGTGGGCTGCAGGGCGGGCGGGCCGCCCCCGGGCAGCGCGGCGCCTGGGGCCTCGGCGGGGCAGCAGGAGCGGCCGGCGGTGGTGACGCTGCGCGGCAAGCCGATCACGCTGCTGGGGCCGGCGCTGAAAGAGGGCGACGCCGCGCCGGCGTTTGTCGCCGTCGGAAACGACATGAACGACTTCCGCTTCCAGGGCGGCGGCAAGGTGTGGATCGTCGCCTCGGTGCCTTCGCTCGACACGCCCGTGTGCAGCCGTGAGACCCGGAAGTTCAACGAGCAGGCGGCCGCTCTTGAGGGCGTGAGCATCCTGACCGTGAGCATGGACCTGCCTTTCGCCCAGAAGCGGTGGTGTGCGGGCGAAGGGATCAAGGACCTCACGACGGTGTCGGATTTCCGCGACCGCGCGTTCGGCGGGGCGTGGGGCGTGCTGATGAAGGAGACGGGACTGTTGGCGCGCGCCGTGTTCGTGGTGGGCCCGGACGCGAAGATCAAGTACGTGCAGATCGTGCCCGAGGTGTCGGCCGAACCGGACTATGCGGCCGCAATCGCCGCGGCGAAGGCCGCCGCGGGAAAGTGAGAAAAAAAACGCCGCCTCTTCGGCGGCGTCCACAGTTCCGGTTTCTCGTGCTACACGGCGCGTTTCACGTTCGCCGCCTTGGGGCCCTTGGGGCCCTGGGCCACTTCGAACTCGACGGCCTCGCCTTCCTCGAGGGTGCGGAACCCGTCGCCCATGATGTCGGTGTGATGGACGAAGAAGTCCGTGCCGTCATCAGAGGTGATGAAGCCGAAGCCCTTGGTGTTGTTGAACCACTTCACTTTCCCGTTCGCCATCGGTTGCTCCCTATGCAGCCGGCATCGGCAGGACGCGCCCCAGCACACATGGACGTCCTTGCCAAGCGGCCACACGGGTCACGGCGGCCCAGGGACCTGTCGGACGTGCCGTCAAAGCCAAAGCTCTTTCGCGGGCGCCCCGGATGCCGCCAGGGCCGCCTCTGGCGGGAAGGCACACGCTGCCCAGAAACCACCCGCCCGTCCTTCTGTCGACAGGCATTCTCGCCGCAACCGGAGAGGGTGTCAAGAGGGGCGCGAACGGAGTCCACGGCCGTTCTTGCGGCGTTTCCTCAACCTGAAGGGCTGTCCTATGTCAGCCCTTCAGGCCCAAGAGGCGACGCAGGAAGGGCCGTGCACCCGGCGATCAGCGATTCAGCGCATCGCCCGGCGGAGGGCCTGGTCCAGGTCGGCCTGGATGTCGGCGGCGTCCTCGACGCCCACGGCAAGGCGGACGAGCGTGTCGGTGATGCCCAGGGCGTAGCGTTCTTTGCGCGTGTTGCGGTAGTAGCTCACGGTGGCGGGGTGGGTGATCAGGGTTTCCACGCCGCCGAGGCTGGGGGCGATGTAGCACAGTTTCAGGCCGGGGAGGGCAAGTTGGCCGTCAGCGCCGGAGACGGCGCCAAGGCAAAGGACACGACCGTATCGCTGGCCGCCCAGACGCCCGTGCTGCTGGACCTGGCGCCGTCCACGCCGGAGGCAGCGCTGAAACCGGGACGTGAAGTCACCGTGCTCGAGGATCGGCCGCAGTCCGTGGACGTGTTCACGGAGTAGTGGTAAGCCTCCGGGCAAGCGCACCTGGGGCAGGGCCGCGAGCGGCATGGGGGTCGCCGACGAGACGGCGAACTGGGATCGGGCCGACGGCGGACGGCGGTTGGGCGAACATCGGGCGAAGACATCGGGGTGCGCAATCGTGGGGAAGCCTGCAATACTCGATTCGGGGCACGGTTAGCGAGACAAAACTAGGGCGCGTCCCGAGTTTTCCCCTAGTTTTTCCAGGGCGCGTCCCTAGTTCTCCCGCTCCAAAGCCTGCGCCGGCTGGTCCCCGGTCTCCGCCACTGGCCGCTGGAAGCTGGCCGCTGGCGGCTGAATCGCGCAGGATTCTCTTGACGCCGGTCGAACAGAAGCTCTATTGTTCCCATGCGGATACAGGGCACGTTGACAACCATGGGTAGGCCAGTCGCCGGTTGCCCGGCGATAGGCAGTTGGTCCATCGAACGTAATTGATAAGGCGTCCCTGTTATCCAGGTGTCCCCGTTATTCGTGCATTGAAGAGGACATGATGACGCCCGACCCGTACGTGTACTTGTCCGCAGCTGACAGACAATTGGAGACATACCTAGACGACGGTGCTTTTGAGCGAAGTCTCGTCTTGAACCTCCTGCTTCAGCCCGGGATACTCATACCGGATAGCTTCTTCTTCGCCTCGGGGGGCATCGCTAGGCACCTATGCAACAAGAGCCTGACTCTTCTGGAAGCAGGGCTTCAGACCGGCGTCGTGATGCCTTCCTTCAGAGATAAGGACTGCAAGGACTTTGGTCGGGCGCTCGCCGTCGTAAGGGGGACCGGTGACGGAAGCAGGCCTCTTCGTGGCATTCGGGAAGATGCGGAGGCAACCGCAAAGCGGCTCGACAGTGCTCTGACGCGAACTACCCAATTCAGGTGTGGGAACTGGCCCGAAGGGAATGTGTCCGAGGGATACGAACACTTGGTGCGGACTATTCTGATGGCCACAGACCCGCCCCTTCTGCCCGGGGGTTGCGGAGTCCAACAGCACACTTTGGGCGAGCTTTGGAAGCAAACAGAGGGCTGGCGATGTGGTTGCGTGGAGATGGCCATCCGGCAGACCGCTAAAGATGCAGGCAGTGGGTTGCGACGCGGGTGCCTCATGAGTTCAGTGGCCCGTCAACTCAAGATCGTCAGGGGACTGGGAGAGATCGACGACATTGCCGAGTTCTTCGTCAGGGGAGTCCCTGTTCACAAGCAAAATGCTCTTCACTATTTTTTCAGATGGATCACCGACATCTATCAATACAACCAAGCGATAGCCCTCGGGGCCACGCCCAACTTTCCAGGATACAACCCGCTTGAGGGAGCCATGCTTGCTAGTCTGTTGCGCGCGGGACATTCGGTTGGCTCTGGTACGGCCGAAGGAGAGAGAATTCTGGTGGAAGTCCCAATGCCCCAGATCGCGTCGCTTCTCAGGGTTCCCCCCCAAGACCTCTTGGCGATCAGGAATGAACTAGGTGCGGCTTACTTTTGTGCGCTAGGTGTTTGGCAAGTAACCCCAACATCAGCCAACGAGGGAGAGGTGCGGAGCCGGTTGGGCGCGTACGGAGACGCTCTTGTCCAGCGTGTGCGCAGGGCCAATGGTGATGAAAGAGGGATACTCAAGGCAATAGTGCAGCGCGTCGGGAAGGCGGACCCTGCTCTGATGCTGGGCGTGGCCCGTGTCGCGGCTTCACTTGCAAAGCTAATGCACCCAATGGCGGGCTTCCTCCTGGCAGCCGGCGATGCTTGCTTCTTGGTTTACCGCTGGTACCGACGGCGTCCTGATACTGTGCTGGTCGAGGTTGGGGAGCCAAGCGGGCCGGGCCTTGATCCAAGGCACGCTGATGTCAACATTCTTCGACCTATTGTGCAGTTGCCTAGAGGGAAAGTGGGTGGATCGTGATTGCTCTCTCGAAAAAGCCCATGAAACTGACGGGGTTAGCATACCAACCCTTCGCCCTCGTGGATACCGGTCTCCGGACCTGTGTCTCGGGGGCGGAACGGTCTGCGTCGTCGGACGGAAACTAGCGGAAACTAGGGACGCGCCCTAGTTTCTAGGGGGGGAACTAGGGACGCGCCCTGGGGGGAAACTAGGGACGCGCCCTGGGGGGAAACTAGGGACGGGGGAAACTAGGGACGCGCCCTAGTTTCAAGGAGTAAAGGACAGAAGATGGCGGGATCCCCATCGGGCCATGTGTCTCGGATGGACACGGCAAGGACGCGCCGTGATGGGGGCTGTGGGTCGGCCGACGGCAAGCGGGCGCGGCCGCGCCGAACGGCGGGGCGCGAACGGGGTCCACGACCATTCTTGCGGCGTTTCCTCAACCTGAAGGGCTGTCCTATGTCAGCCCTTGAGGCCCAAGAGGCGATGCAGGAAGGGCCGTGCACCCGGCGATCGGGGATTCAGCGCATCGCCCGGCGGAGGGCCTGGTCCAGGTCGGCCTGGATGTCGGCGGCGTCCTCGACGCCCACGGCAAGGCGGACGAGCGTGTCGGTGATGCCCAGGGCGTAGCGTTCCTTGCGCGTGTTGCGGTAGTAGCTCACGGTGGCGGGGTGGGTGATCAGGGTCTCCACGCCGCCGAGGCTGGGGGCGATGTAGCACAGTTTCAGGCCGTCGAGGAACTTCTTGGCCGCTCTGAGGCCGCCCTTGATGTCGAAGGTGACCACGCCGCCGAAGCCGGTCATCTGCCGCACGGCGATGTCGTGGTGAGGGTGGCTGGGCAGGCCGGGGTAGTACACGCGCTTGACGGACGGGTGGCGTTCCAGGAACGCCGCGACGACCAGGGCGGTCTCGTTGGCGACCTTGACGCGCAGGGCGAATGTCTTGAGCCCGCGCAGCAGGAGGTAGCAGCAGTGGGGGTCGATCACGCCGCCGATGGCCTTGTGCAGGTCGCGAACGGGTTCGATGAGTTCCTTGCGCCCCAGCACCGCGCCGGCCAGGATGTCGTTGTGCCCGCCCATGTACTTGGTGCAGCTATGCAGGACGATGTCGGCGCCCCACTCCAGCGGGCGCTGGTTGATCGGGGTGGCGAAGGTGCTGTCGATCAGCGTGAGCACGCCGTGTTTGCGGGCGATGGCGGTCAACCGCTCCAGGTCGCAGATGTTGAGATACGGATTGGTGGGCGATTCAGACAGGATGAACCGCGTGTTCTTCCGCACGGACCGGTCCAGCGCGGCGTAGTCGCCGAACGGCACGACGGTGCAGCCGATGTTGAACCGCTGGAGGTACGCGTTGCAGAACTCC
Organism: uncultured Planctomycetaceae bacterium; assembly: GCA_964461295.1. Lineage (GTDB taxonomy): Bacteria > Planctomycetota > Phycisphaerae > SM23-33 > SM23-33 > CAYWTX01. The sequence goes on along the minus strand of CAYWTX010000369.1, from coordinate 4,886 downwards.
AGCGTCTTCTTGTAGGCATCGTCGGTGATGATGATGTGGTCGCCGCCGCGGACCAGCGCGAGGATCGTCGTCGTCACGGCGCTCATGCCCGAGGAGCACACGACGCAGTCCTCGGCGCCTTCCAGCGCCGCCAGGCGCTTCATCGCCACCAGCTCCGTCGGGTTGCCGTAGCGGCCGTACTCGAACCGCTCCTTGCCGCCGCGCGTGTAGGCTTCCACTTCGCGGCTGTCCTTGAAGGCGTAGGTGGACGTCTGGACGATGGGCGTGGTGATGGAGTCGGCGTAGCGAAGGCGATCCTCGCCGGCGTGAATGGCCAGCGTGCTGAAACCTGCCGACTTCGGCAGCCGAACGTCGTGGGCTTTCCGCATTGGGTTTCCTTTCCCTGCCGGGAAGGAGCCTGCCACGCGGCGCCCGCGAGGTCAAGAGGCAAGAGGAAGGCGGCGAGGGGCCAGGGGAGGCGGCGTGGAAAACCTGGCCTTCGGGTTTGCCCGCCGCCCCGGCGAATCCTATGTTCTGCTTGTCGGGCGAGCGTGACGGGCGAGCCCGGCCGCGTCGGCGGCCCGCAGCATGGGCCGCCGCCGCGGGACCTTGCCTATCTCCCTGATGGCGGGCGGCGGATACAGGCTCCCGTCGCCCGCGGGCGGATGCGTTGGCACGGTCCTGGGCGCGGCGGCGCCTGCGGCGGCGTCGCGTCCGAGACATGCCAACCTCGGTCACCGCTGCTTTCGTGTGTGGCGGGCGGGCTTCCCTTCGGGGGGGCCCGCCCGTCGCTTTGCTACTCGTGCTCCACGATCACGCTGTCGGTGCACAGCAGGAAGCCGGCCCGCCCGGCGTCGGCCAGCTTGAACACCAGCGTGTTCCGGGCCTTCAGGTCGGCCGTTTGCACCGGCACGTCGCGCAGCCACGACGCGTTCTCCGGCGGCAGGCAGCTTGGCAGCTTGATCTCCTTGCCGTTCAGCGTCACCGTGCCGGCGTCCTCGTTGAGGTACTGCGCCACGAACCGGATCCAGGCGCGTCTGGCGCCCTTCAGCACGGCCGGGTCGATGGCGATCGTCTCCTCCACGCTCGCGGCGGGGGTGACCTGGGCCACGATGGCCCTGCCGCAGAACTGGGACCGCCGCACCTGCGGCCCGGCCGGCACGTCGCCTTCCACCGGCAGCGTGACGACAACGAGCGTGCGCGGCGCGAGCGTTTCCTTGAGCGTGAACGTCGCGCCGGCCGTCTTGGCGGCTTCCTCGGCCACGCCGAGGGACTTGACCGGCGCGCCCGGCGGGTCCTTGGGCGTCTTGCCCGGCGGGGTGACCATTTCGCTTCCGACGCGCCGGATGGTCGCCTCGCCGGTGAACTTCAGCCCCGCCGGGGCGGCCACGTTCAGCGCCAGTTCCCTGGCGGCCACGCGGTCGTTCCACGCGGCGACCACGAGTTCCTTGCGCTTCGGCAGGTAGTCCGGGCGCGGGTTCCGCGGGTCGGCGCCGTCCACCGCGGCGACGACGAACATCTCCGGGTCGTCGCACGCCACGTGCACCAGCCGCCCGCGCAGGTTGATCAGCATCCGGAACATGACCCCTTCGCCGCTGTCGGAGGCCCACTGCCCGAAGTGGCAGATGCCGAAGGCCTTGTCCGGCATGGCGGAGAGGGCGAGCATCTGCTTGCGGGCGGTCCACTGGAACTTGTTGCGGTCGTCGGACTGCTGGCGCTCCGCCTCGGGGTAGGCTTGCGGGTCGGTCTGGGCGGCCTGCTCGGTGTTGATGAACACCAGCGGCTTGTTGTACCGGGTCATCGCGTAGGCGTACATCACCTCGTAGTTGGCGGGCAGCTTGAGCGGATCCCCGCCGTAGTCGTGCTCGTGCATGCCGTCGGCCACCGAGATCAACTGGTCCAGCGTGGGCTTGTAGAGCATGTCCCACCCGGCCCAGTGGTCCTCGCCGGGGCGGAAGCCCCAGCCCACGAAGTACATCGAGTTGGGGTCGCCCGCCTTCAGCGCCTTGCCGAACGCCAGCGCCGGCTCGCAGTACAGCTTCACCTGGCTGCGCCCCGACCAGTACGCGAACTGCGTCTCGTCGTAGACGTGCCAGGGCGTGACGGCCTTGTACTTCGCCACCTTGCCGGCCTTGTCCGCGACCTCGTAGGTTTCGCCGTCCTTGACGTTTTCCGGGGGCCAGGGCGCGGCCGCCCATTCCTTGCGGGCCCCTGCGCTCCAGGGCGCCGGCTTGCCGTAACCGGCGGGGATCAACTTGCCTTTTTCATCCTGTGCTCGCCGCCACTCCTTCTTCTCGAACCAGTTGTACAGCGGCTTGTCGTACACCTTCGTCCACTTCAGGAACGCCAGCGTCTCGCCGGTGTCCTTCAGCGTCACCGGGCCGTCCTCGGCCGCTTTGTCCACGTCGAAGAATTGCGGATCGTAGTTCTTCCGCGTGTAGTTCGACCAGTTCAGGTACGGCTCGTTCCAGAACTCCGCGTACAGCCGCTGGCCGGTCTTCTTCGCCGCGTCGACGTACCCCTTGGCGGCCGCGGCCATGGCTTCCTCCCAGCCCTTCCTCAGGCGGGGGGAGGGGGTCGTGCGCTCGCCGAAGCAGCCGAGCTGCACGTGGGTGACGGCGTCGGCGGGCCTTGGCCCGCCCAGGTTCCGCTGCATCGCCAGGCGGTACTTCGAGATCGGCAACTGGTGGGGGTAGTACACGCCGAACGTCGCGGCCGGAATGAACTGCTGGCTGCCCACGGCGAGCATCTTGCCGGTCACGTCGACCTTCGCGGCGGCGGCGGGCGCTTCCGGCAGCTTCACCAGGCTGATCTCCCTGACCGTGAACGCCACCTCGCCGACGCCCATGGGATTCACGCACCCGACGGCGACGGCGGCGACCTTGTCGCGCTCGAACAAGCCGGTGGCGTCGTGGTGCGTGCCGGACGGCGGGGCGTACCACTCGCACTGGCGGAAGTCGTCGAAGCGCACGATGCCCGTGTTCTCCTTCCGCGTGAGGTCCACGGCGCGGTTGAAGGCCCACCACGCCCCGCCGCCTTCACGCAGGGCGATGTAGACGCCGGCGTCGGCGCGGGGCTTGTCCGTCGTGACGACGATCTTCACCGCGTTGTAGCCCGTCAGGTCGCGCCCGGCCGCCAGCTCCGCCACCGACCACTCGGCCTTGTTCCAGTTCGTGCGGCGCTTGCCCATGTCCAGCTTGAGCGCCTGGCCCCCGTCGGGCGTCTTGTCCGCCTTGGCGAACGTGTCCTTGCCCAGGTCCACGAGCTTCTCGTCGGCCGCGAGGGCCGCGCCGCCCGCCAACGCGATCGCGATCGCCATCGCCATCGCCGCAAGAACCGTCGTCAGTGCCTGTGCCATGCGTCTGTTCTCCTTCCGGGTCAGGTGGCTTGCCCGCGCAACGTATGCCCGATTCTCGGCCCGCGACCCGGACGAGTCAAGAAGCGCGCGACCCGCGGGCGCCGGCTTTCGGCTGGACAGCCGCCGCCGGTTGCCCAATAATGTGGCCACGGCAGCCGCGGCCGCGGCTGGCAACAAGGGAGATCGGCCATGTTACGGATAGGGCTCGTCGCGTGCTTGTCCGCGTTCGCCGGGGCTTCGGCCTTCGCCGGCAGCCCGGGTCCCATCACCGCCGAGGCGGACGTCGTGCGCGTGGACGACAAGACCATGTACACGCTGTTTGCCCACGGCATCAGCGGGTTCATGATCGGGAAGGACCAGGGCGGCATGGCCCACGAGTGGACGAGCCAGCCGCCGCTGTGGTTGCTCGACTCGCGCGTATCCACTCGCGAGCGCGTGCTCGCGCCCGGGCGCCACATCGTGGTCTGCTCGCCGGGGCACTACAACCTGAACTACGTAGCCGGCACGACCATCGGCGAGCCCGGCGTGCGCGGCAGGATCGGCGCGGTGGACCGCGCCGCCAGGACGTACGAGATCGTGCTGCCGTGGGGCTACCAGCGGACGAAGACCTACGCCGCGAAGTACGCCGACACGACGGTGTTCCGCCTCAACGGCGCCGCCAGCACGCCGGAGCAGGCGCTGGCGTCCGGGCGCCGCGTGGTTGCGGTGCGCGAGCGCCCGCTCACGCTGTCGGTCCTCTCGGAGGCGGCCTCCGCGAAGGCGCCGCCGGCAGACGGCGACCTGCTGGAGGGCGTGGTGGACGACGTCGCCGACATCCGCCGCAACAAGTTCGTTCTGTCCGTACCCCAAGCCGGCGGCACGCGCAAGGCGACGATCGCGTTCGACCGCATGGGGACCTTCCTTCTGGATCTCACCGAGTCGACGCCGGAGGAGACTATCGTCGCGGGCCGGTACATGGCTTGCCTGGGCGGGCAGCGCCCCTCCACCCTCATCGCCTGTTCGGACAAGCCCGGCGACACGCGCGGCAAGGTGAAGAGCTACTCGGCTGGGGAGGGCAAACTGGCCGTCAGCGCCGGAGACGGCGCCAAGGCAAAGGACACGACCGTATCGCTGGCCGCCCAGACGCCCGTGCTGCTGGACCTGGCGCCGTCCACGCCGGAGGCAGCGCTGAAACCGAGACGTGAAGTCACCGTGCTCGAGGATCGGCCGCAGTCCGTGGACGTGTTCACGGAGTAGTGGTAAGCCTCCGGGCAAGCGCACCTGGGGGCAGGGCCGCAAGCGGCCTGGGGGTCGCCGACGAGACGGCGAACTGGGATCGGGCCGACGGCTGCCGGCGGTTGGGCGAACATCGGGCGAAGACATCGGGGTGCGCGATCGTGGGGAAGCCTGCAATACTCGATTCGGGGCACGGTTAGCGGGACAAAACTAGGGCGCGTCCCTGGTTTGTCCGTGGTGGCCGTGCTGTGGCTGGACAGGAACCGTCGCTCGGATACACTTCCAAGCTTGGAACGCATCCCGATCCCGCCGCTGTGGCTGGACAGGAACCGTC
>CAYWTX010000368.1:0-8677 GCA_964461295.1 uncultured Planctomycetaceae bacterium | reverse complement strand
GCGTCGAACAGTTCCTCGGGCCGGTAGCTCTTCATCCACTTCTCGAGCAGGGCGAGGTGGGCGGGGTTTTCGTGCATCTCGCCCATGGGCACCTGGTGCGAGCGGAACGTGCCCTCGACCTGTTTGCCGTCAACCACCTTGGGGCCGGTCCACCCTTTGGGCGTGCGCAGCACGATCATCGGCCAGCGCGGGCGCAGCGGCGCCGTCGCGGCGGCCTGCGCGCGAATCGCGGCGATCTCGTCCAGCACGGCATCCAGCGCGGCGGCCATTTGCCGGTGCATGGCGGGCGGGTCGTCGCCCTCGACGAAGTACGGCTTCCAGCCGCAGCCGACGAACAGGGACTCCAGTTCCTGACGCGGGATGCGGGCCAGCACGGTCGGCCCGGCGATCTTGTAGCCGTTGAGGTGGAGGATGGGCAGCACGGTCCCGTCGCGACAGGGGTGCAGGAACTTGTTGGAGTGCCAGCTTGCGGCCAGGGCCCCGGTCTCGGCCTCGCCGTCGCCGACGACGCAGGCGGCGATGAGCGATGGGTTGTCCAGGACGGCGCCGAACGCGTGGGCGAGGCTGTAGCCCAGTTCGCCGCCCTCGTGGATCGAGCCGGGCGTCTCGGGCGCGACGTGGCTGGGAATGCCGCCGGGGAACGAGAACTGCCGGAACAGCCGCCGCATGCCTTCCTCGTCCCGCGTGATGTTGGGGTACAACTCGCTATAGGCGCCTTCCAGGTACGCGTTGGCGACCATGCCGGGCCCGCCGTGCCCGGGACCGCAGAGGTAGATCATGTTCAGGTCGCGGTCGCCGATGACGCGGTTGAGGTGCACGTAGATGAAGTTCAGCCCGGGCGTGGTGCCCCAGTGGCCCAGCAGCCGCCGCTTGACGTGCTCGCCCCGCAGCGGCTGGCGCAGCAGCGGGTTGTCGTGGAGGTAGATCTGCCCGACGGAGAGGTAGTTGGCCGCTCGCCACCAGGCGTCCATGCGGGCGAGGAGTTGGGGGTCGAGCCGCCGGGGCGCGGGCGCCGCCATGGCGGGTTTGCCGGCCTTGGCGCGGGTGCGGTTGCGGTCGGGGTTGGAAGGGGTGGCGCTGCCGGTCTGCTTCCTGGGCATGGCGGATCGTCCTTTCGATCTCGAGAGCGTCGATGGCGAAGTGTAGGGCATCGAGGTCATGGCCGCAACCAAAGGCAGGGATGATGGTCCTGGGCCTCAAGGCCAGGGACCGGCAGGGGGGTTGGGGTAGTTCTCGCGCCCCCGCGCCCGGGCGAGGAAAGACGGGAGGCCATCCGCGGAGCGATGGTGCCTTCGGGGTCAAGCAGATCAATCGGAAGCCGACTCCCCAATGATCTGTGAGAATCCGCGCAAGTCCGTGGGTGCCATCCCGGCTGGGTTTCGGTTCGCGATCGTGATCGGTTGTCTCCCGTTACCGGGTCGCCCAACCCCAACGGGGCCCGCGGCGGGGTTTCGGTTTCCGGTCCGCAGTTTCCGGTCCGCGGTACATCCGGTCTCCGGCACGCCATGGGACCTACCCGCTGAAGCGGGTAGGCCGGCCCTACTTCGCGTGCAGGACGGCGACGACGACCGGCGAGGCGGAGGACTTCACCGCCTTGCCGAAGAACCCGCCGGCGCCCACCCCACAGGAGGCGACCTTCACCGACCGTTCGGCCCCGCGGCTGCGCAGCGCCTCGGCCAGCGCCCGCTGGACGACGGCAGAGCGGATGGCCGAGGCCGCGTACTGCGACTCGGCGTCCTTCTCGCCCGGCGCCGCGGCCATCACCAGCACCTCGATCGCCCCGCCGGCCGAGCGATCGGCCAGGTCGCCGGCCAGGGACGCGATGGCGGCCTTGTCGGCGTCGGTGAGCGTCTTGCCGTCGGCGAGGCCCTTGAGGTCCAGGCCGAAGCAGCCCGACAGGGCCCTGGCGTTGTCGGAGGAGTCGGTCTTCATGTGGCGGGCGACTTCGTCGAAGGCCTTGGCCACGGGGTCGCAGAACTGTTCACGCAGGATGGGCGGGGCGAGCCCTTGCGGCACGGGATCCTGGTCGGGGTACCGCAGCTTGCGGTAGTCCACCTGCTTGTCGCGTTGGTTGGAGGGGAAGAAGTAGTCCGGCAGGCCCATGCGGTTGAGGGCGGTGATGAACGACCGCTCGGTGGCCTTCATCAGCGTGTTGTCCTTGGTTTTCGCCATGGTCTGGAGCATGACGAAGAACGCCAGCAGCAGCGTGATCATATCCGCGAAGGATATGATCCAAATCGGGACTTTCTCGCCGGCTTCCTCGTGCTGGCTCACCGGTCGGTCTCCTTGGAGAGCAGTGTCACGACGATCCGCGGCTGGCTCGAGCCGCCGTCGTCGCCGCCGCCGCCCGCTGACAGGGCGATGCGGTCCATGGGCACGCGGCCCTGGCCGTGCAGCACGCCGGCGACCACCCACTGCCGGGCGAGCCGCGACTTCGTTTCGGCCTCGACGGACGCCTCGTCGCCTTCGGGGGGCGGCGAGCAGGAGATGTGCACGCGCCCCGGCGGGCGGGCGCGGAGGTAGGTCACCAGCAGGTCGAGGTCGCGCTTGCCATCCTGGCTGAGGCAGGCGGTCCGGCCCAGGAAGAGCGCGTCGGCCGCGATGGCGATCACTTTGCGGTCCTTGTAGGCCAGGGCCGAGCCCAGCGGCTCCTCCGGCGGCGGGATGGTCGCGGCGGACACGGCCGTCTGCTGCGTGCCGGCCGTGGGCATGCGGCTTTCGTTCACGGGGGTGACCACGCTCTGTCCGCCGGTGGCATCCCAGACCGACAGCGTGTGGGGATAGGATCGCGCGTAGGCGGAGGCCTCCTGGATCATCTCGATGGACTTGTTGTCGTAGGAGGAGAACGCGCTGAGCATGACGAAGAACGCCAGCAGCAGCGTGATCATGTCGGCGAAGGAGACGTACCAGATGCCGACGCTCTCGCCGGCTTCCTCGGCCTGCTCGTGCCCGCCGCCGTGGGCGCCGCCATGTCCGGCGGCCGGGGCGGCGCCCTTGGCGGAGCGCGCTTCGTCACCGGCGGCGGCGCCGGCCTGCTCGGCCGGGGCGTCATGCGGCTTTTCGGGCGGTGACATTGGCCTTGATCTCCTCGCGCCCGCGCTCGCTCACAAATGTCTCCATGACTTCGCGGACCTGCGTCGGGCCGTCGCCGCGGGCAATGCCCAGCACCCCCTCCATGATCATCGTTTTCAGGAAGACCTCCTTCCGCGAGCGGATGCCCAGCTTGCCCGCCAGCGGCAGGAAGAACAGGTTCGCCACGAACGCCCCGTAGAACGTGCATACCAGCGCCACGGCCATGCCCTTGCCGATCTGCTCCGGCGATTCCATGTTGCTGAACATCTGCACCAGGCCCACCAGCGTGCCCACCATGCCGAACGCCGGGCAGCCGCCGCCCATGAACTCCAGCATCTTCTTGCCGTGGAAGTGCCGTTCGGCCAGGTTGCTGATCTCGCGCTGCAAATGCCCGTGAATCGCCTCCGGCGCGCTGCCGTCGATGACCAGGTACAGCCCACGCACCAGGAAACCGTCCTTGATCGTCTTCAGCCGGTTCTGGATCGCCAGCGCCCCCTCGCGACGGCTGATGGCCGCACAGTCGATGATCTCCTGGATCGCCTCCGCCTCGCTGATGGACTTGTGCAGGAACGTCTTCTTGATGAAGTTCATCAGCGAAAGCACCTGCCCCAGCGAGAAGTGCACGCACGTGGCCGCCAGCGTGCCCCCGACGACGATCACGATGGCCGGAACGTGAAAGAACGCGCCGAACTGCCCCCCGTCGGCCATGATCGCCACAAACAGGCAGCCGAAACCGACGAGAATCCCAACGATTGTGGCAATGTCCATCGCTCACCTCTGAGGCGGGCCCGTGGTGCGTCGGCAGTTGTCGACCTTTGCCGCAAAGTCGGCATGGAACATATCGGCTTGCCGCGGGCGCACTTTAGCAGCCGACACGCGGCGCATCCTGCCGTCCTCCCATGGCCTGCCGCGTGTTGCTTTGGGCTGCGGGCGAAGCCCGCACGGGTGAGGATCAGTCCAGTTCGCCTTCCTTCAGCGTCGTCGGCATGGCCGCGGGGCGCTCGCACGTGGTCTGGAGCCTGATGTGCCTGCCCTTGGCCGACGCCTCGCCCACGGCGAGCATCGCGTCGAGGATGTGGCAGGCCAGCAGGCCGCTGGCACGGTGCTTGCGCCCGGTTCGCAGGGCGACGGCGAGGTCGGCGGGGCCAAGGCCGCGCCAGTTCTCCGCGTATGGATGGGTGAGCGGGACTTCGGTCCATTCCTTCTCGCCGCGTTTGCGGAGCATCACCGGGCCGCGGAAACCGTTGGGGTCGGGCACGGCGATGCTGCCCTCGGAGCCGTAGACCTCGATCCGCGGCAGGTTGTGCGCCGCCACGTCGAAGCTCATGAGGACCGTGCCGACGGCCCCGCCGGCGAAGTCCAGCACCGCCGACAGGTGGGTGGGCGTCTGGACGGTGATGACCTTGCCGGCCTTGGGCTGGCTGGTGATGGTGCGGGTGGGGAAGCTGGCCCGGGCCGAGCCGGTGGCGCGGGCGATGGGCCCCAGCAGGTTCACCAGGCAGGTGAGGTAATAGGGTCCCATGTCGAGCATCGGCCCGCCGCCGAGCTCGTAGTAGAACTCGGGATCGGGGTGCCAGCTTTCATGCCCGCGACAGAGCATGAACGCCGTGGCGGCCACGGGCGTGCCGATGGCGCCGTCGTCGATGAGCTTGCGGCAGGTCTGGATGCCGGCGCCCAGGAACGTGTCGGGGGCGGCGCCGACCAGCACGCCGGCCTTGGCGGCCGCGTCGAGCGTCCGGCGGGCGTCGCGTCGCGTCGCGGCGAGGGGCTTCTCCACGTAGACGCTCTTGCCAGCCTTGATGGCGGTGAGGTTGACCTTGGCGTGGGCCTTGGGCACGGTGAGGTTGAGCACCAGTTCGATCTCGGGGTCGGCCAGCAGCTTCTTCACCGAACAGGCCTTGGGGATGCCGTACTTCTCGGCGGCGGCCTTCGCCCGCTCGGGCATGAGGTCGGCGCACGCGACGACCTTGGTGAAGTCGGCCAGCTTGGCCGCGTTCTCGAAGTAGATGCCGCTGATCTTGCCGCACCCCACCACGCCCATGGTCACCGGTTTCATCATAAAAGCTGAACCTTTCGATCAGGTCGTTGTGCGAAGACGCCTCGCGCCGAGGACACGGATCCAAAGAGTACAGCACCCGCGGCGAAAAGCAAGGAACGACTGGGGAGGGGGCGCGGGCCGGCGAGCCGGTTGCGTTGCGGCCGGTCGGAGTCCTTCGGCTCCGCTAAAGTTTTCGCGAACCCAGGGCCGATATCAGTTCACGGTCGCCATGCACGCGCCAGCAGGTGTGGTGTTCATACAAGGACCGGGCCATGACGAAGCGGCAGATCATTGACGAGATTCTGACGATCAACCAGACGGCCAAGCCCGCCTTCCTCGCGCGCTTCGGCGATGCCGAGCTCGACGCGTACCTCTCGCACTTGCAGGTGCTCGCCTGCCCGCGGCTGACCGGCGACGCCAGCCGCTACGAGAAGTACTTCGTCAACGTGCCGAAGGTCCCGCTGAAGCGCCGGCCGTGGCGCGTGAACACGTTGGCGGCCCGCGCCGCCGACGCCATGGTCGCCCAGAGTGAACCGCCCGCTGTTGGGGACACCCCGCCCGAGCAGATCGACTCGCCTCGGGCTGAGCGGGCCCGCGAGGCGTGGGCGGATGTCGATGACGCCGAGGTGGTCGGGGAAGTCGCCTGCGGCATGGCCGACACCGAAGACGGGCTCGATTACCTCCTCGACAGGCCGGCGATGGCCTTCGCCGCCATCGCCCCCCAAGCCGCCGTCGAGGACGAAGCCCAACCCGCCGGGGCCGCCGAGGCATACGACGAAGCGGCCGCGGCGCCGCAAGCGTCGTCGGCCCAACCCGACCAGCCTGCCCAGGATGACGCGCCGGCCGTCGCGTCGTCTGGCAGCATCGCGGCCGCACGGGCCAGCGGCCCGCTCTTCGTCGCCGCCAGGCAGCAGCAGGAGGCCGAGGCATACCTGTTCTAGGCTCCCGGGCATCTGCCGCTGACCAACCCCGCCTTCGGATTCCACCGTTGGGTTCCCGGCCTCCGGCTGGCGGTCCCATCGCTGGAAAACGCGCTTGACAGGGCCGCGCGACCTGAGTATAAGATGGCAGCGGCATGAGGACGTAGCTCAATTGGTTAGAGTACCGGACTGTCGATCCGGTGGTTGCGGGTTCGAATCCCGTCGTCCTCGTTCAGGCAACGGCTTGTCGCGATGTGGCAGGGCTTGCGATGTGGCACGGGCGTCTCGCCCATGCCACGCCGGAGCCCCGGTTGAGTCAAGTGGATACCCAGTTGTCGCGGAATCCCATCAGAGCCGTCCCTTAGGGACGGTCGCCCGCGGACCAGGGACCGCTTCCATCCCGCCCGCGTGCCGGACCGCTTCCATCGCTCCCGCTGTCGGGAACGGTCCCCCATTCGCACCCGACCGTCCCTAAGGGACGGCTCTGTTGCGTTGAGAAGCCGCCCACCGGGTTAGTGGCGTTTCTCATTTGGCATTGACCATTGCTCTCCGCTTCCGAAACGCCTCGCCCGCAACGGACCTCGCCATCGCGAAAACTGGGTATCCACGTGACTCAACCTGGGCGGGCTTGCGATGTGGCACGGGCGTCTCGCCCATGCCACGCCGGAGCCCCGGTTGAGTCAAGTGGATACCCAGTTAGCTGAAAGCGGATGGCTGACAGCTTCGCCAGCGGCCCTCCGCAAACTGGTGAATTGCGGCGAATCTTCTTGAGGTTTTGCATAAGTGTCATAAGATACGTAGACTTCATAGGGTGTGGGTTTCACGGAGAGTGCATGGAAACAGGAGACTGTGCGTGAGGCTGAAGGCCATCTACACGACTGGGGAGGCGGCCGAGATATGCAGGCTCTCCCAGCAGACGATCATCCGATGCTTCGATGAGGGGCAGTTGGAGGGTTTCCGCGTGCCTGGCAGCAAGTTCCGGCGGATTCCGCGTGACAGCCTGCTCCGCTTCATGCGGACCAACAACATGCCCACGGATGAGTTGGAGAATCCCAGGATACGCGTCCTGATCGTCGACGACGACCCGCAGATTGTCGAGTTGTTCGTGGACGTCCTGAAGGCGGACGGCCGCTTCGAGGTGGCGACGGCCCAGACCGGCTACGAGGCGGGGCTGCTGACGCAGGAATTCCACCCTGACGTGGTGATCCTGGACTTCATGCTTCCGGACGTGAACGGCGACGTGGTGTGCAAGGCCATCCGCCGTAGCCAGCAGTTGTCGGACATGAAGATTCTGGCGATTTCGGGCATGGCCGCGCAGGCGGAGGTGGACCGGATCATGGCTGCGGGGGCCAACGAGTTCATCAAGAAGCCGTTCAACATCCAGAATCTGGTGGAGAGCATGGTAAAGATGGTGAAGCGCCGCTGAGGCGGCGCGGGGGCCGGATACCGCGGAACGGGATACCGGCCAACGGCCCCGTTGGGGACGCAGAAGACCGGACATCCGTTCCACGGTTCCCGGTCTCCGGTCCCACGGCATCCGGTTTCCGGTATCCGATCTCAGCGAGAGGGCAGTACGTGGAGGAAAGGCAGGGACAAGCTGGCCTGGCGCGTAGACTGGGCGTGCAGCAGTTCGACATGGCGATTCGCCGGCTGGAGGCGTTGCCGGCCCTGCCTGCCACCATCGCGCACATCCTTGAGGCGATGCGAGGAGCCGGAGACCGGCCAACGGCCCGGTCGGGGGTACCGGCCAACGGTCCCGCCGGGGATGCCGGGCAACGGCCCCCTTGGGGAGACCACGAGGAGGAGGCACTCAGCCGCGTGGCGGCGGCGGTGGCATTGGACCCGGCCGTGGCGGCGCGTGTGCTGTCGTTGGCCAATGCGGCGCCGGGGGCGAACGCTCGCACCATCGCGGCGGCGGTGCGGGGGCTGGGCGTGGGGGCGGTTCGCTCGGCCGTGCTGGCAATGCCGGTCGGCGGGGCGACCGGGGAACTGGGCGGGCTGGATGCGGAGGCGTTCTGGCGGCACAGCGTGGCGGCGGCGATGGCGGCGGGGGCGGTGGCCGAAGCGAGAGGGGCGTCGGCGGGCGCGGGCTTCGGGAAGCTTGATCCTGAAGAGGCATACGTATGCGCACTGTTGCATGACATTGGCAAGCCGGTTCTGCCGTTGGTGTTGCCCAAGAGTTACGCGCGTGCGGCGGCGGCGGCCCAGGCGGGCTTCGAGGCCCTCGGCGAGTGCGAGCGCGAGTCGCTCGGGCTGGACCATACGACCGCGGGGTGGCGGCTGGCCCGGCGGTGGAACCTGCCGTCGGGCGTGGCGAACGCCATATGGCTGCACCACCAGCCGCCTGGCGGCGTGCCGGACTCGCTGGGCGACAAGGCCGTCGTGGACGCGGTGGCGTTGGCCGGGGCGATCGTTCGCCGCGCGGGGATCGGTCCGGCGGGCGACACGTGCCAGTCGCCTCCGCTGACGGCGATGGCGAGGCGGGCGGGGCTGGACGCCCTCACGGCCGAGCGGATCGCCGCGGAGCTGCCCCAACGGCTGGAGGCAGTGGAGCGAGATCTGGATTTGCCCGGCGGGCGCGATCGATATGCGCGTGCCGTCGCGGCGGCGGCGGCGGGCCTGTCGGCCGAAAACCAGGCCCTTGGCG
>CAYWTX010000367.1:0-8909 GCA_964461295.1 uncultured Planctomycetaceae bacterium | reverse complement strand
TTTCTACCCGTGACGAGGTAGCCTGCGCGTTGGCGGGCACCTTCCTATTGGCCCTTCGATTGGTCCGCCCAACGGACGCGATATGCCCAGTGTGTTTTGATGCGACCATCGCCGGTGGCGTTCTGGAAGTATCCGGTTGCGGTAGGGACTACGAAGACCCCACGCTCGATTGGGAGCGGCCCGCGACGCCCTGGAAAAGTGACGATCCTGAACTGCGTTTCCAGCTTGGAGATCTCGCTGCAATTGCCGAGGTGTGGAAACGTCTCGTCGATTGTCTTGCACTCGACCGATTCCTGTCACACGTCCGATCGGAGGCGTTTTGGCAGCAACTCGATCGGGAGGCAACGATTGAGGTAGCTCGGGCTTTTCCGTTGCTGGCCAGGGATCGAGCCCTGTGGGCGCAGCGAGAGGCTTTCTTAGGCCCAGACTACTATCAGGGAAAGCATTCTGAGGCATTTCGACGTTGCTTCGCGGACACCATCGAGAAGGCGTGGCTGAGGCAGACCCGAATCGGGCGTGCTTTGGCCCTGTTCAACGATGGTTTTGCCTCAGATCCCATGGGTGCCTTTCTGTTGATGTGTTTCGCACTTGAGGCACTTTGCAGCGTTGAGAAGCGGGAGAACAGACGGGGGGGAATCACCGGGAAGTTGAAGGAAAGGATCCCTCGCCTCATTGCCTTGGGGCCACCGGGCACCGCGTCTGAAGACCTAGCAGTACGGGTAAAGAAGGTCTTCGAGGAAAGGGGGGACATCGCGCATGGTGCCAAGCGGATTGACAGTGTGCCCTTGGATATCCGCAGGGACGCTGTTGCGTTGGCCTGTTCCGCTCTTCGTGGAGTCCTTTCTGCCCCGAAACTGCTTCTTCCCCTGTACCGGGACTCCGCGAGGGAGGCAGAACTCCTGCAGTTCCTCAATAGCGGCAGGAATGGATCCAAGCCATGAAGCAATTCATCCTGACGGTATCGGCGGGCAAGAGGCTGATCGGGCGCGGCATGGCGGCGCACCCGGGCGTCGCCGACGCGCTGCCGGAACGTACCGTCGTCATCGTGGCCGGGACGACCAACGCGTACGTGGCGGAGGAGGTCCTGGCCGTGCTGGGCCAGGCGGAGGGATTCCATCGCGAGGGGTTCCGGCGCGGCGTCACCGTGCCGCCGGGCACGAAGGCCCCGCCCGGGCGCCTGGCGGGCGACGTGGTGATCCATCGCGGGCAGTGGCAGCGCGGCAAGCAGGTCTTCGACGTGATCGGCGAGATGCGCGAGGGCGATGTCGTCATCAAGGGCGCCAACGCGCTGGACCTCGTCGCCCGCCGCGCGGCGGTGCTCGTCGGGCATCCGCAGGCCGGCACCATCGGCGCGATTCTCCCGGCCGTGGTGGGGCGGCGCGTGCGATTGATCGTGCCGGTGGGGCTGGAGAAGCGTGTGGCGGAAGACCTGGACGTGCTGGCGGCGCGGCTGAACGCGCCGGGGGCCGAGGGCCCGCGGATGATGCCGATTGCCGGCGAGGTGTTCACGGAGCTGGACGCGATCGAGCGTCTGACGGGCGCGAAGGCGTTTCTCGCCGCCGCCGGCGGCGTGCTCGGCGCCGAGGGCGCGTGCTGGATCGGCGTGGACGGCTCGCACGAGCAGCTCCAGGCGGCCGAGGAGCTGATCCGGGCGGTCGAGGCGGAACCCCCGACCAACCCGTGAGAGCGAAACATCGCCGCGAAGCAAGCTGGGTGCGAGGGAAGCGACCGGTTCGTGGACTGGGCTTGCGATAGCGAAGGAAGCAAACGGGCGCCGGCAGGCGTCGCGGAGAAGAGCATGTTGCGAGGTCGCTTTGGAGTCTGCATTCTCGTGGTGATTGGCGCCATCGCGCCCAACGTTCTCGGCGCAGACAAGGAAGGCAAGATGATTCGCGTTACCGTGGACGCGGGCGAGGTCGAGCGGCAGGACACCCCCGTCAATGTGGAGTTGACCGGCGAGGCCAAGGCGCTGGGCGCGGGGGCGTGCAAGCTGGAAGAACTGTCGGCCGATGGCAAGCGAGCCGCCGTCGCGTGCCAGGTGGAACCCGGGGAGGCGGCTCGCCTGTGGTTTGTGCTGGCCGGCAAGACGGCCAAGGGCGCCAAGCGGACGTACGAACTGTCCGCGGCGGGTGCGCTCGCCCCCGGCGAGCCGGCCGCGCGGGCCGTCAAGGACGACAAGGCCGTCGAGCTGCTGGTGGGCAAGTCGCCGGTGCTGCGCTACAACCACGCGGCGGTCGAGCCGCCTGCGGGGGCCAGCCCGCTCTACCGCCGCAGCGGGTTCATTCATCCTCTGTGGTCGCCGGCCGGGGAGGAACTGACGGGCATCCATCCGAAGGATCATATTCATCACATGGGCATCTGGGGGCCGTGGACGAGCACGAAGTTCGAGGGCCGCAAGGTGGACTTCTGGAACCTCAAGGACGGATCGGGCACGGTCCGGTTCGTGAAGTTCGCCGGCCTGAGCAGTGGCGAGGTGTTCGCGGGCTTTGAGGCAATGCAGGACCACGTGGACCTCAAGGCCCCCGGCGGCGAGAAGGTAGCCCTGAACGAGCGGCTGAGCGTGCGGGCGTGGAACGTGGGCGGCCCGGCCGCGGGGTGGTGGCTGGTCGATTACGTCACGACGCAGCGCTGCGCGACGGGCAGCCCGCTGGAGCTGCCGGCGTACCGCTACGGCGGCGGGATCGGTTTCCGCGGCACGGGCAAGTGGGTGGACGGCAAGGCCGATTACCTCACCAGCGAAGGCAAGACCCGCAGGGACGGGCACGGCACCCGCGCGCGATGGTGCGACATGCACGGCCCGACGGACAGGGGCCCCGCCGGGGTGGTCATCATGAGTTGTCCGGCCAACCACGAGCATCCCGAGCCGATGCGAATCTGGGAATCGGGCGGCGTGTTCTTCAACTTCTGCCCCGTGCAGCAGAAGGACTGGACGCTGCGGCCGGGCAACGAGTACACGCTGCGCTACCGCGTGTATGTGTACAGCGGCAAGCTCGACGTCACGGTCGCGGAGCGGATGTGGGCGGATTGGGCGAACCCGCCAAAGGCGGCGGCGGGCAAGTAGCCGGGAGCCAGTAGCCCCCGCAAGAAACCCGGGAGTGCCCGCAGAGCGTTCTCCACTGGCTACTGGCTCCAGGCTGCCGGCTGCCAATTCAGAACTGCCTGCGTTTGCGCGCGGGCGGGATATCCAGGATGCCGCGATACTTGGCGATCGTGCGGCGGGCGATGTCGATGCCTTGCTTGCTCACTTCCTGGGCCAGTTCGTCGTCGTTGAGCGGGTTGGCCTTGTCCTCGTTGTCGACAACCTCCTTCAGTTTGGCCTTCACGGCGCCCCAGGAGACGTCCTGCCCGCCGGAGGTCGTCGTGCCGCCGGAGAAGAACATGCGGAGCGGGAAGATGCCGCGCGGCGTCTGGACGTACTTGCCGGCCACCGCCCGGCTGACGGTGGCCACGTGCACGCGGACTTTGCCGGCCACGTCGGCCATCGGCAGCGGCTTGAGGGCCTCCTGCCCGGAGTCGAGGAAGTCTCGCTGGACCTTGAAGACCTCCTTGGCCACGCGGCGGACGGTTTCGCGCCGCTGCTGGATCGCGCCGATGAGCCACTGGGCCGAGCGGATGTTCCGTTGCAGGTAGCGTTTGGCCTCGCGTTCGGTGGCTCGGTTTCGCGCCAGCTTGCGATACGCCTCCGAGATGCCGAGGTTCGGCGTGTTGCCGTCCGCCATGCTCACCACGACCTGCCCGTCATCGGCCAGCTCGACCAGCACTTCCGGCACGACCATCGGCACGTTGCGCTCGCCGATGAGATGCCCCGGCCGAGGGTTGAGGTGCGAGATGTTGTCGATCGCGGTCTTGACCTGGTCGACGGTCTTGCCGGTTCGCTTGGCGATCTGCGGCAGCCGGTTCATCTCGATGTCGCGCAGGTGCCGCATGACGATCTCGGTTTCCATCGCGACGTCGCGTCCGGCCTGGGCTTCCACGGCCAGTTGCAGCAGCAGGCATTCGCGAAGGTCGCGTGCGCCCACGCCGGTGGGGTCCAGCGTCTGCACCAGAGGCAGGGCCTCCAGCAGCGATTCCCTCGTCACCGGCTGGTTCGTCCGCTCGGGCAGATCCTCCAGCGGGATGTGGAGGTAGCCGTCGTCATCGATGTGGTTGATGATCAGCCGGCCGGCCGCCTCGATCAGTTCGGGCGCCTCGATGAACGCCCACTGGTGGAGGAGGTGTTCGTTGAGCGACTCGGCCGGGGCGGGCGCGTTGGCCATGGCGTCCATCTTGGCGTCGCGTTCGCCGTCACTGGAGCGCGCGGGTCGATACGGGGTGTCGCCCTCGCTGAAGTCCGGGCCGTACTCCTCCTCGAAGTCCGACAGGCGACGGAAGTCGTCCTGGTTGCCGTTGCCCTCCTCGACCACCAGCGGCTTGGCGTCCAGCGATTCGTTGGATGGGCCGGCGTCCTCGACGGGCGCGGCCGATTCGTCGGCCGCCGGCTCCTCCATCTCCAGAACGGGGTTGGCCTCGAGTTCGGCGTCGATGCGTTCCTGCAGCGCGAGCATGGGAAGCTGGAGGATCTCCATGGCCTGGATGATCCTGGGGGCGAGCTTCATCTGCTGCTCGAGCCGCATTTGTTGAGATGCTTGGAGCCTCATCCTGTCCGCATTCTAACGATTCGGGCGCGGATTCTCAACGCGGGGCCGCAAAGCGGGAGCCAACTGCGTTGCGGCCCATGCTGAAGGGTGTTCCTCCGGTGGCGCGGTCCATCCAGCCGTGCAGTCCGTTCCGCTTGCCCGCGGGCGGTCGGGCCGCTATGGTCTTGGGCCAAAGGAACTGTCCATGCCTGGCGTTTCGATCCGCCTCTGGCCTCTGTTTCTGCTGACGCTGCTGGCCTGCGGAGCCGGCAGCGCCATTGGGAATCTCCTCGGCCTGGCTGGGGTGTCTCTTTACGTCGGGTTTGGCGTCCAGGCCGAAACGGAGGGCATCCTGCTGGGCGGCAGCGCGGGCCTGCTGGCCGCGGCGGGGTGGTGCTCGCTGCTGCTGCGCGGGGTGGTGAGACAGTTCAACTCGGGCAGTCGCTTCACGCCGCGGCTCTACGCCTCCGGCGTGCTGTGGGCGGGTTTGCTGGGCCTGGGCGCGGGGATGATCGTGCTGGCCGGACTGGCCGTGATCGGCGGGCGGTGGCGGTGGGAGGCCCTCCTGCCGGCGATGGGCGTGGGCGTCGCGGCCGGGGCGGCCCTCGGCGCGGTGCTGGGCCTGCCGGCCTGGGCGGCGACGAACCTGTCCGTGCCCCGAGGCCAGCCCCATGGACGCGGTTGACCCGGCCGGCGTTCGCCCGGCCGTGAAGAACCATTCTTTCCCGTTCGGTAGAACGCGTCAGCACCCAGAACAGAGAAAGGTTCGCATGCCCACCACCGCGACGACGCCGGCGCCGAGGGATACGAGCTTGAGCAACAGAGGCAAATGGCTCGTGCTGCTGGCCGCATTCCTCGGCTGGGGGTTCGACGGCATGGAGCAGGGGATTTTCCCGCTGATCGCCAACCCGGCCCTGACGGAGCTGACGGGCGGGGCGGCGCTGAAGCTGGCACCATCGCTGAATGGCGAACTGAAGTTGGTGCGAATCTACGACCGCTACCTGCGCACCAGCGAGGCGGTGCCCAACTACAGCGGCAGCCGCTAACCAGTACCGATGGCGAGGGCGAGGGAATCGGCCGACACGTTGCTTTTACCGCGTCGGGCGGGTAGTCTGCCCTCCATGGTTCCTCCGCCGGTGACATCTCGCGCGCTTCTTGCAGACCAAACCATAGCGGCGCCATGTGCCCGCCGAGGACGGCCGGCGGAGAACAACAAGCTCTCGCCCGAGGATCGCCCGGTACACGACTGGTATCGGTTTGTGCTGTCTTACCCGCCGCACCTGGTGCGGCAGTATCTTAAGCGATTCAGTATCACGCCCGTCGCGACGGTGCTCGACCCCTTCTGCGGCACGGGCACCACGCTGGTGGAGTGCAAGAAACTGTGGATCGGCAGCGTTGGGATTGAGGCCAACCCCATGGCCTTCCTCGCATCGAGAGTGAAGACGGACTGGGCCGTCGACGCGGCCGGTCTGGAACTGCACGCCAAACGGGTGGCTGATGAAACGCTGAAAACATTGCGGAAGCACGGAATCGACGACGAGAAATGGTTTGGGGACTCGCCGACGACCGCGAAGGTCCCGTTGCTGGTGTTGCCGGAGGAAGCGGTCCAGCTCCTGTTGACTGATTCGATCAGCCCGCTTCCCCTGCACAAGACGCTGGTCTTGCTCGAGTGCCTCAACGCCCGCCGTGACGACAGGTTCGACCGGCTCGAATTAGTGGCCTTGGCCAAGGCGCTCGTCACTACGATCGGGAACCTACATTTTGGTCCGGAGGTCGGCGTGGGGGAACTGAAGGCGGATGCGCCGGTCGTGCAGACCTGGTTGGCGAACGTGATGCAAACCGCCGCGGATCTGCGGTTGGTATCTGCCCAAACTTCTGTGCCGGCTGAGGTCCTGCATGCTGATTCGCGCAAACAGTCGGCGTCGCTGTCCACCGGAAGCATCGACGCCGTTATTACATCCCCGCCATACCCGAATGAGAAAGATTACACGCGAACCACTCGCCTGGAATCGGTCCTGCTTGGGTTGATCAAGGACCGGCAGGAATTGCAGGCGTTCAAACGCACCCTCATGCGGTCGAACACGCGTAATGTTTACAAAGGCGACGACGACGACCGCTGGATCGAAGCGATTCCTGAAGTGCATGAACTTGCGGAGGCCATCGAAGCCCGGCGGGTGGCGATGGGCAAGACCAGCGGATTCGAGCGGATGTACGCGCGAGTGACACGGTTGTACTTCGGCGGAATGGCGAGGCATTTGGATGGATTGAAGCGCG
Organism: uncultured Planctomycetaceae bacterium; assembly: GCA_964461295.1. Classification (GTDB taxonomy): domain Bacteria; phylum Planctomycetota; class Phycisphaerae; order SM23-33; family SM23-33; genus CAYWTX01. The sequence goes on along the minus strand of CAYWTX010000367.1, from coordinate 2,019 downwards.
CCCTGAAACCTGGGGCGAGGCTGGCGTACGTGGTTGGCGACCAGGCATCCTATCTGCGGGTGATGATTCGGACGGGACAGATATTGGCTCATATCGCGGAGCATCTGGGGTATGAGGTGACAGGCATCGATCTGTTCCGTACGCGATTGGCGACGGCAACGCGTGAGCAGTTGCGCGAGGAAGTCGTTCTTCTTCGCTGGCCGGGCAAGAAATGACAAGGGCTTGCGATGGTGAAAGAACAACAGAATCTGTACGAACAGATAATCGAAAGTGTTTTCCTCGATGCGTATAAACCTGGGGCGGAGAGAGTGCCGTTCCGCAGGGAGGATCTCGCGATAATTGCAGAGAAACTGGGTGTTCGGCTCCCCAAGAACCTCGGCGATTTGATCTACTCCTTCAGGTTTCGAAATTCGTTCCCTGAATCGATTCTGTCTCGGGCTCCCAAAGGAAAGAGTTGGATCATTCGCCTGGTAGGCCGCGGCCGGTACTGCTTCGTTGCGGCTCCCTTCACGCAAATACGCCCGCGACAGGACGTGGGCGTGACGAAGGTGCCGGATTCCACGCCCGGCATTATAGACATGTATGCCTTGACGGACGAGCAAGCGCTGTTGGCAAAGGTCAGGTATAACCGGCTGATCGACATCTTCACAGGAATCACGTGCTACTCGCTTCAGAGCCATCTACGCACTGCGGTAGAAGACGTTGGACAAGTTGAAACGGACGAGATTTACGTTGGAGTGGACCGGCGAGGGGTGCACTACGTCTTGCCTGTGCAAGCCAAGGGCGGTCGTGACAAACAGAGCATCGTGCAGATTGAGCAGGATATCGCCATCTGCAATGCCAAGTTCTCCTCCTTGGTATGCAGGCCCGTTGCCACCCAGTTCATGCCGGACAAAGTGATCGCGCTATTGGCCTTCGAGGTTCAGCAGGAACAGATCGTTGTTGCCAGCGAAGTTCACTACCAGCTTGTGCCTCCTGGGCAGATCACAACGGAAGATCTGGAGGCATATAAGGCGCGTCTCAGTTCCGTCTGATTAGGCCGGCCCTGGAATGGGCAAGCTCTTCTTGACGCATTCATTCCGCAATAAGGTCCGGATGCCCACCACCGCGACGACGCCGGCGCCGAGGGAGACGAGCTTGAGCAACAGAGGCAAATGGCTCGTGCTGCTGGCCGCATTCCTCGGCTGGGGGTTCGACGGCATGGAGCAGGGGATTTTCCCGCTGATCGCCAACCCGGCGTTGACGGAACTGACGGGCGGGGCGGCCGCGGCCGTGCCGAAGTGGGTGGGCTTCATCACGGCGGCGTGGCTGCTGGGCGCGGCGTGCGGCGGGTTCGTCTTCGGCTGGCTGGGCGACCGCATCGGGCGCGTGAGGGCGATGGCCCTGAGCGTGCTGGTGTACTCGCTGTTCACGGGGCTGGGGTACTTCGCCCAGGCGCCGTGGCACCTGTTCGGCCTGCGGTTTCTCGCCGCCCTCGGCATGGGCGGCGAGTGGTCGCTCGGCGTGGCCCTCGTGATGGAGTGCTGGCCGGAGAAGTGGCGCCCGTGGCTGGCGGGGGCGATCGGCGCGGCCGCGAACGTGGGGTTTCTGCTGATCGGCGTGCTGGGGTTCTTCTACAAGGTGACGCCGGCGACGTGGCGATACGTGATGCTGGCCGGGGCGGCGCCGGCGCTGCTGACGTTCATCATTCGGCTGTTCGTGCCGGAATCGCCGAAGTGGAAGGAGTCGGTGCGGGTGGAGCGGCCGCGCCCGGTGCGGGAGATCGCCGCCTCGCGAATGCTGACGGGGCGGACGGTGCTGGCGATCGGCCTGGCGACGGTGGCGCTGGTCGGCACGTGGGGCGCCATCCAGCAGATTCCCGTGTGGGTGGACAAGCAGCTCATGCCCGGCAACCCCAGCGCGAAGGGGGCCGCCATCATGGCCTCGGCCATCGGCGCGATCATCGGCTGCGTGTGCGCCCCGCTGCTGGGGGCGCGGATCGGCCGGCGGCCGGCGTATTTCACGCTGTGCGGGCTGTCG
>CAYWTX010000366.1:0-17648 GCA_964461295.1 uncultured Planctomycetaceae bacterium | reverse complement strand
CGAGGGAAAGGCGACGACGATGTCACTGAACGTATTGATCGTGGACGACAGCGCCGTGGTGCGGGCGATGATCCTTCGGACGATGAAGCTGGCGGGGATTCCGCTGGGCGAAGTGGTGCAGGCGGGCAACGGGCACGAGGGCCTGGCGGCGCTGGAGGCGAATTGGATCGACCTGGTGGTCGCGGACATCAACATGCCGGTGATGAACGGCGAGGAGATGATTTCGCGGATCCGGGCCAACCCGCTCTGGAAGGACCTGGCCATCGTGGTGGTCTCGACGGAAGGCAGCCAGACGCGGATCGACCGCCTGCAGAAACAGGGGGCGATGTTCGTACACAAGCCGTTCTCGCCGGAAGCGATCCGGGAGATCGTCATGAAACACATGGGAGTGGGCAATGAGCAAGCCGCTTGACGGGAAACTTCGCGACGTGGCCGAGAAGACCCTGGAATCGATGGCGTTCCTGCTGGCGAATCCGGAGGGCGACGCGGACGCGGCCGGCCCGCGCGCCAACGTGGTGATCGGCTTCGCGGGCGCGTTCAACGGGCAGTTGAACGTGACGGTGCACAAGGCCGTGCTGCCGGAACTGGCGGCGAACATGCTCGGGCTGGAGGACGGCGCGTCGGCGCCCGAGGAGCAGCAGGTCGACGCGCTGAAGGAACTGACGAACGTGTTGTTGGGCAATCTCCTGCCGGCGGCGGCGGGCACGGCCGCGGAGTTCAACGTCGGCGTGCCGGCTGAGGTGGAGGTCTTTCCGATTGCCGATGAGATGGACTGCATGGCCGAGGCGGTGGTGTTCCTGGACGCGGGGAACCTGTGGTTGAGTTTCCACGCGGACTCCGGCGCGCCGGTGCTTGCATAGGATGCGTAACGAAGAGGGAAGCCGTGATACGCGTACTGATCGTGGATGATTCGGCGGTAGTGCGGCAGTTGCTGTCGGCCGAGTTGGCGCGCGCGGGCGACATCGACGTCGTCGGCACGGCCGCGGACCCCTACGCGGCTCGCGACAAGATCGTACGGCTGGCGCCGGATGTGATCACGCTGGACCTGGAAATGCCGCGGATGGACGGATTGACGTTCCTGGGCAAGCTGATGCGGTATCACCCGATGCCGGTGATCGTGGTGAGTTCGCTGACGCCGCGGGGGAGCGACACGGCGTTGCGGGCGTTGGAGCTGGGAGCGGTGGACGTGGTGGGCAAGCCCGGCTCGGCGTACTCGGTGGCGGAGGTGGGCAAGCAGATTGCCGAACGGATTCGCGTGGCGGCGACGGCTCGTGTCGGGGCGCGGGCGCCGGCGGCGCCGCCGGCGGCTGAGCCGGCGCCCAAGGCGTCGGGGCCGGCGGTGATGCGGACGACGCACCGGATCCTGGCGATCGGGGCCTCGACGGGGGGGACGTCGGCATTGCAGGAGGTGCTGACCGCGATGCCGGTGGACTCGCCCGGCGCCCTGGTGGTGCAGCACATGCCGGAGCACTTCACGGCGGCGTTCGCGCGGCGGCTGAACGAACTGTGCCGCATCGAGGTCCGCGAGGCGGCCGACGGGGATGTGCTCGTGCCCGGCCTGGCGCTGATCGCGCCGGGGAACTATCACATGGTGCTGCGGCGCAGCGGGGCGCAGTACCTGGTGGCGGTGAAGGGCGGCCCGCCGGTGCATCACCAGCGTCCGAGCGTGGATGTGCTCTTGCATTCGGTGGCGTCGCAGGCGGGAGCGAACGCGGTGGGAGCGATCCTGACTGGGATGGGGGCGGACGGCGCGGCTGGGCTGCTGGCGATGCGGCAGGCGGGCGCCCAGACGGTGGCGCAGGACGAGGCGACGTGCGTGGTGTTCGGCATGCCGCGTGAGGCGATCCGCATGGGCGCGGCCGAGCACGTCGTGCCGCTGGGGCAGGTTGCGGGGAAGTTGCTGAAGCTGGCAAGCGCGGCGCGCGTGGCGGCGTAGAGGGTCCGGCCGCCGCGCCACCGGATGTCCTGGTGTTACGGGGCGTTTTCGACGACGATCCTGTCGCCGCGGAAGGAAATGAGGCGGTTGCCGACGACGACCTTCGCGGCCAGGCCTTCGCCCTCGACCTTGACCTGCGGGGCGGGCGCCTTGGCGTCCTGGAACGTCGCGACCAGGAAGAAGCTGTCGCCTCCCTGGGCGAACAGCGTCGGCACCGGCCGCGGCGGCGCTTTCTCGCGCAGGGCGCACGTGTGCCCGGGCTGGTCCTTGCCGTCATTCACCTTGGCCGACAGTTGCACCGAACGGGGCGCCGCGAACGTGCCGCGCATGATGCCGTCGCCGCGAGGCACCGTGAAGCTGGCGCCCGAGACGGCCACCTTCGGCACGACGGCCGGGTCGCCAAGGTTCCAGGTCCACAGCTTGGACTTGCCGCCCGTGATCGAGTCCACCAGCACGAAGAGGCACGGCGCGCCGCTCTTGCCGCTGTAGTCCACCGCCATCGCCCGCAGCGCCTTGATCTTGGCGTCCTTGAAGGCCAGCCCTTCGCGAACGCTCCCATACATCGAGTAAGCCCGGCCGGCCGGGGCGTTGTACGAGTCGCTCAAGTCCATGGTGACCGAGCCCGATCCGTCGGCCTCGGCCGAGGCATGCAGGACGCGGCCCAGGCCGTTGTTGAACGGGTCCTCGGGCAGCATCACCCGGTTCTCTTCCCAGGCGCAGACTTCGCGGCCGGAATAGGTTCCGTTCCACGGCTGGGCGAGCCCGAGGAGATGGAACGTGCCGGCGTTGGGGCCGTTCCAGCCGCCCGGCGGGTGGGTCTTGGCGTGAACCAGCAGGAGGAAGTCGCCCTGGCCCCGCCAACCGTTGCGGAAGGCGTAGAAGCCGTGGTCGGGCGCCTGCCAGGTGAGCGGCATGGCCGTCGAGGGGTGCTGGGGCTTGGCGTCCAGCGGGTAGCTGAGGAAGCCCCACACGTCGTCGCCCTTCATGTAGGCGGCGAGCGCCTCGGCGGAAGCGGCATCGCCCGGCGCCGTCGTCGTGGGAATGCCGGCCGCGCGGTTCCAGACCCACTGCACCGCGCCCTTGTAGGCGCTGGGGGCAAGCGGGTAGCTGTAGGAGAGCATGTTGGCTCGCAGGTCGGACAAGCCGTTGATGCCCAGCGCGGTCGCCTTGGCCTTCGCATCCTCTGGGAAGTAGTGGCAGAAGATCATGCGCGGGATGGCCAGCGTGGCGTCGGCGTAGGGTGACAGGTCCCGGCCGAACATCCGCCGGTAGCACGCGGCGTACTCGATCTGCATTTCCATGGCGTTCAGGCCATAGTGGGAGCACTCGCCGCGGAACCCGCCGGTGCCGATGGCCTCGCGGCTATGCAGGTACAGCACATATCGCGATTCCTCGAAGATGCGCTGGTACCGCGGGTCGACCTCGCCGAGGCGTTTCCATTCGGCGAGTTCGTCCTGCCACTGGGCCAGTCGCGCCGCGTCGGCGCCCTCGGGCTTGGGCGGCTGCGGGCCCTTCTCGCCCCACAGGGCCAGGCCCATGAGTCCGGCGCCCTGGAAGACCTTCGAGCCCCAGTTGCTGGAGACATGCCAGTTGTACCCGCCGCTGAACCCCTGGCCGCGAAGAAACCGTTCGCCTTCGCTCGCCAGGTGGTCTTCGACCTTTTTTCTGAAGTCGGCGGGCCAGGCGTTGTAGCACAGGTCGTATGCCAGCGCCACCTGCTCGGGCACGCGCCCGGCCGAGGACCGCATCGAGTAGCCGCCGGCGTTGCCAGCCATGTTCTTCTCGGCGAAGGCGCGTGCCTTCTCGGCGTACTGGGCATCGCCCGTAAGGACGTACTTCAGGGCCTGGCCAATCGCGTCGGCGGTCTTCTCGTCGCCCATCCTGTCGAACATCGCCTTGCCCAGGGGGGTCTTGAGCTTCTCCTTCAGGGCCGGGATGTCCGAGGCGCGGAACAGGATGCGGGGGTGTTCGCCGCCGCGGGGCGGGGCGAAGCCCGCGGGCAACGGCGGCCGGGCGGGCTTGATGCGCCCGTCGCAGCGGCCCTTGACGGCGGCCTCGCCCGACTTCAGCGTGTACGAGCCTTCCAGGCGGCCGTCGGGCAGACGCTTGAGATCCGCTTCGATGGAGGAGACGTCCTTGTGCCGCATCCGCAGCACGAGGGAGACCCGTTCGCCGCTGACCAGCCCCTGGCAGACGCTGCCGGTGTAGAGCGACGGCCTGCGGGAGTCGCTGTGACAGCCCCAAACGCGCTCCCATCGATCGCCGGTCCGCGCCAGGTCCAGCAGAAGGGCGGGAAGCGAAGTTTCGCCGCCGCTGCCCAAGGCCCCCAGCAGCCGCACCTCGATCTCAAGGTCGCCCCCCTCGGCCGCGGGCGGCGCGGCCGCAGACAGTTCCCAGGCCAGGCACAACACGACGCTTGCGAGTAAGTGAGAGGTGGTCTTCACGTTGGCCGATCTCCTTCCGTCACATGGAACGCACAAACCGTCCTGTCGTCTCGGCAAACTCCGCGGGCCGGGATGCGGGTAGGCGGTCAGTTCGTTGCGAACGACCGCGGGCGGGGCGGAGTTGCGCCGGAAAGCCGGTGTGTTGGCGCCACGGCGAAGGGTATACTCGCGGTCCATGCGGATCGCAGGCGACAAGACCCCCGGTTGGATGGCCGACATCGATTTCGAGCGCCAAGGCCCGACAAGGCGGCTGCTCAAGGCCGCTGTCATCAACCCGCTGGCAAACTACCTGCCGGGCGGCTGGCTGCGGGCCCTGCTGCGATTCACCAAGAGCGAACTGGCGGCCGCCAACTGGGCCGATCCCGGGGGCTGGCAGAGCATGGTGGTGAGCTACGAGGGTCGGCCGAGGAAGGCGATCGACAGGATTCTGGTGGGCGCCGGCACGATGGCGATGGCGTTGCGGAACCGCAAGCGGCTGGTCAGCCGCTTGCTGGCGCGGCTGATCGAGCAGTCGCCTCACCAGCCCGCCCACGTGCTGTGCCTTGGGGCCGGTCCGGGCGCGAACATCATCGAGGCGATGGTGATGGCCGAGGCCGACTGCCGCGCCACGATGGTGGACCTGAGCGACGACGCATTCGTGTATGGGCGGCGGCTCGCGGAACGTCACGGCGTTCACGAGCGGGTGCGGTTCATCCGCGGCGACGTGCGGCAGGTCGGCGAGATGCTGGACGTGCCGCCGGACGTCGTCAAGCTGATCGGCATCTGCGAGTACCTCACCGACGAGCAGATCGTCGCGGTCGTGCGCGCCGTGGCCGAGGCGTGCCCGCCGGGCACGCCGGCGGTGTTCAACAGCCTTTCCACCGCCCACGGCACCGACCGGTTCTTCCGGCGGGTGTTCGGGCTGCACATGCACCATCGCACGCCCGAGCGGATGGGGGAATTGTTCGAGGCCGGAGGGTTCGGCGACTTCGCGGCCTTGACCGAGCCGCTGGGCGTATACGCGGTGGTCACGGCCCGGCGAGCGGGCGAGCCAACGCAACAGGAAACCCGATGCCTTCGATAGCCGTGCCATGGGGCAGCGCGACGATGGAACTGCTCCTGCCGGATCCCTGGCAGGTGGCGCAGGTGGCTGCGCCGGCGCTGCGGGCGGCCAGCGAGGACTGGCCCGACCGCCTGGCGCTGGCGCTGGACCAGCCGGTGGCGGGTCCGCCGCTGTCGCGGCTGCTGGCGGCGCGGCCGCGGGGACGCGTGGTGCTGGTGGTCGAGGACGTGACGCGCCACAGCCCGATTCCGCGCGTGCTGGAGGTGGTGCTGCGCGAGCTGCGCCACGCCGGCGTCGGTGACGACCGCATCGAAGTGGTCTTCGCCACCGGAATGCACCCCCCGATGACGGCGCGGCAGGCGGCCGACAAGCTCGGCCCGGCCGGGGGCGTCCTGCGGTGGCGGTCGAACCCGTATGGCGACCGGTCCGCGTACGAGTATCTCGGCCGGGTCGGCAAGGTGCCGGTGTGGATCGACCGCGGCGTGGCGGCGGCCGACGTGAGGGTCATCATCAGTTCGACCAGCCCGCACCTACAGGCGGGGTTCGGCGGCGGCTGGAAGATGCTGCTGCCCGGCTGCGCGCACTGCGAGACGATCCGGGCCCTTCACCGCCTGGGGCCGGGGCGCGAGTTTGCGCGGCTCGTGGGCTTGCCGGCGCCGGAGAACGCCATGCGGGCGGCGATCGACGCGGGCGGGCAGCTTCTCGCCTCCGCCGGAGGGGCGACCTACAGCGTGCAGTTCCTGCTGGACGAGGCCGACCGCCCCGCGTTCATCACCGCCGGAGAGGTCGTGCCCGCCCACCAGATGCTCACCAAGCAGTGCGCCGTCGCCTGCGGAGTGACGGTGGCCGAACCCGCCGACGTGGTGATCACGAACGCCTGGCCGCGGGACTTCGACCTGTGGCAGAGCTTCAAGTGCATTCCGAACACGCTGTGGGCGGCTCGCCCGGGCGGAGTGGTGATCTGCCTGACGCGGTGCGAGGCGGGGGCGTACGGCATGCGCGTGCCGGCCTGGCCGATCAGCCCGGCCCGCACGCGATGGCTTATCCGCCGCCTGGGGGCAAACACCGTGTACTCGCTGCTGACGCGCCTGGTGCCCTCGCTGGCGGGCGACGCGGCGTTCTTTGTGCGCCTGGCGGCCCACACCATCACGCGCAACGCGGTCATCATGGTTTCGCCCACGCTGCACGCCGCGGCTGCCGAGTTCCCCGGCCTCGAGATTGTCGGCACGATGGAGCAAGCCGTCGCCCGCGCCGAGGCCATCCTGCCTCCCGGCCGCCGGCGCGTGACGGTCTTCCCGGCCGGCGGCATCACGTATCCCGTCTCCCCCGCGGGCGGGGCGGAGTGAGCCGAGACGGTCTCCGGTGGCCAGTAGGCGGATCCGGTCCTCGATTGCATCCGTGCCTCTGACGCCCTCAGGAACGTCGAAACTCCACTGTGCCTGCGGGCGTAGGCGGTCCCTCATTCGCACCCGACCGTGCCGACACGGCACGGCTCTGCCACGTAATGATTCGGGCCAGCCCTTCAGGCTGAAGAGGCGATGCAAGAACGGTCGTGCACCCGCAAGCGTCGAGCCGGTTGTGTTGGGGCGGTGCCGTGATGTATCGTAGGCGTCCGACCGGGTGCACCGAGGGGGGCTATCGGCTACCTCGCCTGGTCCGCAAAGAGTCTATGCAATGTCCGAACACACACGGCTACCCCGCGACCTTCACCGCGTTGTGGAGATTGCGCGAGCCATGGTTGGCGCGGCCGCTGGGCTGGCGATGGCCGTGGCCCTGCCGGCGATCGGCGCGGGCGGGATCGGGCTAGGGCACAGGGATTTCCTGCCGACGCCGGACCGGCCGATCGGGTACCGCGGCGACGGGTCGGGCGTCTACGCGGCAGCCAGTCCCCCGCTGGCGTTTGACGAGCAGACGAAGAAGAACCTGCTGTGGGCAAGCAAGGTCCCGGTGGTCGAGAAGCCGGGCGGCTGGTCGCATTCGCCGCCGCTGGTGGTGGGCAAGAGGGTGTTCATCGCGGCCGAGCCGGACACCACGCTTTGCCTCGATGCCGACACGGGCAAGATCCTGTGGCAGGACAGCCTGGGCCTGCTGGCGACGCCCACGGGCGGCTGGGCCCTGCACTCCGGCAACGGCTACTCAACGGCCAGCAGCGACGGCGCGGCCATCTACCGGTCGTTCAGCGGCCGACCCAAAGCCGCGGACAAGAAGGGCGGCGGCGTGCTGGTGTCGTACGACCTGAACGGCAAGCGGCGCTGGCTGGTGGAGGCCAGGGACCTGGACAATCTGCGGACGCCGCTGTTGGCCGGCGGGCGGTTCATCGTCGGGAACGTTGCCTATGACGCGGCGACCGGCAAGGTGGCCTGGGGGCCGATGAAGTACGACATGGATCCCGGCGAACCGCAGCCATGGAACAAGGGCAACGATGACAGCATTGTGGGGATTCGCCTCAAGGACCGGGACGTCGCGGCGTATCCCGGCGGATGGTGCATCGACCCGCGGACGGGCAAGCTGCTGGCCAAGGCCCTGGCGATGCGGGACGCGAACGGACGAACCTGGCATCCGCTGGGTCTTTCGGTGAGTCCGTTCAACTCGGCCGTGGCCCGCGCCAACGCCGACGGGTCGGCAACCGTCCTGTTCTCCGGGCAGGACGCCAAGGGACTGGTCGTCACGGGCAGGAACCAGCCCGGTGTGCCCGTGCCTGTGGATGCCGACCTCACGCGGGCGCCCTGGGCCGACAAGTCGCCTGGGGCGGCCCTGCGCGTGCTGGCCTGCCGCCTGAGCCTGGACGGAAACGGGCAGGTCCGCCACGAGCCGCTCTGGCGGCAGCCGACCACGCTCCATATCGCTCAGTCCAGCCACCCCTGGCCGCACCTGTCCTTGTGCGGCGAGCGGATCGCGATCTCGCACGTGAAGGGGCAGCTTGCCGTGCTGGATCTCAAGACGGGCCGGCTGCTCGGCAGGGACTTCCAGCCGGTCTACAACTGCGAGTACAAGACGGCCGTCAGCAGGTTCAGGTGGGACACGCCGGAGTTGATCGCCGCGCGTGAGGAGTACGGCCTGAGCGAGGAGGTCGCGTTCGGCAAGGGCGGGGGCAGGAACATGGAGACGAGTGTGGCGCGCATGGCCCGAGGGGCGTACGCGCGAACCGCGGTGGATTCGCGGAACTACCTGTGGCTGGCGAACCGGTGGGGCGAGGTCTACGTCCTCGAGTTGACCGACGAGGGGTTCAGGCAGGTGGCGGTCAACCGGGTAAACCAGCCGATCTGCTGGTGCTCGCACGCGGCGCCCGTCTTCCAGGGCAACCGCATGTACTACCGCACGTGGGGACATCTGTACTGCTTCGAAGATGCCGGAGCGAGATGAGGCCGTCCGTGGCAAGCTCGGGCGCCGGCCTGGCCGGAGCCGATCAGGGCTTCTCGATGACCAGCTTCCTCGCGGCGGCGAGGGTGTCGTCTTTCCTGGAGGTCTTGAGGACCCGCCGGACGGCGGCCTGCACGTCGCCGTCGGCCTTGTTCCGCACGCGGGCGGCGGCGGCGACGACGGCGGCGGCGGCCTCCTCGCCCACCTCCTTGTCATCCAGGGACGCGGCGGCCAGGCGGACGGCCTGCGCGTCGCCCATGCCCGCCAAAGCGCCCAGGACGACCCGCTTCTCGTCGGCCCGGCGAGCGGCTTTCAGCAGCCGCTCGTAGGCCTTCAGCAGTTCGGGGAGCGGGCGATTCCATTCCCGCGAGCGGCTCAGCCTGACGTATGCCCGCAGGGCCAGCACCTGATGCCGGGCCTCCCGCGAGCCCTCGGCGATCTTCAGCAGCCCCTCGCCGGCTTCGGTCAGGCCGCGCGGGCTGGACCACGTCGCCAGGGCGTCTACGGCATCGTCGCGCGTCTTGGGGTCGCTGCTGTCGGCGCCGGCGACGACGGCGTTGGCGGCCTCCGCGCCGCCCAGGCGCACCAGGACCCTCAGCAGGGCGCCGGCCTGGTCGCCCTGTGCGGCCGGCAGGGCCGCGACGACGGCGGCGGCCGCCTTGTCGGGCGCTTGCTGGCCGATGGCGATCAAGGCGCCCTCGGCCGCGTCGCGTTCCTCCGGCGAGCGAGCCTCCTTGACGGCCCGCAGGACCGCCGGCACGTGCGTCTCGGCGCCGAGCACCGCCATCGCCCGAAGGGCCGCGATCCGCACGCCGGCGTCGCTGTCGCCCAACGTCGAGGCGACCGCCTCGGTCTGGGCGATAGCCCTTCGCCCGGCCAGCACGCCGATGAACCGCGCCCGGATCCCCGCGTCGGTGGTCTTGGCCATGGCGGCCGCGCTGGCCGCGCCGGCCTCCTCGCCGCGGGCCGCGGCGAGGGCTTCGGCGGCGGTGTCCTGTTCGGCGCCCTTCGCGCCAAGCAGGCGGGCGACGAGGGCCTCGGCGGCCTTGGGCCCGCCGATCGCCGCGGCCGAGCGCATCGCTTCCAGCCGTACCGGTTCCTGGGCGTCGTCCATGGCGGCCAGGACGGCCGGCAGGGCCTTGGCGTCGCCGATGGCGCCGAGCACGAACAGGATTCCCGCGCGGTCCCTGGCGGGCGCCTTTGCCAGCAGGGCGAGCCACTTGTCCACGGCGGCGCCGCCCGGCAGCGTCGCGGCGATCCGCCCGGCCACCGCACGCACCTGCGCATCGCCGTCGGCCATCGCCGCCAGCAATTCGGGCATGGGCTCGCCCTCAGCCAGGACCGAAAGGCCCCAGAGGCATCCGGCCCGGACGTGCCGGCCTTCCTTGCCCACGTACCGCTTGCCCAGGCTGGTGTAGATGGCTGTGGCGTCGGCCTTCCTGCCTGACTCCGCCAGCCGCTGGCCCAGCCGCAAGGCCGCCTCCGCCGACTTGAGGTGCCCGTACGTCCCCCCCGCCGGGTCGGCGGCCTTGAGCACCACGTCCACGGCCTTTGGGTCGCCGATGTTGGCCAGGGCCTCGACGGCGGCCAGGGCGATGTTGGGATCGGTCGCGCTGGCGGAGGCGATCAATGCGTCCGTCGCCTGGGCGTCCCGCAACACGCCAAGGGCCTGGATCATGGCAGCCTTCGCTGCCGGCTCGCGAGCCTTGGGCAGCGCCTCGCGGAATGCCCCCGGCGCCCGCATCGCCACCAGGGCGTCCACGGCCGGCGCCCAGAGCTTCGCATCGAGCAGCAGGCCCGCCACGGCCGCGGCCGACTCGCTCCCGCCGATCCACTTCAACTCCTCGATCAGGTACGCCCGCACCACGGGGGATTGGGCCTTGCCCAATCCGTCGGCCAACGACTCGCAGAGGAGCTGGCGTTCCTTGTCCATTCCGGGCCCCGCCGCGCGCGTCGCCGTCGCATGGAGCAGATAGCGGGCCTTGTAGTCCTCGCCCGCGCCGGGGTCCTTCAGCATGCCGATCAGAGCGGCCAGGGCGTCCTTGCCGCCGGCGAGCACCTGGGCGACGGCCTTGCCGGTCACGTCGGGCGCCGGCCCGGTGTACTTGCCGTCCGGGCCGCACTGGGGCATCGACTCCGCCAGGGCGGCCACGTCAACCTTAGGCGGGGCGCCGGCAAACAAGACGCCCTGGGCTGCGACACAGAGAATGCAGAGGGGCAGGAGTCTGGACCATCGTTTCGGGGACATTTGTTCTCTCCGGTTCCCTGCCAACCACAAACGGGAGGAAGGCTGCGTTCAGCGATCACCCATCGCCAAGCCACGCTCCAAACTCCACGACAACCAGCAGTCAACCAGCAGTCAACCGGCAATCGGCAACCGGCAATCCGGTCGGCCTCACGTGAGTACACGCGGGGCGCCTTGGGTTGTCACAGGTGCCACGGCCAGCGCATCGGCTGGTAGGCGAGCCGGTTGGCTTCCTCGTCGCCGACGATCTGCTCTTTCACGGGGTCGTACTGGATTCTTCGCCCGACGCGGATGGCGATGTTGGCCAGGTGCATCAGGCAAGCCGTGCGGTGGGCCGCCTCGGCGTGCCCGCCCGGCTGCTGCCGCGTCCGCACGCAGTCGTAGAACTGCGGGAACGGCTGCGGGTCGGGCATGGCCTGGACCTTCTTCTGGTCCTCGGGGCTCAGGTCGGCCAGGCTCACGCCGCCAGGCCGCTTGCGATCGTACTTCGGCCCCCACTCGCCGCTGTTCATCACGATGGTGAACCCGTCGGCGTAGCGCAGCTCGACCCAACCCCACATGCCGGCGGCCTCGGGGTGCGCCGGCGGGGCGAAGGGCTCGACCTCCACCGGGCTGGTGGCGTCCTTGGCGTACGTCCAGTTCACCGGGTCAAAGTAGTGCTGGCCCATGTCGCCCATGCCGCCGCCCTCGTAGTCCCAATACCCGCGATGCGTGCCGCCGAACCGGTGCGGCTGGTAGGGCCTCAGCGGCGACGGCCCGCAGTACATGTCCCATTCCAGCTCCGCCGGCACGGGCTGCGGCGCGGCGTTCACCAGCCCGCTCCACTCCTTGACTTTGAACCCGCCGCTGTGGACGTGCACGGCCCGACAGTCCTTCAGCAGCCCGCTGGCCATGATTTTGTGGGTGAGGATGGCCTGCCCGTTGCGGACGGCGCCGTATCGCCCGTAGGTGCCCACCTGGATGATGCGCCCGTAGCGTCGTTCCGCGTTGACGACGGCCCGGCCCTCGGCGATGAAGCGGGTAAACGGCTTCTCGCAGAGGACGTCCTTGCCGGCCTGCATGGCCGCGATGCTCACCAGGGCGTGCCAGTGCGGGGGCGTGGCGATGTGGATCACGTCGATGTCTCTGCGTTCCAGCACGCGGCGGAAGTCGGTGTACGCCTTGCAGGGCGAGCCGGCCTTGTTCATCGCACCGGCCAGCCGGCCCCTGTGCACGTCGCAGACCGCCAACTGCACCGGCGGCTCGCCCGGGCGGTTGGAGGCCACATGGCCCATCCCCTGCCCGCCCGTGCCGACCGTCCCGCGGGTGATCACGTCGCTGGGGGCCGTCCGGCCGGGCCCGCCCAGCACGTGGCGCGGCACGATCGTGAACGCCGCCACACCGGCCGCCCCGCCCAGAAACGCTCGCCGCGACATCCATCGCTTGGCCATGGCATGCTCCTTTCCCGGACGGCAGTTCCCATTCAGGCCTTCCACTATCCGCGGTCGCCTGGCCGACAACATCCCCTCGGCCATGCACTCACTTCCCGGCTGCCGGGCCGCCACGAGTGCCATATCCATCTCAACCCACATTGGGGGGAGAGGTGGCCCGCTTTTGCCGATTCCTGGCGTGATCGCATTGCCCAGAGCCCGGCAGCCACTATCCAGGGACAAGCGGCCCGGGCCCTTTGCCCCCTCCTCCGCGCGAGCCAGGTGTGACATCCCGCCTGGGCGGGCTTCGGCGCGCCCAGCGGCGTCCGGCCGCGGCCTACCTCGCCGAGCCGACCGTCGCGTCGCGAAGCTCGCGCTGGAGTCTCTCCACGCGATGCGTCAGCCGCAGCGTCTTCATGCCGTTGCGCAGCCGGATCTTCAGGTCCGTCCCGTCGAAGGGCTTGATGAGGTAGTCGTCCGCCCCCGACACCATCACGCGCATGATGTCCCGCTTCTTTTCGGCCGCCGTGATCAGCAGGATGTACGTGCCCTGCGTCAGCCGGCCCGCTCGGATCATGGTCGACAACTGGAACCCGTCATATCCGGGCATGTTCCAGTCCAGAATCGCCATCTCCGGCGGATGCGGGCCGTCCATCACCTCCCAGGCCCGCAGCCCGTCCTCCACCACGATGTTCTCAATACCCCACTCCTGTAGCAGCGAGACCAGCATCTCCCTGCACGCGGCGTCGTCATCGGCCACGAGAACTTTCATCGGTTCTTCTCCTCAATCCCTCGTGTGAGCAAGGGCCAACCGCCCGCGGGCCCGGGCCCGCCTTGCCAACCATCGCGCTCCCGCGCCGGCCTCTGCCTCCGCCGTTGCCCGGCCTTCACGTCCAGTTGCCGCAACAGTTCCTCGGCCGAGATCAGCGCCTTCCGCACCTCCAGTTGCAGCGGCGGCAGGAAGGCGCGTGCGGCCGCTTCGGAGCCCGCCCTGCATTGCTTCTCCATGGCCGCCGCCACGGCCCGCAGCGTCTCGGCGGACACGTTGCCCGCGGAGCCCTTCAGCGTGTGAGCATGCCGGCCGGCCTGCTCCAGATCGCCGGCGAGCAGCGCCCGCTCCAACTTCGCCGCCAGGTCGGCCGCGCTGCCGTGGAATGCCCCCAGCACCCGCGCCGCGATCACGGGCTTGTTCAGGCACCGCGCCAGCAGCAAGTCCAGGTCAAGCGGAGGCCGCGCCACGCTGTTGGGCGGTGAGACCTCGCCGCCCGCCGACGCCGGAACCGCGCCCGGCAAGGCCGCCGCGCCCGGCGAGGCCTGGCGGTCCAGCGCCTCCTCGATACGCTGGATGCTGATCGGCTTACTGATGAAGTCGTCCATGCCCGCCTCCAGGCGCCGGTGACCGTCGGGTTTTCAGAGCGTGGGCCATCGCCGCCACGATTCGCGTGTGAGCGCTCCGCTCGTTCTCCCATTGGCGGATCTGCGCGGCGGCCCCCGCGATTCGGCCGACATGAGTCCTCTTGCCTCTCCGAGCATACCCGCACCCTTGCCGCGGGTCGGGCGCGCGCCGACTGGGCCCGCTCGCATGCGCGCCCCGACCCATGGCTAGCGTCGGCTCGATCGAGCCGTGACTTGCGTTGGAAGCGAGCAAGGCGGATGCCATCGCGGCCGGCAGGATGACGGAGCAGGAGCGCGGGTCGGGGCTGCCAGTCTGCCAACTCCCCAGCGCGGGCCTTGCCCGCAACCGAAGGGCTGATCGCAGAGAACGCCCAGATCGCGGAGCCCTTCTTCCAAAGCCCTTCTCTGCGTCCTTTGCGCCCTCTGCGATTGAGGAACCAGCGCGGCAGACGAAGAAAGTTGCGGATAGTAGTACAAGTGGAAGTACGCATGGGGGCCCGGGCACAGTCCCGAAGGCCAGGGGCGGTTCGTCGAGGCGGCCTTTGAGGCGTTTGGCTCCTGCCGCGACATCCTCATGGGCGTGGTCTTCTATCGCTGGGAGGACCAGGACAAGTGCTGGCAGTGCGGCAGCCCCGACTGCCCCGCGGAGACGGCGTGGGGCCTGGTGGACCTGCATGGCCGGCCCAAGCCGGCGTTCGAGGCGTTCCGGGAAGGGGTCAGCCGGCTGGTCGGATGAGGTGTGCCGCTTCTCAACTGCACCAGGGCCTCTTGCGGGCGGCTTTCGCGATGCACCTCTTGGCGACTTCGACGTCCTCGGCGATCTCGAAGTCGAACATGCCGGCCAGCACGTGATCGGCCCCGCCGTTGAACGCGTACTGGAAGGCGTCGGCCGGCGGGATCGCACCCGCGGCCATCACCTTGAAGGCGATCCACGGCTTGGCGACGTTCCGCATCGTTTCGATGGTCGCCTGCGGGTCGCGGCACCAGTAGCCGGGCGACTCGCTGAAGGCCCCGCGAAGCTGCTCGGGCCGCGGGGCGCTGGGGTAGCGGTGGTGGTGGAACGTCTTGATGTAGAAGTCGGCCTCCACCTTGCTCTTCTCGCACTCGACGACCACCTTCAGGTCGTGGCAGCCCACGCCGGACAGGGCGCCGAAACGCTTGGCGGTGTCCACGGCCTCGGCAAGGAGGTCCATCTTCCCGCCCCCGGCCAGGCCGTCGCCCCAGTGCCCCAGCAGGTAGATCGCTTCCGCGCCGGCCTCGGCGATCTGCTGCACCTGGTCGCGATAGGCCGCCAGGCCCGTCCGCACCTCGGCCATGGGGGCGATGATCCACTGAATCTTCCCGCCGGCCTTGCGGTGCTTCTTGGCCAGCTCGAAGGCCGGCACCGAGGTCATCACGAGCGTGTTGATTCCCTCCTGCTCGGCCTTGGCCAGCGTCTCCAAAATCTTCGCTTCGGTGTTGTAGCGGGCGGCGAGGCTGCGCACGTACCGCAGGTCGCGACTGTGGGTGACGTGGGTGAGCAGGTTGCCCCCCAGCAGCAGGCGGCTGACCTTGACCTTTCCGATGCGGCCGATGAACGGATCGCTCTCAGCCGGCCTGGTCTCAGGACGCGAGGCGGCGCCGCCCGCCTGGGCCGCCAGTGCGGCCCCGGCGACGGCGGAAAGCGACTTGCCCATGAACGTGCGGCGGCTTGTCTGGTCTGGCATCGGCTGGGCCCTTTCCTTCGGCAGCATCGCCTTCGCCTGCTCTGAGAGACGATCATACACCAGTTGCCCACCGAAATGCCACCGCTGCACCGCGCTCCAGGTGGGCGGCTTCTCCAGCGACCTGGGCGTGGGCACGCACTCCTACAGCGAGGTCTCGTTCTCGTTGCCCTCCGGAGCCACGCAGTTCTCCTGCTGGGTGGGGCTGGACGCCGCTGGCCGCAATCTGCCGGCCAGGATCGCTTCGGACGCGGCGGGGGTTCTGGGGTCGCCCTGGGAGCAGATCGTGCGGCTGCGCCCCCTTGGCAGCGGTTCTAGACCCCTTCGGCCGGGGGAGCGGAAGGCCCCCCGCGCCCTGGGGTCGCCTGAGAGGTTGTGAGATAATCGCAGAAGCGGCCTTCCTCCCTCTTAGCCCCGAAGGGGCGATCAGGATCTAGCCGAGGGCGTAACCCCCAGGCATACAAGCAATTAAGCATAGATCCCCGAAGGGGCGACAGACAGCGTCCAGAGCGGGCAGACCGGCGAGATCCAATTCTTTCACAAACCCTCAGTCTATCTTCCGCCGGCCAGTTCGCAGCCCGGCGCCAGCCATCGCTCACCCCAGGTCAGCACCGTGGCCTTGTCTTCCGGCGTATTCTTGATCGTCCCGAACGCGTAATCGAACGAGAACCGCCACGGCTGCGGCGGTTTGGGCGAGTGCATCAACTCCAGCACGTGCGACACCAGGGTCATCCGCGGGCGCACCTGCCGGATCGCGTCCTCCACCGCCATTCCCGGTTGCACGTGCGGGATGAACACCGTCACCGCGCCGTCCGGCCGCATCTTCGCCGGGTTGTCGCAGTCGCCGCTGTGGTAGATCGTGCAGTCGCCGGCCGCGGGACCGCAATCGACCTGGAACATCAGCATGTCGTTGCGGGTCTCCGGCTTGTACTTGTGGTGGTCGCCGATGTCGACCTTCACGCGGACCGTGCCGAATTTCATCTCGGTCGACGGCATCGTTGCCGGGACGGCCTTCTTCTCGCCCTCGGCCGGCGGCGCCGCGATGGGCACGAGGCGGCTGCCCTTCAGCCACGACGTCACCACCGGCTTGCCTGCCGTCAGCATCGCCGCCATCAGCGGCCGGGAAACGTGATCGCCGTGCCCGTGGGTGTTCAGCGCGAAATCCAGGTCCTTCGCCAGGGCCTCCACTCCCCGGCCATGCAGGTCGATGCCAAAGCACGCATCCGGCGTCCTGAAAACGTAGCCCATGTTGTAGACGTGCCACATCGCAACGCCCTTGCGGACGCGGGTCCGCCGGATGTCGGCGATGGCCGCCTCCGTGGACTTGCGGAGGTAGTGGAGCACGCCCGCGGCGTCCATCGCGTCGGCCGCGGCGGCGTCGCCATCGATCGCCTTCAGGTACTTCTGGAACGTCGCCGGCTCCAATGCGTCCGCGGCCGATTGGATCGCCGCCATCCGCCGCCGGCGCTCGGTCGCGTTGTTCCCGTCCGGCGGATTCGCCCCCAGCCACGACCTCGCCTCGTCCAGTTCGGCGTTGCCCGGACCCCCGCTGGCCGGCACTCTCAGGTCGTAGCACCACACGCAATCGCGCCCGCGGATGAACAATCGCCCGTCGGCCGCGGCGGCCGTCGTGCACTGGGCGTGCGAACCGATCTCCCACCGCGGGCCGAGCTGGCGGAAAGCGGCCGGGTCGGCGTTGTAGAAGTACACCCGCTCCCACAGGTCCTCGCGCACCACGCGCCCGTCAAAGGCGATCAGCGACGAGCACGTCCGCACGCCGGGGAACGGCACGGCTGCCAGTTCCTTGCCCGTCTCGAGGTCCAGGCACACCGTCGCGTTGCCCCGGAACGCATACACTCGCCCGCGATACACCACCGGACTGGTCACGTGGTTGTTGTAGTTCCCCTCCAGCCGCCACGCGAGCTGCGCCTTCCCGGCCGACAGATGCCAGCAACTCAGCCCGG
Source organism: uncultured Planctomycetaceae bacterium (assembly GCA_964461295.1). Classification (GTDB taxonomy): domain Bacteria; phylum Planctomycetota; class Phycisphaerae; order SM23-33; family SM23-33; genus CAYWTX01. The sequence continues at coordinate 150 of CAYWTX010000366.1, read as the reverse complement.
ATTTCGCCTGCAAGCCGCCGCCGCTGAAGACGGCGTGGTCCTCCGCGACAGCCGGCGTGCCCAGGTCGCCCGCCTCGTCGATCTCCCAGGCGAGCTTGCCCGTCCGAACGTCCACGCAGAAGCCGTGCTTCACCCCGGCGGCGATGGCAT
>CAYWTX010000365.1:0-1985 GCA_964461295.1 uncultured Planctomycetaceae bacterium | reverse complement strand
CGCAATGCCCAGATTGTTGAAAAAACGTGACACTTCGGGGTTGATGGCGGCGCCACCTGAGACGAAAAGACGAACGCTGTCAAGTCCGACGCGTTCCCGCAACGCTTTGAACAGGACCTTCCCAACCGAGAGATCCAGAATCCACTTTGACAGTCCCGCTATTCGCTGCCCCAGATCAACGTACAGCTTCGTGGATAGCGCTTTTTTGGAAACCTGTCGATGGATTCCGGCGCACATTTTCTCGAACAGTAGCGGCACTCCTATCATTACCGTGATCTTGAGTGCGCGGATGTCGGCCAGGATATCGACTGATTTTAGAGAACGGCCGTATGCGATCGATGCGCCACAGGAGAGAGGATAGATAAACCCACAGGTCGCCTCAAGGGTATGGTGTAGCGGTAGTACCGATAGGAACCGATCCTCTCCCGTCATCGGCAGGCGCGGTCGGACGGCTTCGAGATCGGCGGTAATATTCGCATGCGACAGCATGACGCCCTTGGCCTCCGACGAAGTGCCGGATGTGTAGATAAGCACGGCCAGCGATTCCGGGTCAATCTCCGGAAGTATGACACTTTCGTCGCTGCCAACTGCTTCCAGTTTGGCAGTCGTCAACATCGGTGAGTCTTCTCCGTCGGTATTGCCGATACATATCACGTCAGGAAACTCCGAAGAGACCGACTGCAACTCCAGAATATCTTCATAGTGAGAAGGATCACAGAAGAGCATGTTGATTCCGGCCCGATTGATGATCGACCGCAACTCCAAATACTTCGACTGCTGGTCAAGCGGAACCACCACCCCACCAGCAGCCAGAATCGCCAGGTAGGTGATTCCCCAATCGGGGGAATCAGGCGCATAGATACCGGCCTTTGTCTGGGGCTCAAAACCACTCTTGATTAGTCCCCGTGCGAGGGCAGTGATTTTTACCGCCAGATCGGCATAGGTTAGCGGCACAAAGCCGTCCGGGGTCCGCCGCCAGTAAGCTGGACGGTCTCCATTACGGGTTGCACTCGCGAGCACCAACTGATGGATCAAACGCTCTGCCATAGGGGTTATTATACGTGCACAACAGTCAGAGACAACACTTTTACTCCAAAAAAATGGGGTCCCCACTCGCGCGGAGACCCCTTACAGACAGGGATTTGAGACGGAACTATTTACAGTTCGGCAGTCTTGACTTTGACCTTCTTTGCGAAGCTGACGCTGCCGCGCGGATCGGTGTCGGTCACGGTAATCAGATACGTGCCTTCCGCTCCCGGCGCCTGATAGAACAGACTGATTTCGCCGTATTCGTTGGTCACATAGTCGCTACCCGTGATAGTGCCGCCATTCGGGAAGAGCGTCAAACGATGCCCGCCGAGCGGATTGTTACCGCGATCTTTGATAACGACCGTGAATGGAGTCACCGTGCCGGGCTCGACTTCCGCTTCAATATCGACCGATGAACTCTTGACATACGTCCCGGTCGTCAGAAAGAGCGTGGTGAAACCGTTACTAACTCCACCCATACCACCAGCCGTTACGGAGACAAAGGAAACAGCGCCTATGCCATCATCGGGGGAAGTCCACGAATAGTCTTTTTTCAACTGCTGCGCCGCATATTTGGTCTTGAAAATAGACGAGTGACAGCCATCGACCGTCCCACCGTTGGCGATGACGCCGAATTGGGCTTCGAAATCCACTTGAGTATTTCCGATCACCAAGTTGTGATTGATGTCATAGACAGCCACTGTGATGTTTCCCTTTTCGTCGCCTTGAGCATACAGCGTACTTGGATACTCAAGAATCTCAATATGGACCGGCGGACCGGAACTCAAGAACATTCCGGAATCCGATACGGTACCTCCGGCTGTTTCAGCGTGGACCCAGACTCTTCCATTAATGTGAGTACACGACCACCAATACACGCTTGCCATGCCCGAATGTGCTCCGCCCAGACCCTGGACGCCGGTCAGACTGTAGCCATCGATACAACCTTCGCTGGT
>CAYWTX010000364.1:0-4885 GCA_964461295.1 uncultured Planctomycetaceae bacterium | reverse complement strand
CGCTCTTGGCGAACGGGATGTCGCGGTTGCTCGTCATGCCCGTGGGCTCGAACCGCTGGTGCGTGAACTTTTTCACCAGCGCGTCCAGAGGCACGCCGTACTGCATGCACAGGCTGATCGACGTCGCGAACGCGTCCATCATCCCGCCCACCGTCGAACCCTCCTTCGCCATCGTCACGAACAACTCGCCCGGGCGGCCGTCCTGGTACTGTCCGACCGTCAGATAGCCCTCGTGCCCGGCGATGCTGAACTTGTGGGTGATCGACGGGCGGGTGGCGGGCAGGCGCTCGCGGTGCGGCTCGCGCCGAGCCGCCTCGAGCATCGCCTCGATGCGCTTGGCCTCGGCCGAGTCGCCCGCCTTCTTGTCCTTGCTGACGTTCAGAGGCTGAACGCGTTTGGATCCGTCGCGGTAGATGGCGACGGCCTTGAGGCCGAGCTTCCAACCGTCGAGGTAGACCTGCCGGATTTCCTCGGCCGTGGATTCCCTGGGCATGTTGACGGTCTTGGAGATGGCCCCGGACAGGAAAGGCTGGACCGCGCCCATCATGCGGATGTGGCCCATGTGGTGGATGCAGCGTTCGCCGTTGGCCGGCTTGAACGCGCAGTCGAACACGCTGAGGTGCTCTTCGGACAGGTACGGGGCGCCTTCGATGGTGTCGTGCTCCTCGATGAAATCGACGATCTCGGCGATCTGCTCTGGCGAATGCTCCAGTCGCTCCAGCGCCAGCGGCACCGTGCGGTTGACGATCTTGAACATCCCGCCGCCGGCCAGGTGCTTGTACTTCACCAGCGCGATGTCCGGCTCGATGCCCGTCGTGTCGCAGTCCATCATGAAGCCGATGGTCCCCGTCGGCGCCAGCACCGTCACCTGGGCGTTGCGCAGGCCGAGGTTCTCGGCCGAGGCCAGGGCCTCGGTCCAGGCCGCCTCAGCGGCCGCCAGAAGGTCGGCGGGGCAATGCTCCGGCGAGATGCCCTTGACGGCGTCGCGGTGCATGCGGAGAACGTCCAGCACGTCGCGGCGGTTCTTCGGGAACTGCGCGAAGCTGCCGATGCGGCTGGCCATTTCCGCGCTGGTGGCGTAGGCGGCACCGGTCATCACGGCCGTGACGGCCGCGGCGTTGGCGCGGCCATCGGCGCTGTCGTAGGCCAGGCCCAGCGACATGATGAGGGAACCGAGGTTGGCGTAGCCCAGGCCCAGCGGGCGGAAGTCGTGACTATTGCGGCAGATCCGTTCGTTGGGGTAGCTGGAGTGATCGACCAGGATTTCCTGGGCAATGATGAACAGCCGCACCGCGGCGCGGAAGCGACCGACGTCGAAGTTGCCGTCTGGGCGGCGGAACTTCAGCAGGTTCAGGCTCGCCAGGTTGCAGGCCGAGTCGTTCAGGAACATGTACTCGCTGCACGGATTGGAGGCGTTGATGTTGCCGCTGGCCTTGCAGGTGTTCCAGCGGTTGACCGTCGAGTGGTACTGCACGCCGGGGTCGCCGCAGACGTGCGTGCCCTCGGCGATGGAGGCCATTAGTTCGCGGGCCTTGTAGCGCACCATCGGCTCGCCGCTGGTCACCGCGTACGTCTGCCATTCCGCGTCGTCCACCACGGCCTGCATGAACTCGTCGGTCAGCCGCACGGAGAGATTTGCGTTCTGGAACATCACGGAGGCGTAGGCCTCGCCGTCGAGCGAGCCGTCCAGGCCCTGCTCGATCAGCACCCAGGCCTTCTTCTCCTCCTTCATCTTGCACTCGATGAATTCCTTGATGTCCGGGTGGTCGACGCGCAGCGACTGCATCTTGGCCGCACGCCGCGTCTTGCCGCCCGAGCGAACCACGCCGGCAATCTGGTCGAAGATCCGCATGAAGCTGATCGGCCCCGACGGCGTGCCGCCCCCGGCCAGCTTCTCCCGGCTGCTCCGCAGCGTCGAGAGGTCCGTCCCCGTGCCCGAGCCGTACTTGAACAGCATGGCCTCGGCGGCGCACAGCCGCATGATGTCCTCCATCGTGTCGTCCACCGACTGGATGAAGCACGCCGAAGCCTGGGGGTACTCGTAACTGTGCATGGTCCGCACCGGCTTGGCGGCCGAGGCGTCCCAGTGGAAGTTGCCTTCGGAGCCCGCGATGCCGTTGTGCTGGAAGAGGCCGACGTTGAACCACACCGGCGAGTTGAACGAGCCGTACTGGTTGACGCACAGCCAGGTCAGTTCCTGGTAGAAGTGTTCGGCGTCCTCGTCGGAGGCGAAGATGCCGTCGTCCTTGCCCCAGTCAGCGATGGTTCGGCAGACGCGGTGGACGAGGTGCTTGAGCGACTTCTCGCGCTCAGGCTTGTTGTGCTCGCCGTAGAAGTACTTGCTGGAGACGACGTTCGCGGCCAGTTGGCTCCAGGAGGCGGGGAACTCCACCTCGCCCTGCTCAAAGACGGCCTTGCCGTCGCTGTCGGCGATCTTCGCCGAACGCTTCTGCCACTCGATTTCGTCGAACGGATGGCGTCCGGGGGTGGAGAAGACCTGCTCGACGGCCAAGCCGTCCTGCGAGACACGTGAATCCCAAGCGGTGCCGTCGGTTCCGCGGTTGCGGGCACTATCACGTGAAACCATTGAGCCACTCCAGACTGAAAAGCCGGTATCGCCGGCGGTTCCCAGGATGATTTCTTGCTTCCCCTCACTTGAGCCGCAATACAAGGGCTGGCGTGAGGTCACGAATCAGCTAGTCAGGACACGGAATAGGCCCGGGCAACGATTCTGCAAGCATTCTCCCATCCCGGCCCTACCCGTATCTCCCGGCTTCCGCGATCCATGCGAAGTGCAAGCCGATGTTGTAACGAGCGAAGACACTACACCCTATCCCTAGGGGCGTCAAGACGAATCCATACAAAATATAGTCGCCACTCCTAACTTACGCGACCTTCGACTGTTGAGCAATCCGATTTCCGGCCGCCAACAGCTCCCAACACCCAAACTGTATTCTAACATAGCGTGCAGAGGAAGTCAAGAACCCAATAAATAGTGGTAAGTGGACCCAGAAATACCACCGGTAGACAATGCGTGGGTAGCCTGTTAGTAAGCTGTTGGAAACCCTGTTGGGAAATGCCAGCCGCCGTCCGCAGTTGTCGGTCTCGTTGGCCCGGCCGCATGGAAGTGTGTGACTCGCGGGCCGGCAGGCAGACTTCGCACGTCCACGGCGATCACGGGCGCCGGCTACTTGGCCGCCTGCTGGACCGGGAACGCCACCGTCACGTGCTCGCCCGCCGGGCGAGCCGATGGATTCGGCAGCTCGATCCGCACTTCCAGCGTCTCGCTGGCGGCGTCGGCCACCGCGGAAATGCGGACGATTCTCCCCTCGGCGGACCGGGTCGGCTCGGTCCTTTTCGCGCCGGCGTCCGCGGCGCGGGCGCCGGGCGTTTCGATCAATCGCACTTCGGCCTTGCCGCCGACGGCCAGGCGCCGCGCCGTCGCCAGCGGCACGGGAGCGTCCACGGTCAGCGGGTCGATCGCCACCACGCGAACCACGCCCTTGGCCGCCTCGGCGATCTGACCCTCGTGGATCAGCACGCGCTCCACGATGCCGTCGATGGGGCTGCACAGCTTCATCCGTTCCACCCGCACCAGGGCCTCGTCGTACTTCGCGCGGTCCTGTTGCTTCTGCAGGCGCTCGACCTCGAGCTGAAGGTCCGCCATCCCGGCGGCGAAGCGCGCCTCCTCCAGTTCCGCCTCCGGCGCGGCCTTGTCCTGGTACGCCTTGGTCACCCGCGCCAACACGGTGACCGTGTGCGTCCGCCTGGCCTCGGCCGCCCGAACCGACGCGTCGCTGTACGCGGCGACTTTCAGCGTCTTGAGCTGGGCCTGCTCCAGCGCGTCATCAAGTTGCACGAGGGGCTGCCTGGCCCGCACGGCCTGGCCTTCGTCGACGAGGACCTTGGCGATCCGCCCCTGGACGTCGAGCGACAGCGCGCGGTCCTTGCTGGGGGCGGTCACGGCGCGGATGGCGCCGTCGTTGGCGTCGGCGGCGAGCGACGGCACGCACGCGAGGGCTGTGACAAGTGCGACGGAGAGGGAGAAGGGATTATGGGGATTGAGACGACTATGGGGATTGAAGAATCCTTTGTCTCCAGTCTCCATCATCCCGCCAATCTCCGTGGTCGCTTTCTCAGGCATGGTTCAACCTTGGCCAGTGGTTGGGCAACACTTCCCTCTCAGCGGTTGTGAAACAATTAGAACTCGATGTTCTGTCCGCATTCAACGCTTTCTGTCGCCCCTTCGGGGCTTTGCGCCTGGTTCTGTGCCTACCGGGGGCTTACGCCCACGGCTGAATCCTCGACGCCCCTTCGGGGCGAAGAGGGAGGATGTCGCTTCTCCAATTCTCTCACAACCTCTCAGAAGTCGCGGGAAGGCGTGGCATGGTTTCTTGTTCCCTCTTCACCACAACGTAGTACGCGCCCTGCTCGGCGCCCGCGCCGTCGGCGAACCACGCTTCCAGTTCCGTCACGCCGGTCTGCCGCACATCCAGCTCGAACAGCACCTCAACTTCGCTACCGTCGCACGCCTGTCGCCGCTCGCGGTCGAAGAGGCGCACCCGCGCGGCCGCGGGAGTGATCGTCCTGCTTTCCATCCCGTGGCGCCGCCCGTCAGTTTGCTCAAGCAGTTCCTCGGCCGCGGGCGTATCCAGCGGCGCGGAGATGGGCAGGTCGAGCGTTTCCGGCCAGCGGCGGACGGCGACACGGTAGCGGCCGGGGCGCTCGACGTTCACGCGCCACTTGCCGGTGCTCTTGAGGGCGGCGAGCACGTGCACCTGGTGCCAGGCCACGTCGCCCAGCACGTCCATGGAACAGAGCGTGGTGGGGTTCTCGCACTCGGCGCCAAGGCTGATGGGGGCCAAGTCGCCGTAGCCCTGATCGT
>CAYWTX010000363.1:0-16576 GCA_964461295.1 uncultured Planctomycetaceae bacterium | reverse complement strand
CCAGGAAGCGGCACTTCCTGAACCATGCCAAGAATCGGGTTGTGCGCCAACAGGCGACTGTCTATATTCCCACCTGCAAATGCTCACGTCCTGTCGGACCGCGAGCGGCCGAAAGGAGACTCCCGTGGCGAAGGTGACATCGCTGCTTTCCGCGTCGGTGTTGGCGGCCGTGCTGGTTGCCGGGTGCGATCAGATGCAGAAGCCGGGGGCCGGCATGGGACCGACGAGCAAGCCGGCGGCCGCCGGGGCCGTCTTGCCCGTCGAGCCGGGCCAGGCCGTCTCAACGGCCACGCTGCCCACCGGCGACGACGCCCGCGATGTCGTTCGCGTCGAGTTGTCGGCGCCGAAGGAAGTCCTGTCGGGCAAGACGTTCGACTACACGCTGAAGGTCGCCAACATCGGCAAGAAGACCCTCGACGACGTGGTCGTCGTCGATACGCTGCCGGCGGGGCTGAAGGTCGTCGGGTCCAGCCCGCAGGCGATGTCAGGCGGCGAGACGCTGAAATGGACCGTCGGCAGGCTCGACGCCGGCGCGGCGAAGAGCTTCATCGTCCGCGTCACGGCCGGCCCGGGCGGGACGCTGCGAAGCTGCGTCAGCGTCACGTGGAAGGCCCCGGAGGCGTGCCTGGCGACGCAGGTGGTCCAGCCGGCGCTGAAACTGGAGGTCCATGCCGCCCAGACGGCGTCGGTGTGCGACCCGCTGGCAGTTCGCATCGTGGCGACCAACAGCGGAAGCGGCTCGCTGGCCGGCGTGGCCGTGACGGCGGCGCTGGGCGACGGCCTGGTCACGCTGGACGCCAGGAAGGAGGCGACGTTCAGGGCGGACTCGCTGGCCGGCGGACAGAGCCGGGAGTTCAGCGTGCTCGCCAAGGCTGCCAAGGCGGGCAAGTATGCCGTCAAGGCGACGGCGACGGCCGAGGGCGGCCTGGCCGCTTCGGCCGAGGCGGTGACGACGTTCGGAAAGCCCGCGCTGCTGGTGACCAAGACAGGCCCGGCGAGCGTCACGCTGATGGAGCCCCCGGCCAAGGTCGCCTACGAGATCACCGTGAAGAACACCGGCGACGCCGAGGCGAAGGACGTCGTGGTGAGCGATGCGATCCCCTCGGGCGCGACGGTGGCGTCGAGCGATCCCAACGCCGCCGTGGCGGGGGGCAAGGCGACGTGGACGTTGAGGACGCTGGCGGCGGGGCAGTCGCGGACGGTCAAACTCGCGCTGAACGTGCCGCAGGCGGCCACGATCCGCAACGCCGCAACGGCCAGGTCCGCTTGCGCCGAAGGCAGCGCCGAGGCGCTGACGAAGGTGGCGGGCCTGGCGGCCCTGACGCTGGCGTGCGTGGACGTGGAGGACCCGGTGGCGGCCGGCGCCAACGCGACCTATGAGATCACGGTGACCAACCAGGGCAACGCCGAGGACAATGGCATCGTCATCGTCGCGACGCTGGCGGAGGAGCAGGAGTTCGCCTCCGCCGACGGACCCGTCAAGCATACGGTCAAGGGGAAGCAAGTCACGTTTGAGCCGCTGGCGACGCTGGCGGCGAAGGCGAAGGCGTCGTACAAGGTGACGGCCAAGTGCACCAAGCCGGGCGACGCGCGATTCCGCGCCCAACTCAAGAGCGACTGGCTCAAGGAGCCGGTCGTCAACACCGAGAGCACCAACGTGTACGCGAAGTGACGCTCACGGCAGCTTCTCGACGGCTCTGAACTCCGCCTGTTCGCCCGGCTCCTCGGCCATCAGCAGCAGGACGAAATCCAACTTGGGCGGCCTGCCCTCGCGGCGGGCGGAGACAAAGCCGGAGGCGATCTGGTTGGGCGTCAACGTCTCCTTGCCCAGCACCGTGACGGGCTTGATGTCCATCAGGTCGCCGTAGGCACGCCACAGGAATTCCGTGCACGTCACGCGGTCGTCCGTTTGGAGGTCGAAGTCGAAATCGTACGGCCGGCCGAGGCGGACCAGGGCGTTGGCGAGCGTGGCGGCGCGGCCGGCGTCGTCGAGGCGCGGGCGCAGGACGAGGATGGCGTCGGCATGGAACAGGTCCTCCAGCGAGGTGAAGACGACGCCCTCGGCGGGCGCGTGGATGGCCCGCAGCGGGCGACCGTCGGGGGGCGGCTCGGCGAAGCGGCGCAGGGGCTCGGCGAGTTCGGGGCGCTGGTGCAGGCCGAGGCTCGCGAGGTCGGCGCTGGTGCCGAGGTAGATGGCGGCGTGCGTCCAGAAGCCGGGAATGAAGGCGTTGGACAGGTTGCCGTAGCGGCGGCGGAGCACGATGTCGCCGCTGCGCAGGGCGGGATCCACCAGGGCGACCTGTTCGGTCCTGACGCCGCAGGGCTGGTGGAAGTTGATGTCCGCGACGGCCAGGCAGATGCAGCGCTGGAAGTCGTAGCCGAGGGTGCCGGGGGCGGTTCGGCCGCAGCCGGCCGCGGAAGAGACGAGAAGGAAAGCGACGGTGCCGGTCCAAACCGCGCGCGTCCGTGCGCACTCGACGCAAGATGGCGGTTCCGCCGTCACGCTGGAATTGTAGCTTCGCCAATCGGCGATTGCCAATTGCGGAAACTGGGTATCCACTTGACTCAACCGGGGCTCCGGGGTGGCACGGGCGAGACGCCCGTGCCACACCGCAGCGCCCCTCCCGAGAGGTTTGTGAAAGAATTGAAATTCGCGGCTTGGCCCACGCGGGAGGCTTCCTGTCTCCCCTCCAGGGCTTCGGCGTAATCCATTGTCTACCGGTGGCTTACGCCCATGGCTAGATCCTCGGCGCCCCTTTCGGGGCTAAGAGGGACGAGGGCGATTCTTCAGTTCTTTCACAAGCTCTCAGCCGTCGACTCCCACCAGGTGGATGGAGTTCTTGCCGGAGGCCTTGGCTTCGCGAAGGGCATGGTCGGCCCGGCGGAGCAGTTCCACGCACGTGCGTCCGTCGGCGGGAAAGTTGGCCAGCCCGCCGGAGATGGTGAGCGTGCCGCGGGCCTCGGGCCCCAGGCTGGCGAACACGTGCGCCCGCAACGCCCGGCGGAAGCGGTCCACCATGGCGCTGGGCGCCTCGATCGGCCGGCTGTTGGGCACCCGCGGACGGTCGCCGTCCCAGAACAGCACGGTGAACTCGTCGCCGCCAATGCGGGCGACGATGTCCTGGGCGCGGCAGATGCTCTTCATGAGCGTGGCCGTGTCCCGAAGGATCTCGTCGCCGACGGCGTGGCCGTAGGTGTCGTTGTAGCGTTTGAAGTCGTCGATGTCGTACAGCAGCAGCGTGGCGCGGAAGTCGCCGCGCTGGGCCCGCAGGAGAATCTCGTCGGTCGCCCGGTAGAAGTGCCGCCGGTTGTACGCGCCGGTCAGGTGGTCGGTGACCGCGAGGTGGTGCAGTTCCTCGGCCCGCTGGGCGGCCGCCAGCAGGGCAGGCAGGCACGTCTGGATCGCCCTCACGGCGGCGGCGGCGGCGGCTGTCAGCGACAGCGGCCCGCGCGGCACGAGCAGTCCCGGGCTGGGCACGGACGCCAGAAGCAGCGGGCGAGCGGCCGAAGGCGACTGGCCGGGCTCGACCCACTCGACGGGCCCGCCGACCAGTTCGGCGACGGCCTTGGCGGTCTGCCGCTTCAGTTCGGCCAGCGTGCCGGCCGAGCCGATCAGTTCGGCGATGGTCTGCTCAACGGGCATCGCGGCCGGCGCCGGCGGGGCGCCCGGCGCGGCGCCGGCGCCGGCGGCCTTGCGCAGGCGGGCCAGGTCGTCGCGCGTCGGCGGCCAGATGAAGTAGTCGTCCAGGCCCCCGGCGAGAAGGCCTCGCATCTGCGGCTCGTCGGCGGGCGAGCAGAGGCCGAAGAGCCGGGCGGTTTTCCGCAGCCGGCGCGAGGCCCGGCACAGCGCGGCGAAGTCCGGTTGGTCGGCGGCCAGGACGATGACCGGCCAGTCGCGCCGCGACATCTCCTCCAGCCCGTCGTAGGCGTCCGCCGGGCGCACGCACCGCAGGCCCTCCAGGCGCGAGGCGAGGTCCTCGCCGATCTGCCGCCCGGCGACCAGGAGCATGCCGCTTTGCTCGTTCACGGGCGGTCCTCCAGCAGAGCGGTCAGTTCCTCGGGCGTCAGCAGCGACCGCGTCGCGCCCGCGGGAGCCGGCGCGGGCGCCGATGCGTGGCTTGCGGCTCGGGACATACCACCATCGGCGTCCCGCGAGGCGGTTGGTTTCCTCGAGGCGGCTTGCCGTTCCTCGCCGCTGTCCTCAGTGGAGGAGTACTCCTCCATGCGGTCCACCGATTCCTCCTGTTTGTTCTCGCCGCTGAACACCGGCGCCGGTGGCGCAAGTGCGCCCGCGTCAGTGCTGCCCGACTCCTCCCCGGCGCTGAGGCGCCGCGGCACGCGGCGGGCCTTCTTCCGCGCCCCGCGCTCGGCCGTGCGCGATCGGCGCTTCGCCGTGAGACGGGGCCTGGCGGGCGCCGCGGCCTCGGGCCGGCGCTGCAGCACGCCAGCCAGCGCGGCGGCCAGGTCCTCCTTCGTCACCAGACGCATCCGGCTGAGTTGGCCGGCGGTCGCGCCGGCCGGCAAGGGCCCCACGCCGAACATCTCCACGCCGCGGCCGCGGGCGACGTCCAGCAGCCGCACATGGGCCTTGCCCAGGGCGCGGAAGTCCACCACGATCACGGCTGCGCCGCCGTCGAGGATCTCTGCGGCCGCTTCATAGGCGCTCGCGGCGCCCACCACGTCGACGGCGGCGCAGCCGCAGGCGGCTCGCATGCGGTCGACGAGGTCAGCATCGCGCGAGAGGATCACCGCCCGCGGGCGAAGAGAGGATATCGGGTCATCGCTCAAGTTCAGGTGGATTCCTGTCCCCCGCAATTCTACCGCGATCGGCGGTTTCCGTAAAGGGTGAGCAGCATCGCTCCCCCCGCCGGTGGTCATGGGTCGAGGCAGCGGAACTGAGGCAATGCCTTGGCGATGCGGCCGGCCTCGGCATGGCCCCGCGCACGGGAAGACCGCATGCCCCCAGAATAGGCCGCCGAACCAGAGAGGTCGGGCAACGCACGGGCTACCGACGGCACGACGGAACTGGGCACCGCAGCCGGGGCAGGTGGGCAAGTTTACCCGCGGGCCCTTGCGGGCCGCAGAACGCCCCGGAATCCCAACAAACGCAACCATCAGTCCTATACTTCGTTACGCTGACGGCAGAGAGATGGCCGTCGCGCGTGGCACGCTCCGTGCAGTATCCCGTGTTGCTGCAGACGTGCTGCGACGCTACCCGGAGGCGGTGCCGGGCAATACCCTCCCGCCCGGCGCCGCCCACCGGGGTGAAGAGGTTCATCCACAATGTCGTCGCAACCGGACAATGACGGACCCACGCTCTTCGTCGATGCTCGGCAGCGGGACATCCCCCCTGCTCGCGTGGAGGAGCACATCCAGTCGGTCAAGCGGCAGTTGATGTTTGCCGAGGCCGCGCTCGCCAACGCGCGCCGCATGCTGGAGGCGCTGGAGCCGCCCGCCGCCGCCACCGACGGGACGGTTAACGCCGCGCCCGTGGGCGAGGCGGTCCCTCAATCGGCCGGGGCACCTGCCGCCACGATGGCTGCCCCCGTATCGCGTCAGCCGGCCATTCCGCTGCCCCCGGTCGCGGAAGGCGACGTTGGCGACGTCCGCCGCGAGTTGCAGATCGCCGAAAACGTCATTGCCGAGGCCGGCTCGTCGTTCCGCAATCTCCAGGCTCGCGAACTGGCCGGCAGGATCGCCGACGCCATCCGCCGCGTGAGCACGGCCATCGACGACAGGAGCAAAGCCGCCGCCGCCCGCCCGGCCGTGGACGCTCTGGCCGTCCTGCCCGCCCTGGACCCCGTGCGGCGACCCGCCGAGTTCGCCGACGCCGCGGGGCGGGCGATCTCGGGCGCGGGCGCGAGCCTCGAGGGGTGCGGCTTCCCGACGGTGGCCTACTGGGGACGCACGCTCGGGCGCCTGGCCGGCGCCTTCGCCGCGGCCGGCAAGACCATGGTGGCGTAGGCGAAGGGCAGCAGGGGGCAGCGCCGGTTGCGGGTCCGCGCGGCGCGCGAGCGCGTCTGCGACTCGCGCCGCCGGAGGGCACGGTTCAGGAAGTGCCGCTTCCTGGAGACACAACTCTCCAGAGCTGTCAACTCCGACAGCCGCAACTCGGGGAGTTGCGCCACCTGGACCTGAACCAGCCCCGCGGGAGTCGAGGGGGCCTGTCAAGCACCGCCGCACCCGTTGGTTGTCCCTTGCGGGTTCAGGGCTTGACGAGCGGGATGAGCTTGGTATTGGAGACCTGGAAGCTGAGGCTGACGGGCAGCGCCGAGACCCCGGCGCCGATGCCGACGCACCAGCCCTGAAGCTGGTAAGGCGGGCCGCTGGCGCTGAAGAGGACCGCGGCGCTGAGCCCCATGCCCACGCCCGGAATGTCGCAATCGACCCCGACGGCCCAGGACAGCCCGCCGAAGTCCGACGGCGGGCCCATGACGTAGGTCAACTGGATGCCGCCGCTGACGCCGACGTTCGTCCAGTAGCCGCCGCCGATGCCGTGGTAGAAGCCGAATTCCGGCGAGTTGGACGCGTAGATCCCCTGGCCGACGGTGACTCCCACGATGCTGAAGATCGAGCCTGAACTGCCGGCGCCGATTGTCATGATCCCGGTGTTGGGCGGCGGACTGAACATCGCCCCCTTCGCGCCGATGAGGTTGACGGGAATGGCCCGCATCAGGTTGGCGATGTCCACGATCTCCTTGAGCATGCCGGCAGTGCTCGAGACCCGCGACGCCACCGAGAGGAGGGAACTTAGCCTGCTCGCCTCCTGCGGATGCGATACGTGCTTGGGTGGCCCGCCGGAGATCGGCACCTTGAGGCGTTGGACGTCCAGGTTGGCGATCCGGGTGAAGTTCGCTTGAATCCTGTCCACGATTGTCTCCTTTGCGTGCGTTGGTGGCAGCCCGCGTCGGCGGGCGGTGCTTGGCCTTCCGATAAGAGAACTGGAACTGCGATCCTGCTGTCCAGACCGACGTGACGAGCACTGTACCGCCGCGGTTGGCTCGCGCCAAGGGCGCACCCGCGCCGCCGGAGCGGCGCTCGCCGCTACCGATCTGTCCCGTAGTACAGCGGCAGGTGCAGGTCGAGTTGGGTCATCACCAATCGCTCCTTCTGCAGCGCGGGGTAGTCGTCGAAGGCAACCACGCTCAGGCGGCACGACTCGCCGAGCTTGCGGGTGGGGGGCAGGGCCTTGCGGTCCAGGATCACCCAGTGGGCGACCATGATCCGCCGGTGGCGGCACGTGCCCTGGAGCACCTGCTGGACGTCGTATGTATACGCGGCCAGACAGCGGCGGTACTGGCCGATCGAGTCCGGCGAGGGCGTGGGGGTGATCTCGACGAGCCTGGCCTGCACGATCAGCCGCTGCGCCGGCGGCGGCAGGTTGGGCATGACCGGCAGCGTCGGTTGACTGGCGCACCCGGCAATGAGAAGAGACAGTAAGCAGGGATGAAGGCGACGAAAGGGATGGGAGAAGAGTCTCAGCTGTGAGGAACGCGGAAGAACGCAGGTCTTCTCTCCCTTAACCATTTTCCATCCGCGTTCGTCTGCGTTCATCATTGCTGAAACTCCCGACTCTTCCTCGCCCTTCACGTATCCCTTTCATCCCCTTCATCCCTGCTATTCCTCCGCGACTCGTATCATGGCCTTGACCACGCCGTCGCGGTAGTCGGCCACCAGTTCGAACGCTTCGGCCACCTGGTCAAGGGCGAACTCGTGCGTCACCAGCCCGTCGAGGTTCAGTTCGCCACTGGCAAGCAGGTCGATGGCCGGCTGGACGCAATGCCGCTGGCGGCGGACGTTCTGCACGCGGATCTCCTTGCGCCGCATCTGGTTCATCTCGAAGGGCACGGAGTCCTCCTCCGGGATCCCCACGAGCACCACCAGTCCGCGGGGCTTGACCAGCCGCAGGCACTGGTTGATCGTTTTCTCGTCGCCGACGCACTCGAACACCACGTCCAGGCCGAGCGGTTCGGCCGCGGCGATCACGGCCTCGATGTCCTCGCCGGCGGCGTTGCCGGTCCAGTCGGCGCCCATCCGCCGGGCCAGGGCCAGGCGGTTGTCCAGCAGGTCGGTCTGGTAGACGGTGCACGCGGCGGCGTGCTTGACGCACGACAGGACGCTCAGGCCGATGGGCCCTGCGCCGAGGATGCCGACCTTCATGCCCGGCTGCACGTTGCCCAGGCGCGACGCCCACAGGGCGATCGAGAGCGGCTCGACGAGGGCCGCGCGGGCCATGGTCATGGAGTCGGGAACGGGGAAGCAGCTCGCCTCGGGCATGACCAGGCGCTGCGACAGCGAACCGGCGAGTTGGCCGGGACAGCCGAGGAACGACTGGTCGCGGCAGGTGTGGATGTCGCCGGCCCGGCACTGGTCGCACTTGTGGCACCAGATGAGCGGGTCCACGGCGATGCGCTGTCCGGGCCGCAGCGATCGCACGGCCGGGCCGACCGCCTGGACGGCGCCGGCGCACTCATGGCCGGCGATCCAGGGGTACTGGACGAGTTGGCAGCCGATGCGCCCGGCGCGGTAGTAGTGCATGTCGCTGCCGCAGACGCCGACGATGGCGATGGCGATAAGGACGTCGTCGGGCCCGACCAGTTTGGGCTCGGGGGCGTCGCGAAGCTCCATCCGGCGCAAACCCGTGAGAAACGCTGCCTTCATCACAAGCCCTTCCATTGGGGTCCAGGGTTACAGAACTGTTGCGGTCCAGGGCCACTGGAGCCGGAAGCTCCTTCGGAGCGACCAAGCCTGGTCAGTCCACCTGATCAAGGTCGAAGCTGATCGCTGACAGCTTCTCGTATATAGTACGCGTGGCCCGGGCACAAGGCCGAAGGGCGATCGTGTGCGAGGGCGGCGTTGGGCCACCCGGCTAGAGAAGGGCGATCCATGCGAAAGACGGCAGTATTTCTGGCGGCGGCGATGGCGGCGGGCGCGGCGGCTTGGCTGGCTGGCTGCGGCGAGAAGAAGCAGGAAGACCCGCGGGCCAGGCAGATTCGCAGTCTCAAGCTCACGCTGCTGCACAACTCCAAGACCACCGACCGCGTCGCGGCCGCCAGGGAACTCGGCGAGATGGGCGACGAGCGGGCCGTCGAGCCGCTGGGCAAGGCCCTACTGGACGAGGCGCCCTCGGTCCGCACCATGGCCGTCGACGCTCTCGTCCGCTATGGCGACAAGGCCCTGCCGGCGCTGCTGGATGCCCTGTCGGACGGAAAGACCGCCCCGCGGGAGTCGGCGGCCGCGGGATTGGCGAAACTTCGCCCCACGGGGAGCAACGGCGAGCTGGCGCGTAAGGTGGACGCCGCGGCCGTGCCGGCGCTGGTCAAGGCCATGGACTCCAACGATGTCTCTGTTCGCGTGGCGGTGACGGGCGCGATGGGCAGCTTCCCCACGCCGGAATCGATCCAGGCGCTGACGCGGGCGATGGAAGACCCGGAGGCGGGCGTGCGGCAGTCGGCAATTCTCGCCCTGGGCAGGCTGAGGGACCCGCGGGCGGCCGAGGAAGTGCTCAAGGTGCTGCGGAATGCGATGAACGCGTCGGGGGCGGCGAGCAAGCGTCCGACCCCCAGGGACGCCAGGGACAAGTTCAAGGCGCCAGAGAACGGGGACAAGGGAGCAGACAGGCCCAAGGGCAGGAACGTGACGAACGCCAAGACGGAGGACCGCCGCGACGTCATGGTCTTGGCGTGCGAGGAGGCCCTGCTGAACCTCGGTTCGGCGGCCATCGAGCCGCTGTGCAAGGCGATGGCCGGCGGGGACGCCAGACTGGCGGGCGTGGCGCTGGAGTTGTTGGGGCGGATCGGCGACAAGAAGGTCGTGCCGGCGCTGGTGGAGCGGCTGAGGGACGCCAAGGCGGCAGGGCTGCACGAGATGGTGGTGGACACGCTGATGGCGATGGACGGCAACACGCCCGACGCGAAGATCGCCGAGGCCCTGGAAGTCGCGATGGACAGCCCCGACGGCGGCGCGCGGGGCACGGCGGCGATGCACTTGGCAATCCAGCGGCAGAAGCAGGTCACGCCGAAGATCGTGGCGATGCTGAAGTCCAGGAAGCTTCCCCCCCTGCTCTGCATCGAGTCGCTGGGCAGGATGAAGGACCCCGCGGCCGTCGAGGAACTCATTGGGATCCTGAAGGACCCTAAGGACCACGTGAGCGGAACGGACAAGAATGCCATCAGCCCCGATGATGTCAAAGGCGCCTGCGCCGAGGCCCTGGGGCGGATCGGCGATCGCCGCGGCGGCGAGCCGATCCACGCGGAACTGAAGGCCGTCCTGGCGAAGGTGGACGCGTTGCCGCCTTCGACGCAGCCGGGCAAGGGCAGGAGGATCGACGATGACCTGAGGAAGGCGATGGCGGACTGCTGCCGGGCGCTGGGGCAATTGCAGTACAAGAAGGCCATTCCCGACATTGTTCGGGTCGCCACGATGGAGTGTGGTTGGCCGCCGTCGCACGCCGACGCGGCGATGCGGGCGTTGGCGGAAATGCCCGAGCCGGAGGGACTGGAAGGCATCAAGGCGAACTTGAGGCACTATGACACCAGTACCAAGAACACCGCCTGCGCGTCACTGTGCAGGTTCCGCGACCCCGGGGCGGCCAGGACGCTGGTCGCCTACTTGCGCGAACGGTACGTCCGGGACGACATGGCGGACCTGCGGCCGATGGCGGCCCAGGGGCTGGCGGACATGGGCGCCGTAGCGGTGGAGCCGCTGCTGGCGTCGCTGAACGACCCGCTGGCGACGTTCCGCTCCAGCGTGGTGCTCGTGCTGGCGCGGATCGGCGAGCCGTCGCTGGCGCCGCTGGTGAAGAAACTGGACGACGCCAACGCGGTGACTCGCCAGGCGGCGGCGTGGGCGCTGGGCAACGACCAGTGGAAGGACGCGGTGCGGGAGAAGCGGGATGCCGCCGCCCTCGCGCCGATGATCGCCAGGACGAAGGATCCCGTGCCGGCCGTGAGGCAGTCGGCCCTGTGGGCGCTGGGGATGATCGGGAAGATGGAGGCGTACGAGACGGTGGTCGGCTGCCTCAAGGACGGCGAGCCGGGCCCGCGGCGCGGGGCCGTCGAGGCCCTGGGACGGCTGGGCGACAAGCGGGCCGTGCCGCTGATCGCGCCCTTCCTGGACGACGGGGAGCACGCGATGCGCCAGACGGCCAGCGCGGCGCTGGGGCGGATTGGCGACCCGTCGGCGTTCGAGCCGCTGGTGAAGGCGGCCGACGCGGAGACGCAGCGCCTCAACGAGATGCTGACGCGCCTGATGAAGGAGGACAAGCTGCTGCCGACGGGTCGGCCGAACTCGAAGAAGCCGCTGATCGCGGCGGAATTGCGGCAGTTGGCGGTTCACCGGGACGTTCGCGAGTTCTTCCGCAATGCGATGGAGGAGATCGAGAACAAATCCAAGCAGCGGGCGCCGGCGATGCCGGTTCCAATCACATTCCAGGCCGAGAAGAGCTAGAGGAATCGCGGACCGCGGATTTCCCGGCAGGGAACCCGGTTGGCGGCGGGCAGGCGGCTGCGTTCTTGAGCGTCCTGATTCGATCCGCTGACCAACTGAGAGTGGTGATGAACCCGCGGAAGGTGCTGGGTGCGCTGAATCCGCAATCCGCGATCGGCCGTGAATCCGCAATCCGCAATTGACTACAACGGCCCATTCCCGCTAGAAGAAGGATCTCTCCCGCCGCGTCGCGTTCGCCGGCGGCGGGGGACGTTCAGGAGCACGCGATGCGAATCGTTGTCCCAATCAAGCAGGTGCCCGAAACCAACGCCGTCAAGATGGACGAGAAGACCGGCACGATGATCCGGGAGGGCGTCGAGGCGATCATCAACCCCCTCGACCTCTACGCCATCGAGATCGCCATCCGCCTGCGCGAGCAGCACGGCGGCGAGGTCATCGCCATCACCATGGGCCCGCCCAAGGCCGAATCCGCCCTGCGCGAGGCCATCGCCATGGGCTGCGACTCGGCCGTCTGCGTGTCGGGCAAGGCGTTTGCCGGCTCGGACACCTGGGCCACGAGCTACACGTTGGCGGCCGCCATCGGCAAGTTGGGCGGCTACGACCTGATCGTGTGCGGCGAGCGCGCGACCGACGGCGACACGGGGCAGGTTGGGCCGGGAATCGCGGCGTGGCTGGACCTGCCCGTGGCGTCGTACGTGGGCAAGGTGGAAGAGGTGACGGCCACAAGCTGCCGCGTCCACCGGCTTGTCGAGGACGGCTATGAGGTATTGGAGATGAGCCTGCCGGCCGTGCTGACGGTCGTGAAGGAAGTGGCCGACCCGCGGCTGCCGACGCTTCGCGGCAAGCAGAAGGCCAGGAAGGCGGCCGTGCCGACGTGGGGCGCCGCGGACATCGGCGCCGACGAGGCCAAGTGCGGCCTGAACGGTTCGCCGACCCGCGTGGTGAAGATCTTCCGCCCGAAGGTCGCCCGCCAGTGCGAGAAGCTGGTAGCCGGCGACGAGCAGGCGATCGAGCAGGCGGCGGACAGACTGGTGGAGTTCCTGAAGAAGCGCGACCTCATTTAGAACGCTCTTACGCGAGCGAAGCAGGGAAGACCACGAATGACACGAATCAAGAACGAACTTCGCGAAGGGGAAGAAAGTGAGGATCTGGTCACTGAAGTCGCAGACCCCGTTGGGGTGACCAGCCCTCAAGAAGGAATCAGTTCCTCTTCGTGCAATTCGCCTTCTTTCGTGTAATTCGTGGTCTCTTGCCTCGATAGCGGATAGAGCTGCCGGCCCATGGGCCGGCGCGAGGATGAAAGATGGAACACAAAGGCGTATGGGTCCTGGCGGAGCAGTCGCTCGGGCGGATCACCCGCATCGGCCATGAACTGCTGACGCGCGGGCGCGAGTTGGCCGACAAGCGAGGCGTGGCGCTTACGGCGGTCGTATTCGGCCACAACATCGACGCGGGCGACCTGCGGGACCTGATCGACCGGGGCGCCGACGCCGTGCTCGCCATGGAGGCGCCGCAACTCGAGCACTTCCTCGTCGAGCCGTATGCGGCCTGCATGGCCAGGCTGATCGCCGAGCGCCGCCCCGAGATCGTGATCGCCGGCGCGACCTCCACCGGGCGCACGCTCATGCCGTACGTCGCCATCAAGGTCAACGCCGGCCTGACGGCCGACTGCACCGTGCTGGACATCGAGGAAGGCACGGGCAACCTGTTGCAGACGCGCCCGGCCATCGGCGGCAACATCCTGGCGACGATCAAGACGCCGAACCACCGCCCGCAGATGGCGACGGTTCGCCCGCGATCGACGCGTCCGGCGGACAAGCAGGCCGGGCGGAATGGGAAGATCGAGCGCCTGGCGGCCCCGAGTGAACTGCTGGGCAGCCGCGTTCGGTTGGTGGACTTCAGACGCGACGAAAGCGAGCACGGCTTGCAGGACGCCGACACGGTGGTGGCGGTGGGGCGCGGCATCAAGAAGGGCGAGAACCTGCCCGTGGCGGCGGCCCTGGTGGAGGCCCTGGACGCCGCGCTGGGCGCCAGCCGCGACGTCGTCGACCGCGGATGGCTGAGCTACCCCCACCAGATCGGGCTGTCGGGCAAGACCGTCAGCCCCAAGCTCTACGTCGGCCTGGGTGTGTCGGGCAGCATCCAGCACCTGGCGGGCATGCAGACTTCGGAGACGATCGTGGCCGTGAACACGGACCCCGAGGCGCAGATCTTCCGCGTGGCGGACGTGGGGATCGTGGGCGACCTGTTCGAGTTCGTGCCGGTGCTGACGAGAAAGATCCGCGAAGCGAAAGAGAACGGCCAGCAGGGATGAAAGGGATGGGAAAAGATGGCAGGGAGAGAAAGAGCCATGATCAGACCCAGCGAGAAAGATGTCGCTATCTGTATCCGTCTGTTTTCGTCATTGCCTCGTCTCCTCTTCCATCTCTTTCATCCCCTTCATCCCTGCTATCTCCGAATTGAGGCTGCCAGATGAACGCCGCGACGAAGAAGTACAACAAGGTGACGCCCGCCGTCGCCGAGGAGCTGAAGCGGATCGTCGGCGAGAAGTACGTGGTGTACGCCGACGCCGAGAAGCTCGAGCCGTACTCGCACGACGAAGTGGCCGAGGCGCAGTATGCCCACAGCCCGGAGGCCCTGGTCCGCCCGCGGACGGCGGCGGAGATCGCGGCCATCATCAAGCTGGCCAACCGCGAGCTCATCCCGGTGACGCCGCGCGGGGCCGGCAGCGGGCTGTCCGGCGGCGCCGTGCCCCTGCACGGCGGGATCGTCCTGCTCTGCGACCGCATGAACCGCATCCTGGAGATCGACGCGGCCAACATGATGGCCGTCGTCGAGCCGGGCGTGGTGACCAACGAAATCAACGAAGTGGTCGCCGACAAGGGCCTGTTCTTCGCGGGCTACCCCATGAGCCTGGAGACCTGCTACGTGGGCGGCAACGTGGCCGAGAACGCCGGCGGGGGCAAGGCCGTCAAGTACGGCGTCACCGGGCGGTACATCACCGGCCTGGAGGTCGTCACGCCGCTGGGCGAGATCGTCCAGATCGGCGGCAAGCTCGTCAAGGACGTCACCGGCTACAACCTCATCGGCCTCATGGTCGGCTCCGAAGGCACGCTGGGCGTGTTCACGAAGATCACCATCAAGCTCATGCCGCGCCCCCGCGCAGCCGTCGACCTGCTGTGCCTGTTCGCCACGGCGGAGGAGGCGATTGCGGCCGTGCCGCGGATCATGACCAGCGGCGGGATCATTCCGACGGCCATCGAGTTCATGGACCGCTCGAGCGTGCACGCCTCGTGCAAGTACCTCAACGAGACGCTGCCTTACGAGAAGTGCGGGGCGATGCTGCTGATCACCGTGGACGGCTCGACGGCCGAACAGGTCCAGCGCGAGTACGAGGCGATCGGCGAACTGTGCACCGAGGCCGGGGCGATGGAAGTGTACGTGGCCGACAACCGCACCACGTCGGAGCGGATCTGGAAGGTGCGGCGGAACATCGCCGAGGCGTTCAAGGTGCACAGCCCCCACCAGAGCCTCGAGGACATCGTCGTGCCGATCGCGAACATCCCGAAGATGGTGGCCGGCCTGCAGGAACTGTCCAGGAAGCACGGCTGCGAGATCCCGTGCTACGGGCACGCGGGCGACGGGAACCTGCACGCGACGCCCGTGATGAATCCGGCGTGGACGCCGGAGCAGTGGCACGACAAGCTGCCGCACATCCTCAGGGACATGTACGTCCTGACGGCCGAACTGGGCGGGATGCTGTCGGGCGAGCACGGGATCGGGCACAAGCGGAAGGGGTACATGGACATCTTCGTGTCCGAGGCGGGGCTGAACATCATGCGGTCGATCAAGCGCGCCCTGGACCCCAACAACATCCTGAACCCAGGCAAGATCGTGGATGCGTGAGGGCCGCGGAGAGAGGCGGTCCCATAGCCCCGGAAGGTCCCGATTCAGGCCGATGCGTGCGCCGTGCACGCCTCGTCGCGGCATGGCGGCGATTGTCGCCGAACCAGACACGCATTCGCGGGAACAGCAACCGGCCTGTCCGCGCGTGACAAGTGGCGGCCGGGCGGGTTCAATGCATGCGGTTGCCCTCGCGGGCGCGCCGCCTTCGCGGGCAGGCTGACAGCATCGGAGATCTCGCCGTCGATGGTTTTCAGTTCGCATATCTTTGTTTACTACTACCTGCCGGTGCTGCTGCTGGTCTACTACGCCCTCTTCAAGGCCCCGCAACGGGCCCGCAATCTCTGGCTGCTCACCATGGGGTACATCTTCTATGGATGGGCGAACCCCAAGTTCATCTTCCTGATGTTCGCCACGACGTTCGTCGACTGGCTGCTCAGCCTGGTCATCGCCTGGGATTCCTGGCGCTTCTGGCGAAGCTGGGGCAAGCCGATCGATCCGCTGCCCATCGACGCGCCGCGCTCGCCCACCCAGCGCCTGGCCATCGCACTGTCCGTCATCTCCAACCTCGCCATGCTGGGCTTCTTCAAGTACTTCAACTTCGGCATCGACAGCTACAACGCCCTGGTCGCATCGCTGGGCCTGGAGGCATGGCAATGGGACACGTTCTTTCGCGTCGTCCTGCCCCTGGGGATCAGCTTCTACACCTTCCAGTCGCTCAGCTACACCATCGACGTCTACCGCGGGCACGCCAAGGCCATGCAGAACTTTGTCGACTTCTCCTGCTTCGTGTCGATGTGCCCGCACCTGGTGGCCGGGCCGATCCTGCGGTTCTCGTACCTGGCCGACCAGATCGAGAACCGCACGCTGAGCCTGGACAAGTTCGCCCGCGGCGTGGCCTTTTTCTCGCTGGGCATGGCCAAGAAGATCCTCATCGCCAACCCGTGCGGCAAGATCGCCGACACGGCCTTCAACGCCGGCTCGGTCGGCACGCTGGATTCCTGGATGGGCGCGATGGGCTACTCCTTCCAGATCTATTTCGACTTCAGCGGCTACTCCGACATGGCCATCGGCCTGGGGCTGATGCTCGGCTTCGCCTTCGCGAAGAACTTCGATTCGCCCTACAAGTCGCAGTCGATCACCGAATTCTGGCGGCGGTGGCACATCTCGCTGTCCACCTGGCTGCGGGACTACCTGTACATCCCGCTGGGCGGCAACCGCAAGG
>CAYWTX010000362.1:0-6102 GCA_964461295.1 uncultured Planctomycetaceae bacterium | reverse complement strand
CACCTTCAATCGATCTCGATCTCGCCGACTCATCTCGATCCGGTCTCCATCCCTGTTCATCCGCCTTCCTTTCATCCTTTGGGGAAAGCGGACATTCTTACTGGGCAGGAACCGGACATTACTACTGGGCTATGACACGGCCCCGGCAACCCATTCCCCCTTCCTCTCCCGCCCGCTACACTGTGCGACTCACGAAAGGACACACGTATGCGCGTTGCACTATCGATCCTCGTCGCGTCGCTTGCCCTTGCCGGATGCGGCAAATCCTCCGACGCTCCCAACGCCGCCAGGAACGCCAACGTCGCCAAGGACGCCAACGCCGGCATCTGGTCGGCCGAGGAACTCCTCGTCGTCGAAGGCCTGCAAACGCCGGAAAGCGTGCTGGTCGACGAGCAGACAGCCGCGGCGTACGTGTCCAACATCGTGCCGTCCGCCGAAGGCCCCTGGGCCGACGACGGCAACGCGTTCATTTCGCTGCTGAAGCCCTCCGGCAAGATGGACACCCTCAAATGGCGCGCCAGCACGCCGCAGGCCCCGCTGAACGCGCCCAAGGGGCTCTGTCTGCTGAAAGGCGACCTATACGCGGCCGACAACTCCCGCGTCGCCTGCTTCAGCGAAGGCGGCGGCTTCCGGCAGATCGCCGTGCCCGGCGCGAAGATGCTCAACGACATGGCCGACGACGGCGCCGACGCCTACGTCTCGGACACCGCCACGGGCAGGATCTGGCGGCTGGGCAAGCCCCCCAAGGTCGTCGCCGAGGTGCCTTCCGCCAACGGCATCACGTTCCATCGGGGCAGGATGCTGGCGGTGAGCTGGGAGCAGCACGAGGTGTACGAGGTGGACCCGGAAGGCGGCAAGCCGCCCAAACCGCTGGGCCTGGCGAAGAACTTCAGGAACCTCGACGGCATCGAGGTCTTGGACGACGGCACGATCCTGGTATCGGATTTCACCGCCAACAAGGTGTACGCGATCTCACCCGATCGCAAGACGGTTCGCGTGCTGATCGAGGTGCGGACCCCGGCGGACATCGGCTTGGCCCGCCGCGCGGGCCTGCTCTACGTGCCCTCGTTCGACGGGAACAAGGTGTTCGTGTACAGGCTGGCGAGGAAGTGACCGTGCTCAGCAAGGAGCCATCTTCGGCACACCGCCCGCGCCTGGCTTTGCGGTTCGCCCGCGATGCCTGCGTCATCGTCGTGGGCGTGTACCTGGGGTTGTGCGGCTACCTGTACGTCAGACAAGGGGATTACGTTTATCGGCCGGACCGCGAAATCGCCGTCAACCCCAAGCAGCATAACCTGCCGTACGAAGATCTGGCTCTGAGAACGGCCGATGGCGTGAGCATCTCGGCGTGGTTCGTACGCGCCGGAGACCCTAACGCGGTCGTTTTCCTCCTGCACGGCAATGCTGAGAACATGGCTGGCCAGATGGACTTGGTCCTGTCCTATAGCCGCATGGGCTACTCGGTTCTGGCACTTGACTACCGCGGGTACGGCAAGAGCGAAGGCCAACCCGACGAGCAAGGGACGTACATGGATGTCGATGCGGCCTGGGAGTACTTGACGAAACGGCGCGGGATCGCTCGCGATCACATCGTTGTTCACGGCCGATCCCTGGGCGGCGCCCTGGCCGCATACGCAGCCAGCCAGTACTTGCCGGCGGGGGTGATCCTGGAATCGACGTTCACGTCGATCCCCGATCGCGGAGCTGAATTGTTCCCAATGTTCCCCGTGCGACTGCTGTCGAAGTACCAGTACAACTCCCTGGAGCGAATGAGCGAGATCTCGTGCCCCGTCCTGGTCGTTCACAGCGTCGACGATGAGGTGATTGCATTCGTCCACGGCCAGCGGTTGTATCAGGCGGCGAGGGAGCCGAAGACACTTGTGGCAATCCATGGGTCGCACACGAGCGGATCCATGGCGTCGCACGAAGTGTATGATCCGGCGGTGCGGGAGTTCCTTCGGTTGACGTTGCGAAGGTGAGCGGCGAGCGCAGCGGCGCAATGGGTGGGGGGCAGGGCTACTTCTTCTCGGCGGCGGTCTTCATCTGCTCGGCCTGGCGGGTGCTCGCCGCGTCCAGCATCGTCTCGGGGCGCACGTCGCGATGATTGACGACGATCCGCAGGCGCTGCAAGCGGACGGAGGCGATGTTCGCCGCCTGCGACGTGGCCCGCTGCTGCTGGAAGTTGAAGTCGTCGTTATACCCTCGGCCGGCGGCCGAGCGGGTCAGAACCGTCTGAAGATCGAGGTTCTTGCCATTGGCGTCGATGAGCGACCGGGCAATGGGCAGTTTTTCATTCTCCGTTGAGGCGGGCTGAGTGGTGGGCGCAGCCCCTGACGCGCCGCCGGCGAGGGCGGGGGCCTGCGTCGCTTCCGCCGATCCGCCGGATGCGCCACGCCGCGCGCCCGGCGACTCCTGCCGCTTGGCGGGTTCCGGATCGGCGAACTTCGTCGCGGCGATCATCTCGGTCTGGACCACCGGCTCGGGTTCAGCGGGAACCGCGGCCGTCGCGGGCCGCGTCGCCGGCGACGTGGGCGCGATGGTCGCCGTGGGCGCGGGCGGGGGCGTCGCCAGCGGCGCCGCGGCCACAGTGGGATACCCCGCCTCCGACTTCGGCGTAGTGGCGGAATCGGCCGTCGCGGCCGCCGCTTGACCGGCACTCAGCGCAACCGGGGGAGCGGGCTTGTCCCGGCACTCACTGCTCGCGGGAGGTCCGCCCGCGGTCGCGGGCCGCCTTGACTGGGGGCTGCCCACGGCTGCACCGGCGGGTCTTGACGGGTCGTGCGGAGCCATGCCCTCACTTTGGTCCTTGAGCTCGGTTGCTCCCGGCCTGGCCGCATGTTCCGCGTGGCCGACTGGCCTGGGTCGCGGTTCGGGGCCTGCCGGCCCGGGCTTCGTCACCATCCCCTGGGTCAGCCTGGCCGCCTCTTCAGGCCGGACGATCGGCCTCGGCTCGCCAGTCCTCCCCAATCCCTCGGCCTTGGGGTCTTCGGGCGTTGCCTCCCCAGCGGCCTCGGCGCTAGGCAGCTTTGCTTTGTCGTCGCCGCGGAGTTCGCCGCTCTTGCCGTGACGCCCCGCGGTGGAGTCGCTCTTCTCGCGCAGGGGCGCGTCGGCACCGGTTTCTTCGGTCGCCTGCGATACCCGTTGCCGCCCGCGAATGGAATCCAGGCCGTTCTGAACGCCCGCCAACTGCTCCGGCGTCACGAATACCTCGTACTCGACGGTGTTCGCCGCAAGCTGGTCGGCTCTGTAGAAGTTGCCGCGAGACGCGATGTCTCTCGCCACGGCCTCGCGCCCGCCCTTGGCCGGCGGCTGCTCAGCCGATTGGATGCCGTTGGAGACCAGGATCGATTCCACCTGCCGCCGGGTCACCTCCAGGCGGTCGGTGTAGATGACTTCCTTGCCCACCTCGCACACGGCCTGGCCAAACCTCTGCACGCCGGCGATGCTGTCGCCGATCTTGGCTGCCGTATCGAGGCTGACGCCGAGAGCCACGCCGGTGCCGCCGCCCGCGCCGGCGCCGCCCCCGCCGGCCTTTCCGAAAGCGCCGCCGGCGGTCTTCACCGTCCCGCCGTCGGCCACGATGCCCCGCC
Source organism: uncultured Planctomycetaceae bacterium (assembly GCA_964461295.1). Lineage (GTDB taxonomy): Bacteria > Planctomycetota > Phycisphaerae > SM23-33 > SM23-33 > CAYWTX01. The sequence goes on along the minus strand of CAYWTX010000362.1, from coordinate 2,512 downwards.
CGATCCCCTCGCCGTCGAGCCCGTCGTCGGCTTTGCCGTAGGCTTTCTTGTGTCCGCCGACCGCGACTACCCGGTCCGACTCCCTGGCCTTGTCCGCTCTCTCGGCCGCGTCCTCGCGCGGCCCCAACAGCGCCATGTTGCTTCGCGGCCCGCCGGTCTGCCACAGCGAGAAGTACACCACGAAGCCCACGCTGGCGGCCACCAGCAGCACGGCCGCGACCGACGCGTATCGCGCCCAGCGAAGAAACGCGCTTTCGCGCCGGGCGTGGTGCGAACCGAAGAGCCTTCCGCGCTCCGCTTCGGCCAGGACGCGGGCGACGAAATCGCCGGGAGCCTTCTCGCGAGGCAGGGCCCGCACCATCTGTCGGACGGTCTGCAACTCGTCCAACTCCTCCCGCAGGGCGGGGTCGGCCTGGAGCGCATCGGCCACCTGCTGGCGGCGGGGCTGTTCCAGCTCGCCGTCCAGCCAGGCCGACAGGTCCTGGCAGAAGATGTTGCCGTCGTTGCTCATTCGAAGCTTCCAGGTTCCAGCTTCCAGCCTCGTCCCGGCTCCTCATCGGGGAGCTGGCGGCTGGCGGCTGGCGGCTATTCCACTAGATCGGCCAGTTTCACCTTCAGGATGCATCGAGCCCGGTGGAGGCGGCTCTTGACGGTGCCCACCGGCACCTCCAGCACGTCGGCGATCCGGGCGTACTCCATGCCTTCTATGTCGCACAAGACCACGACGAGGCGGAACTCGTCGTCGAGTTCCTCAAGGGCCCGGCCGACCCGCCGGCTCGTCTCGGCCGACATCGCGGCCGCGTCGGGGCCCGGCGCTCGGCGCTTTGCCACGGCCGCCGTCAAGGCGTCGGCCTGGCTGCCTTCGAAGTCCTCGCCGGCTCCGCCGAGGGGCTGGAAGCGGACCGTTCCGCCGCGCCGCCGATGCGAGAGGGCCAGGTTCGCCGCGATCCGGAACAGCCAGGTGTAGAACTGGCTTTGTCCGCGGAACTGGCTGATCCGCTCGAGGGCCTTCAGGAACGTTTCCTGGGCGAGTTCCTCGGCGTCCGCCCGGCTTCCACACATCCGCAGGATCAAGTTGTATATGCGGTCCTGATACTTCGCGACCAGGGTCCCGAAGGCCTGCATGTCGCCACGCCGGCTCTGCTCCACGAGGGCACCGTCCTCAAAGGACACCGTCGCTCCTCGCGGCCCGCCGCCGCCGGCCGAGCTTGTCCCGGCCATCAGGTTGGACGCGCAGTCCGTCATTGTGTTCCCGAAAAACAGCATGGTTCCGGAAGTGCCGCTTCCTCGCGGCACAACTCTCCGGAGTTGTGGATTCCGGCCGCCGCAACTCGGAGAGTTGCGCCACCCGGACCTGAACCATGCGCGAAAAATGGCATCCCGCCCCGCCGTGCCCGCGAGCGAGAAAGACGCTTCAGTATAACGCGCGGTTTGACGCTCCGATACCCCGTCCTGCAACTCGCAACGGGGCGCCGCGCCGCGTCCTCTCGCGGCCGATTCCCACGAATTTCCTTGCCGCTCCGGCGACGAGAGCGTATATGGAATACCGTTGTTACGTGTTGGGGTCGTGGGCGGCTCGCGCAAAAGTTCAGGGCGTTCTGCAAATCGGGAAGGAAAGGGCGGACTCATGAGGAGCGTCGTCGTTGTCATCATCGTGTTGTATGCGGTTCTCGCACCCGCCCCGGCCGACGAAGCCGCCGACGCCGCGCGGGCCGAGGCCGCCAAGTTCCAGCGACGCGTCGTCGACCTCTACATGCACGCCCATTGGACCGATCTGGAAACCGCCCTGAAGGACTGGAACAAGCACCAGATCTACGCGACGCCCGAGGCCCGCGCCGACGTCAGCTACATCAGCGCCGCCGAGAAGGAAGCCCGCCCCGCGTGGTGGGCCCAGACGCGCAGCAGCACGGCCGTCACGTTCGACGCGACGATCTGGAAGAAGACCTTCAAGGCCAACTACATGCCCTCGGGCATGTTGGGCGCCCAGGGGGTGCTCGGCATCGACGCCCAGGGCGTCATCGTTGTCGTCGTCACGTGGCAGCCGCACATGGTCGACAGCCCCAAGAAGGCCGTCGAGCCGTTGGCGGCGATGCACGGGATGACCGAGGGCGACCAGGCCGAGGCGATCGTCTGGCACGAACTGGGGCACAACTACATCACGCGATTCCTGCCGACGGACACCGTCTGCCAACTGTACAGCAAGTACATGATGCTCTTCGCGGCCTTGCAGGAGTTCTACGCCGACGCGACGGCCCTGTACCACTGCGGCCCGCAGGGGCGAAAGGCGACCCTCTTCCTCCGCGCCCCCGGCCTGGCCTACGCCGACGAGAACGACCCGCACTACCGCGGCTCGTACGCCCTGGCCACACTCGTCCTGGCCAGCGTGCTGGAGGATCCCAAGGCCTGGCCCAGCTTCCGCCTGCCCGGCAAGCTGCCCGCTGAGGACATCGAACGCAGGACGCTCCAGTACATGTACCACCACATCAGCCCCAAGTACACGCTGGACGAGGAC
>CAYWTX010000361.1:0-2116 GCA_964461295.1 uncultured Planctomycetaceae bacterium | reverse complement strand
CACGACGGCGGGCAAGGCCGTCGGCGCGCCGTCGGCGGGCAAGGACTACGAGGCGTTCGGCTTCTCGGCCGACGGGGCGTTCGAGGGCGACGCGGTGTTTGTCGGATACAGCATCGTGGACAAGACGCGGAAGTTCGACAGCTATGCCGGCGGCGGGAAGGACTCGATGAAGGGGAAAGTGGCGGTGATGCTCCGCTACGAGCCGCACGACGCCAACGGCGTGAGCCTGTGGACCAAGCGCAAGGACGACTGGTCCGACCAGGCGGGCCTGACCGGCAAGGTCGAGCACGCCATCGGGCGCGGGGCCGTGGCCGTGCTGGTGGTGAACCCGCCGGCGATCGACGCCGGCAAGGTGGATCCCGCCGGGCGGACGGCGATGATGAGCAGCCGCGTGAAGGCGCCGGTGCTGCACGTGTCCGGCGCGATGCTGAAGGCGATGCTGGCCGCGGGCGGGCGCGAGTCGGCCGCGGCGCTCAAGCAGCTCAAGGCGGACGCCGACGAGGGCAAGGCGCCGTCGCCGCTGGGTGTGACGGCGTGCGGGTCGGTGAAGCTCAAGGGCACGCGGACAACGGTGCACAACGTGGGCGGCGTGCTGAGCGGGGCCGGCGCCCTGGCCGACCAGTGGGTGATCGTCGGCGCGCACTACGATCATCTCGGCTTCGGGCGCGGGAAGACCAGCGGCCCGCACTACCCCGGCGCGGACGACAACGCGTCGGGCGCAGCCGGGGTAGTCACGCTGGCGCGGTGGTACGCGGCGGCGGCCGGGCCCGAGGCCAAGGCGGCGCCGGCGGATCGGCGGTCGATCCTGTTCGTGACGTTCACGGGCGAGGAGATCGGGCTGATCGGCTCGCGCCATCTGGCGCGGAACCTTCCGGAGGCGGGGATCAAGGCCGGCTCGGTGCAGGCGATGGTGAACTTCGACATGATCGGCCGCGTCGAGAACCAGGCCGCCACGATCTGGGGCGTGGAGTCGGGCAAGGGGTTGCGGAAGCTGGTGGAGACGGCCGCGAAGGACGGCAAGCTGAAGCTGCGGATGTCCGGCGGCGTGGTGGGCCCCAGCGACCACATGAGCTTCGGGGCGTTGAAGATTCCCGTGCTGTGCTTCAACGACAACCAGTTCCGCGACCTGCACAAGACCAGCGACACGGCCGACAAGATCAACGCCGACGGGGCCGTGGAGATTCTGAAGTTGGCGGATGCGGTCACGCGCGATCTGTGGACGGCGCCGCAGCGGATGGCGTTCACGGCGACGAGCCAGCCGGCGGGCAAGGGAGCGTACCTGGGCGTCTCGCCGGACGACGCGGCCGACGTCGCCAAAGGCTGCCGCATCGCGGCCGTGGTGCCGGGCGGCCCGGCGGAGAAGGCGGGCCTGCGTCCCGGCGACGTGGTCGTGACGTGGGACGGCAAGACGGTGGCGGGGCCGGAAGGGCTGCTCACGGCCTTGCAGGCGTCCAAGCCGGGCGGGACGGTGAAGTTGGAGGTGTTGCGCAGCGGGACGAAGACCGAGATCGCGGTCAAGATCGGGACGCGGTAGAACGCCGCCGGACCGCGGGCGTCCACGGGGCGGGTGCCGTCGCGGCTACTCCGAACCCTTTGGGATGTCATCGAGCGTGGGGATCGGCGAGGGTTCGGCGTGTTCGCTCTCGGAGTGTTCGGCGGGAGGGGGGACTTCGGGCGCATCGGCTTGGGTCTGCGCGGGCGCTTTCCCGGAAGGCGAGGCCGAAGCGGCGGCATCGGCGCTCGCTTCGCGGGGCTTCTCGATGTTTGGGCCGGGGCCTTTGTCGGCCCTGGGTTTTTCCTTGGGCTTTTCTTCCTGGCGTTTGTGGATCGCTTCCAGGTCCGTCAGCGGGATTTCCAGTTCGAAGATGCCGCTCTGCACGACGGCGCTCTGCTTGTCGTGGTTGAAGCGGATGAACGTGGCCCGCTTGTGGAAGGGCACGACGTAGACCTGGTCGCCGCTGCGGAGCTCGAGCAGGTCTTTTCGCAGCGTCGGCGCGGCGCGCCCGCGCTGCATGGGCCTGTTCAGTTCGGCCTCGCGGCGGGCGTCCTGCTGCTGTTCCTCGCGCCGCGGGGGACCGGCCTGCGGCGCCCGGCCGCGCCCGCCCGGCGCGCCGCC
>CAYWTX010000360.1:0-22539 GCA_964461295.1 uncultured Planctomycetaceae bacterium | reverse complement strand
CTGCCTGCTGCCTGCTCCCTACTGCCTGCTGCCTTTCTTCCCCCCCTCCTCACTGCATTCGTGTCATCGTCAGAACGATCTCCACGCCCTCTATCTTGTCAGTTGCCCGCAATCCACGCAAGTAAACAGTCGCCGCCGCACCATCGCCCGCGTAGATCAGGCGTTTGCTTCCGCCGCCCGACTTCACCTCCCGCCGCTGCACGAACCCCTTCCCAGCAAGCACGCGCCCGTAATGCTCCTCCGCCGCCCCCGCGGCGCCCGGCCTTCGCAACTCGTAGCGCGCCCGCTGCTCAGACTGCCCCTCCAGGCGCCGCTGGAATGCCTCCATCCGCCTGGCCCCTTGCGGCGGAGCCACGCCGCCCGGATCGCCGTCCAGCGCCGTCAGACCCATCGCTTTCAGCGGCGACGACGCCATCTCCTTCAGCGAGCAGGGATCGCCCGCCCATTGCACGCCAGGGAGAAGCTTGGCGCTATCGCCCGCCCCACGCGTCGGCCCCTTTGCCCGCCTGAGAACGAACACCGCGATCTGCCACGCCGCGAATGTCCCCGCCACCAATAACGCCAGCACCAGCACCGTCCGGCGAATCTCGCGCCGCCGCGGCCGCTCCGCATCCGGCCCCGCTTCCCCGTTCGGTCTGGGAGGCCCCTGGCTCACCAGCCCCCCATGTACAGGCCGCGGACCATCTGGCCTAGTCCGTCGGCGGGCGCCGGCAGGCCGAGCAACCCACGATCGAGCGGGTCCAGGAACTGGTCTCGCACCTGGGTAACGCAGTCAGCCTGCCCGCGACGCCATTGCCTGCCGTCCCGCGCATGGCCCGAACGAATCGCCCCCTTGTACTGCTGCCACAGCGGCACCGACGTCGGGAAGTTCGCCGACACGCTGCTGCCGCGATGGTGCTCCCAGTGGCACGGGTCCAGCACCAGGTCGCCGGCCAATCGTCCCGGCGCCGTCCCGTACTGCCCCGCGGCGGCCGCCAGCAGACCGAACTCCTCCTCGCCCGCGTCGTGCCCCCCCACGCCGATGTCGTCCGCGCGCTCGGAGAGGAACATCGCGTTCAACCATGGATGCGACGTGTCGTCGGGGTTGTTGGGGTCCAGCGGATTCTGCGTGCGGTTGGGGTCCGTGGGGTGATGGCTTGGCCAGCCGCCGTACGTGTGCCGCCAGGCCGTGTACCGCGCCGCCGATTTCACGTTCTGCTGGTTCATCATCGCCCAGCCAAGGAACGCCGACAACCCCACCATCGTGGCCAGGATGGGTATGCACATCACCAGCTCTAGCAGACTCGTCCCCTTGCGGCGGCGAATTGCCCATTGCCTATTGCCTATTGCCGACATCCCTCCTCCAATTGGCAATTGGCAATTGGCAATTGGCAATGCTCAATGTTGCAGGAACTTCGCCGCCATCGCCGGATCGATCGCGTTGATGTACTGAATGATCCGCTCCACCTCGACGCTCATCCCGGCCGAGGGGCTCCAGTTGGGGTCGCTCGCGCCGCGCTGGAGCACGCCCGCCCACGCCGTCGCGTCGCCCGACGGCGACGGCCGCGTCACCGGCATGAGCTGCACCTGCCAGTCCTGCGTCCACAGGTCCCAACTCGTGGAGTTGAACACCTTCGCCTGCGCGACCGTCACCGTACCGCCCACCGCGTTGGCCCCGTGGAACCGATTCGACCACACCGGGGCCTCCATCTGCCGCCTCGCCACGCCCAGATACGCGAAGTGCTCGCGCCGGTTGCCCGAGTCGGGGTCCTCGCCGTCGTATTCGCCGGTGGCCGTGTCCAGCATCAACGGCAGGGGCAGCCGGTCCGTCGGATCGTAATTGGCCGGGTTGCTCACTTGCACCGGCCCGCCGGTGTCGATGCCGCCGAAGATCCAGAACTCCACCGCGTATACCGGGTGCCACTGCTCCTCGCCCGTCACCGGGTCGTAGGTCTTCTGGATCCCCAACCGCGGGTCGTACGTCGTCTCGTACTGGTACTGGTCCTTCCAGATGTAGTCCGCGATCTTCTGGATCCTCCACCCGTTGGGGTCTTCCATCTTCTTGTCCCCCCGCGTCACCCAGATCGCCTTCGGACTGTCGCCGTTGGCGAGGTACGTGCCCGGCGTCAGCCAGCCAGCCCCGCCCTCGGGAATGCTGGAGGAAATCTCCACCTTGTAGAACATCGTGGACGTCACCTGCATGTTGGGATTGGCCGCCACGGCCGCCCGCGCCTGGTTGTAGTCCAGGAACTGCCATTGCGGGTAATGGATGTCCACGAGCGCCGCGGCCGAGCCGCGCCCGCCGTTGGCGTCCGAGGGGTACATGTAGTTCAGCTTAATGTTCGCCAGGCGCCGGACGTAGTCGCAGTAGAACGTGTCCGCCAGACTGCCGGGCGCCTGCCCGCCGCCGCCTATTGCCCACCCGCCGATATGGTCGTACGCCCAGTGGTAGTAGCCGTACGTGGTGTAGCCCACGGGCTCCCGGTAGCCCGTCGTTTGCCAGTGGCCCGCCGAGCCGCCCCCCACCCCGGCGCGGGCGCCCCCGCCCACCGACCGGCCGCCGACGTTCACATTGCCGCTGCCGCCGCGAGTCCGCCCGCCTTCCGTCGGCGGCATCCACGTCTGCCCCGTCTGGATGAAACCGCCGTACAACTGGTGCCGCCAGCGCAGCAGCCTCGCCCACGGCCCCAACCGGTGCGGGTACGCGCAGTCCGGAATCGCCCCGCCGTCGGCGCCGTCAGCCTCCAACGTCGCGCCGTTGCCGTCGACCCGCAGCACGCCCTTCAGCGTCGGGCGAAAGTCCTCGAACGTCCCGTCCCGCGCCGGCAGCACCGGAACCAGCGGCGCCAGCACGGCCGCGGTGGCGCCGTTCGCCTTCGCCAGCGTGACCGCGCGCTGCTGCGCCAACTCGCCGGCCGACTCAGCCGTCGCGCGGGCAAAGTCCTCCATCGTGACCGCCGCCTGCCACAGCGAGCCGTGCGGCGGCGCCCCTCCCGCCCCAGCCACCGCGTACGTCGTCGTCAACTCCATCGAGAAGCCGCCGCCGTTCAAGAAACCGTTGTACGGCAGCAGAATGTCCCGCTGCGCCGCCATACGCGACCGCAACGCCTCCAGGCCGGTGGCAAGCAGGTTGCCTGTCGCGCCCCCTTCGCCCACGCCACGCTGGATCTGGGCCGCCAGGCACTGCTCCCAGGCCGTCACTTCCTCCACGGCCATCTTCGTGCCCAATGGCTGGGCGTCCAGCACCGGCACCAGCGAGAGCATCTTGCTCATGCCCGTGTTGTTCAACGCCACGACGTTCATCCCGCGGGCCATCCAGCCCCCGCCCGCCGTCGCCGCCGCGTCCGCGGCGCCCTGCATCTCCAGCCGCTGGTTCACCTGGTCCACCGAGTTGTAGACGTAGAAGACCAGACCCACCAACAGGCTGATGGCCACGAGGGTAACGATGAGGATCTGGCCGCCGCGACCGCGCCGATCACGATGCCGCATCGTCCTGTTCATCGCCGTTCTCCGTGCCGGTTCGCTTCGGAACGCGCGCCCGCGCCCGATTCCGCTTCGGATGCGGCGCCTTGGCGCCCGCTTCGGATCCGTCTGCTTCGGATCCGTCCGCTTCGGACACGGTGCCTTCATCGGACCCGACCGGGGCGGCACGCCCCGGCTCCGTCCCTTCCGCTTCCGTACGACCTTTCCGGCCTCCGGTCTCCGGCAACGCAGTTGCCGGTTACTTCGACTTCTCCTGCGTCTGGGCAATCATCGCCCGCACCTCGGGCGTGTCCTTGAAGCCCTTGGCCAGGTTGAAGTATCCCAACGCCCCGCGGTAGTCGCCCTGGTCGAACGCCTCCTTGCCGCGGGAAAAGTGCTCGCCGTACCGCGTCTCCAGGATCGCCTTCCTCACCTCGGCCGTGTCTCGCACTTCCTGCGCCTTGACGTACTCGCCCCGGGCCTTGCCCCACTGGTTCTTCGACAGCGACTCATTCCCCGCCGCCATCAGCCGCTCGTACTTCTCGTCGGCGCTCATCTGCTCCAGGATCGAGTCTACCAGCGCCGCGGCCGAGGGCTTCACCTTCTTGGCCTCCGCGTACGCCGCCTTCGCCTCCTCGGGTTTCTTCGAGTCGCGCAGGCCCTGGGCCTTGGCCATCAGGATGCGATACCGGCACTCGGTGATCTTGCTCTGCAACGTTTCGTCCATCTCCATCTTGCCGGCTTCCTCAAACTTCGCCACCGCGTCTTCCCAACTGCCCGCCGCGAAGGCCGCGTCGCCCGCGCCCGCCAGGTCGGCCCGCAAGCGGGCCTTCTCCAGCATTCCGATCTGCGCCTTCGCCTCGGCGTTGTCCTTCAGCGAGATCGATTCCTCAAAGGCCGCGCGGGCCTCCGGAAGCTTCCCCTCGCCCTTGAGCGTCATGCCGCGCTCAAACGCCAGCGCCGAGCCGATCGCCACCATCTCCTCCTGCAGGGCCTGCTCGGGCTTGATGCGATTCAAGCTGCGAATCGCCTCGAGGAGCGCCTGCTTGTCGCCGCCCTTGCGGGCCTCGCCCAGCGCGCTCTCCGCGGCCTGCCTCGTCAGGTCGCTGGTCAACTTGGCCAACTTCTCCCGCAGCGACCTGGCCATGTCGTTCTTCTCCGTCGCGGGCAGCGCGGCCCCCTTGGGGTCCTGCAGCAGGGCCTGGGCCTTCTGGTAGGCATCCTCGGCCTCCACGAGTTTCACACGCGAGAAAAGGTCGTCGCCCTTGGCGATGTGGGAGGCCAGTTGCTGGCGAAGCTCGGTCAGGTCGATCAGCTTCGTCAGGGCTCTGGCTTCCTCCTCGTACTGAGGTATGAGCTTCACGCCGCGCAGGTCCGCCGCCAGGCCCGTGCGGGCTTCCTCGAACTGCCGGACCTCCATCGCGCCCTTCGCCCTCGCCATCGCCTCGCGGAACGCGCGGGTGTCCCGATAGTAGGCATCGAAGTCCCTCAACTCGCCGCGCACCTGCCGCACCCAGGGGGTCAACTCCGGCCGGTCGCGCTGCACGGCCGCACAGCGACCATCCGCCTTCGCCGCGCTGCCGGCGGAATCTTCCCACTTCTGGTCGGCCACAGCCAGGTACGCCGCCGCCTGGCTCGTCCGCACCGAGGCGCGGTACGCCTCGTCGCTGCCCCAGAATCTCTCGACAACCTTCTTGTAGCCGTCCAGCGCAGACTGGAACTTCGCGCGGTCGTGGGTTCTCAGACCGTCCTGGTAGTCCGCCTCCGCCTTCCCGTGGATCCCCGCGGCCGACTGGGCGAACTTCTCCCGGTCCCGCTTGATCTGGTTGAGCGTCAGCACCAGCGCCACCGTGCCGCCCACCAGCGCCAGCGCCACCAGCGGCAGGGCAACGTACAGCAGCACCTTCCGCCCCCAGCGCGTCTTGGGCAGCGGCGCCGTCGCCGGCCCCCCGCTCTCGGACGCACCAGCCCCTTGGACCGTCGCGGCGGCGCCGACGCCCGCGACCTCCAGTTCGTCGCCTTCGTCCCGCTCGACCAGCGAGTCGGGTTCCGCCATGGCCGACAGGCCCGCGCTCGCCGCGCGGGTCGGGCGCGCCACGCGCCGGCCCGTTCCGGCCGGAGAGGCGCCGCCCTTGCGCGGCGAGAACGCCATCCGCATCGCACGCCCCAGCGCTTCCATGCTCTCGTAGCGCCGGTCCGGATCCTTCTGGATCATCCGCATCACGATGTCCGACAGCGGCCTGGGCGCCGCCGGGTTCACCTCGCACAGCGGCGGGGCCTCCACCCCCACGTTGCCGTGCCATTTCATCCACCGCAGCGCCTCGCTGTGCTTGTCGCGCACGATGTCCGCGAAGATCTCGTTGAACTTCGGCCGTCCGCCCAGCATCTCGTAGATGATGAAGCCCAGCGAGTACATATCCGCCCGGCCGTCGACCTTCCTGCCCCCCTCGAACAGTTCCGGCGCCATGTACTTGGTCGTGCCCAGCACCATGGAGGTCTGCCCGGTGATGCTCGCGGCCACCCCGAAATCGGTGATCTTCACGCGCAGGCCTTCGCAGACGATGATGTTGCTGGGCTTCAGGTCGCGGTGAATGATCCCCGCGCTATGCACCGCGTGCAGCGCCCCCGCCAGACGCCACAGCACCTGTAGCGTCGCCTTGACCTCCGAAGGGCCCTTGGTGTCGGCGATCACCTGCTCCAGGTCGTGCCCGGCCAGGTACTCCATCACGATGAATAGCCCACGCTCCTCCTCGATCAGGTCGTGGATCATCACGATGGCAGGCTCCTCGGCCCCCAGTTTGGCGAGGATCTGCGCCTCCTTGGTGAATCGCTCCACGAACTTGGGGTCCACCGCGAACTGGGCGGGAATGTGCTTGATCGCGACGAAGCGGTCCAACATGCGGTCGCGAGCCTTGTACACGATGGCCTGACCGCCGTGGCCCAACTGATCCACGATCTCGTACTTGCCGACGCGCGTGCCGCCAGCCAGCCCCGCTGCCCCGGCCTTCACTGTCTGTTCCATCGTCATCACAACTTTCCCTACGGCAAGACGTTCTGACCTCGAAAGACCCAACAGAGCCGGGCCGTGTCGGCCCGGTCGCCTTCCACCTGTTGCCGTTCACCACTCTGACAGCACCCTACACCCGGTTCACGGCGGAAACTTCTCCACATCCACGTAGTCCCGCGCGCCTTCGTTGGGCATCGTGCAGGTCGCCGTGATCTCCGTGGCGTACTCGCCGTTGCCGACGTCCAGCGCCGTACCGCCCGGGAACGCCGAGAAAATCCGCGCCGCGTACGGGATCGACAAGTACAGCTTGTGCCGCACCGTCACCCGCAGATCCTCGTGCTGGCTGTAGCTGTTCCCGTCTTCCGGCGGCGCCATCTCCACCGCCGTGTTCAGCGGATCCATCGCGTAGCAGAACTTCTTCACCAGCCGGTCGTCCACCCACGCCGGCGCCGCCGTCCTGGCCCCGGGGTCAAACGCCTTCTCCACCCACTGGGGCTTCTTGCCCCGGTCTTCCGGCCGGTACGACTCCTCCGGCGCGACCCGCTGCGGAAAGACCGCGAAGAAGCTTTGCAGCCCGCCCACCAGTTCCATGGCCGTGGCGGCGTCCACCCGCGGGCTCTGGTAGGCCCCGCAGGCAACGGGCATCAGCGCCCACGCCGCCGCCAGCCGCACCCGCTGCATCTTCGCCCCATCCGGCAGCGCCACGACGTTGCGGTCCTCGCCGGCCGTCGGCAGCGGCGTCAGCACGCACGCCGCCCGCGCCGCGCAGTACGCCGAGTAATGCACGCACCCGTTGCCCACCATCACGAAACTCGTCTGCGCCATCAGCAGCGACAGCATCGCGATGAACGGCATGGCCAGCGCAAACTCGATGATCGCCTCCCCATGCTCCCCTCGCGGTTGCCCGCGGCGTGCCCGCCCCGCCCTCCACAGCAGCGCCGCGACAGCCCCCAGCAGCGCCGCGCAAACCACCAGCACCGCGTCGCACAGCAGAAACGAACTGCTGGTGACCGCGGCGTACAGCCACTTCGGCCCGGCCACGGCGATGACCGCCTTGCCCATCAGCAGCGCCAAGGCAACAGCAAGCCCCGCGGCCGCCGAGCAGGCCGGCCACGCTCGCACGCCGCCGGATTCTCGTCCGTCGCGAGCGTTCATACGGCTACCAGAACATCATCAGCTTGCGGGCCACGGGCCCGCGGACAATCGCCTCGAGCAGGGCCAGGCCCGACCCGATGCACAGCGCCAGACCCAGCGGGATCTTCGGGCTTTCCGGCGTGGCTGGATCGTGCTTGCCGGCCTTCATGAAAAACAGGAACACCGACCGTCCGATCCGCGCCAACGTCCGCATCGCCACCCGCCTGGCCACGATCACCGCCAGCGCCATCAGCGCCGCGATGGCCAACCCATATGCCATCGCCGCCAACGTGAACTGCCAGCCCGTCAGGGCGCCCACGGCAGCCATCAACTTCGCGTCGCCCCCGCCCACGCCGCCAGCCTGCCAGGCAACCAGCAGCGGCAGGAAGCCCGCCGCCAGGCCCACCGCCGCGCCGCCCAGGCCGATCCGCAGCGGCCCATCGCCACCCAGGCCGCCCGTGACCGTGTGTCCGGCCAGGCCCATCAGCACGCCGGCGTAGGTCACGGCGTTGGGGATCTTCCCCTGGCGCACGTCAGTCCACGCGGCGGCGATCAAGACCGCCGCCACGGCCACGTAAGGCCAGTAGTGCCACCACGCTGCTGCCGCAAGCACAGGCACGCTCCGCCTCGCCGGCGCCGTTAGCCGCCGGTGTAGGTCGGGGGCGCGGTCCCGCCGCCGCCGCCACGAATGCTGGAATACACCGTTCCGATCCAGTCCCGGATGTCCTGCCAGAACCAGATCACCACCGCCAGCAGCGGCAGCGCGATCGCCGCGATGATGAGCACATACTCCACCATGTCGGCGCCCTGCTCATCGTTGTGCAGCGCCCTCAACATCCTGCCAATCCGACGCATCGCCGTTCCTCTGGAGTCAGCCTGTTGCGTACGCCTCGCCGCCTGACTCGTCACGGCATCGGCAACAGTTCAAGAAAAGTCACCATGCGGTAGTTCTCCGCAAGGATGTCCAGCAAAGCCCAGAAAACGTAGATCAACGGCAACCCGACGGCCGCGATCAACAGCGCCCATTCCACCGTCGTCTGGCCAAGCTCGTCGACATGCAGACAAATCATCGGACGCACCCAGTCCCTCGCGCCCGGCCCGTGTCGGGCCGGGCGCCTTCACCCACGGACCGCTTTCGCGGCGGCTCTACTCCATGTGACGCCGGACGCCAAGCCCTCCGGATGGCGAAGCCGGCAACGCCAACCCATGTCATTCTACCTAACTATCGGCCTGAAAGACAGTTTTCGTTAGGTCCCATATGTCGCGAGTCACCCGGACTCGCGGCTCGTCGCCGAACGTCGACTTCGCCCCCGTCCACTGCAACTCGCCTTTGCCCATCTTCCCGGCCTCGCCCTCCGTCAGCCGGTACACGAACATCCCCTGCAACCGGTACCGCCCGTTGTCGTCCAGCGGCAGCACCTCGGCGATCTCGGTGATCCCGCGCCGCCCGTCGCTGAATCGCGTCATCTGCACCACCAGGTCCACCGCCGAGGCGATCTGGCTGCGCAGGGCGTGCAGCGGAAGCTCGATCTTGCTCATCATCGCCAGCGTTTCCAGGCGATTCAGCGCGTCGATCGCCATGTTCGCATGCAGCGTCGACATGCTCCCGGCGTGCCCGCTGGTCATCGCCTGGATCATGTCCAGCGCCTCCCCGCCGCGGCACTCGCCGATGATGATCCGGTCCGGCCGCAGACGCAGCGACGAGCGGAACAACTCGCGAATGCCCACCTCGCCCTTGCCCCACCGGTCGGCCGGGCGACTCTCCAGCGACAGCACGTGCTCCTGTTGGAGCTCCAGTTCGGCCGAGTCCTCGATCACCACGATCCGCTGGTGGTTGGGGATGAATCCGCTCAGGACATTTAGCAGGCAGGTCTTTCCGCTGCTGGTCCCGCCGGCCACCAGCAGGTTCTTCTCCGCCAGCACGCAGACGGTGAGGTACTCCTTCGCCATGGGCGTCCAGGTGTTCAGCGTGACCAGGTGGTCGGCGTCGAACATCACCTTGGCGAACTTGCGGATGGTCATGCACGTGCCGGTGCGGCACAGCGGGCTGAGGATCACGTGCACGCGGCTGCCGTCGGGCAGGCGCGAGTCGATCAGCGGGTGCTCGGGCGTGACGCGCTTGCCGGTGTACTGAAGCACGTTGTTCACCGCGGCCATGAACGCCTCGTCGTCGGCGAACTTCGCGTCGGTGCGGGTCAGCCGCCCGGCCTTCTCGACGTAAATCTCGTCGGCCCTGTTGACCATGATCTCGGAGATCGACGGGTCGCGCATGAACGGCAGGATGGGCCCGAGGAAATGCTCGACTGTTGCGGCAAAGATGTCCGTTTTCGCCATCGCCGGCCCCGTTGCATGGAGATCCGCCGCGATCCTCTTGCGACCGCGCCGCAAGCCACTCTACCCTCGCGCGCGGGCCGGTACAAGCCCCCTGCCCGCATCCGGTTGCACCCGGACCCCCGGCGTCCGGGGGCAGGCCCCTTCACCGCGAACCGCCCGGCGCCGCGGGTGCGGCGGCGGCGGGCAGGTGGGGCCGCAGGGCTTCCGTGAGCAGGAGGATTTCGACCTGGAGTTCCTGCCCGTGGTGGGCGGCCCGCTCGTAGTTGCCCTCGCGGACGGCGGATTCGAGGTTGATGGCCGCGGCGAGGGCAGGCCTGGCGTTGAAGTTCCCGACGCATCCCTTGATGGAATGGGCGATCTTGGCGACGCCGTTCCAGTCCGCCGCGGCCAGGGCCGCCTGGAGGTTGCCGACCTGGGCGGGTCGGTCCTGGCAGAACATCTCGGCCAGTTCGGCGAACAGCGCCGTGTCGCCGCCGCAGCGGTCGATGGCCGCGGCCATGTCGAACCGCGGCTCGACGTCGTCCTTCGCTCGCGTGGCAGGGGCGGGCGCGTCGCCAACCGCCTCGGCGCAGTGCATGACTTCGTCGATCGCTCTCATAAGGGCCTCCGCTTGTACAGGTTTGGAGACGTAGGCGTTCATCCCGGCGGCGATGCACTTCTCCGCGTCGCCCTTGATGGCGTGGGCGGTCAGGGCGATGATGGGTATGTGCCTGCCCTCGCCGGCCGCCCGCTCGTGGCGCCGGATCTCCGCGACGGCCTCGAACCCGTCCATCTCGGGCATCTGCACGTCCATGAGGATCAGGTCCAGGCGCTCGGCCTGGAACGCCTTCACGGCCTCCAGACCGTTTTCCGCCGAGATCACCGTGTGCCCGGCCCGGGTCAGAAGGACGGTGGCCAGGCGGCGGTTGACGGCGTTGTCCTCGGCCAGCAGCACTCGCAGATTCTTCGAGCGGTGGACGTACTTGCTGATCCCGGAGGAGGTGGTCAGCCGCTGCGGCCGGCTGCCCAGGACCGTCAGGATCGAATCGAGCAGGTCCGATTGCTTGATGGGCTTGGTCATGCACGCGGCGACGCCGTACTCGCGGCTCCGCCTGGCGTCCTCCTGCCTGGCCGCCGAGGAGAGCATCATCACCGTCACCCCCGCCAGCCGGCGGTCGCTGCTGATCCGGCGGGCGACCTCGAAGCCGTCCATCTCCGGCATGCAGACGTCCAGCAGCACCAGCCGGAGGGGCGAGTCCGTGCCTTGCCTGGCCTGGATGAGCGCCAGGGCATCGGCCCCGTTAGTCACCGACTCCGGCACCATCCGCCAGTTGATCAGGACCCGTTCCAGCATCAGCCGGTTCGTCGCGTTGTCGTCCACGATCAGCACGTGCATGCCTTCCAGGTTCAGCGGAGCGTATTCGGGGCGGCTTGGGACGCTCGCGGCAAGCCCGAACAGGGCCGTGAAGTGGAACGTGCTGCCGACGCCCGGGGTGCTGTCCACCCAGATCTTTCCGCCCATGAGGTCCACGATGCGCGAGCAGATCGCCAGCCCCAGCCCGGTCCCGCCGTACTTGCGGGTGGAGGAGTTGTCCGCCTGCTCGAACGCGCGGAAGATCACCTGCTGCTTCTCCAGCGGAACGCCGATCCCCGTGTCGCGCACCGAGAACAGCAGGCACATCGCCCCCGGCTTGTCCGTCGGCCCATCCTCCGGCTTCGGCGACACATGGACCGCCACTTCGCCTTGTTGGGTGAACTTGATCGCGTTGGCGACAAGGTTCGTCAGTATCTGCCGCAACCGTATCGGGTCGCCCGTCAGGTTGTCCGGCACCGAGGCATCGACGTCGCACACCAGTTCCAGCCCGGCGTGGTCGGCCCGCACCCCCAGCGCGCTGAACATCTGCCCCATCGTGTCGCGCAAGCTGAAGGAGACCTCCTCAAGCTCCACCTTGCCCGCCTCGATCTTCGAGAAGTCCAGGATGTCGTTGATGATCGACAGCAGCGAGTCGGCCGAGTCCTTCACCATCGTCAGGTACTCGCGCTGCTCGTCGTTCACCGGCGTCTGCAGGGCCAGTTCCGTCATCCCCATGATGCCGTTCATGGGCGTCCGGATTTCATGGCTCATGTTGGCCAGGAAATGGCTCTTGGCGCGGCTGGCGGCCTCGGCGACGTCCCTGGCGGCCTCCAGATCGGCCGTCCGCACTCGAACCTGCTCCTGCAGCGTGTCGTTGAATCCCCGCAGTTCCATGTCGCGCTGCTCAACCGCCTGGCGCATCTGCTCGAACGTGTGCGAGAGCCTCCCGATCTCGTCCTGGCGGCTGTCTTCGATCTTCGACGAAAGCTCGCCGCGTGCGATCCGCTCACTGGCCGACACGAGGCGGTTCAGCCGCCGCGTCCACCCTGTCACCACCAGGACCACGAACGCCGAAGACACCCCCACCGCGATCGACGCGGCCAGCAGCGCCGTCTGCATCTGGGCGGTCTGCATGGCCTGAATCCCGCTGGTCGTCTGCCCGATCGTCACGCTGCCGAGTTTCCGCCGCGCCGGGCGCTCCTTCGGCGCCGCGGCCTCGTTGCCGCTGTCGACGACCGACATCCCGTCACCCGATCCCGACAACGTCACCTGGTGAACGCTCACCACGGCCCTCTTGCCCTCCAGGCCGGCGGCGCGGTACTCCTGCCACGCCCCGTCGTCCCGGGCCGCATGCGCCAGCAGCGACCCCAGTTCGTCGTGTATCGCCACGAACAGCACGTCGCCGTGCAGGCTGAACGCTCGCGCCAGCCGCCCCAGTTCCTCCCGGTCCTTCACCGCCAACGGCAGTTCGCACGCCTCCCCGAGGCTGAACGCCATCGCGTTCACCTGCTCCCTGTGTCCCTGCTCGATCAGCCGGTTGGTTCGCACGATGGAAGTCGTGACCGAGATGCCGATCGCGGCCGACATCGCCACCGTGACCAGCACCGTCGCCTTCACCCTCAGACTGGCTTTTGTCCATTGCCTCATGGCGTCTGCTCCTTTGCCTCGCCGAACACCTGCGACGCCTTCCGGCGGAGCGAAGTGGGAAGCTCCAAGTTCAGCTTCTCCGCGACGATCAGGTTGACGGCGATCTCGAACTCCGGCACCGGACGAATCACGGTCTTCGGCACAGGGGGGGTCGTCGTCGGCGTTGCCGCCCGACGCATCAACTCGACAGCCACATCCGCCGCCTGCTTGCCCTGCGCCGCCGGGTTGATGCCGATCCCCAGCAGCGCCCCGGCCCGAACCACACCCGTCGAGAAACCGAATACCGCGATCCGCTGCCTCATCGCACCCAGCAGCAGCGAGCGAATCGCCGGCACGTCATATACCGACCCGTCGGCGGCGGTCCAGATCGCCCCGGGCCGCCGGCCGATCAACTCCTCCACCGCCGCGGCCACCGAGGCGAACTTGTCGACGTCGACCGCCTCGACACGCCATCTCGAAGGCAGCGCCGCCTTGGCCTCCGCCATCAGGCGATGGCTCGCCGCAACCTTGCCGCGGTACAGCATGCCGATGCTCCGAACCTCCGGCAGCGCCTCGGCGATCTGGGCGAACTGCTGGGCCACGGGCACGTCCGTCGTGGTCCCCGACAGGCCCGACAGGCCCGCCGAATTCGGGTCGGCGACCATGCAGTAGACCAGCCGGTCGCTCGCCGCCAGCCTTCGTTGCAGAAACGTCGCAGCCGGCGTGCCGACCGCGATGACCGCGTCGGCCTTGACGACCAGGGGCTCGCCCTGCGCGGGCAGCGTGTCCATCTGTGCCTGCCGGCACGACCAGCCCAGGGCCTCCAATCTCGCCGTGGCCGCCTTCGCCGCCTCGATGTACGGCGCGGCCGAACTGCTCAGGACGAGCAAGCCCGACCCGCCGGCCGGGCGGCTCGTCGCCGCCCCCGCGGGCGCGGAATCCCTGGTCGCGCCGGCGGCGGAGGGTTCGCAGAACCCGACTCGCGCCGACCAGGCCTGCACGGCCGCCACGATCAGCGTCACCACGCACCGGCGCCATGCTTGATTGGGCCTCGGCACCATCACGCCTTGTCTAGAACCTGTACGCCGACCTCGCGAAGAACGCGGCCACTTGAACATCCCTCCATTGCTGTTGACGGGTCCAGTCGCTCTTCGAGACCGCGCCGACCGACCCTCTCTGGACACCCATATCCCAATCGGCTATCGCAATCCAAGCCGTTAGCTGCCCCTGAGATTCCGGCATGGTTCAGGAAGCCCGGGGTCCTGGCGGCACAACTCTCCAGAACCGCGATGGTCGAACAGACGAAGTTCGGAGCATTGTGCCCCCCCGACGTGAACCATACCGTGAATCCGCTCCGTCGTCGCGTGACGGCCCCCCCTAGAACCTGTACTGCAACCTCTCGAAGAACGTCCTTCCCGGCAGTTCCTGTCCGGAAAACTGCTCCAACCCCGGCGCGGGGGAATTCGTCGTGTCCAGCACGTCGGTGACGCCGAACATGACCTCCGCCTGCTTGTTCATGAACGCCTTTGAAACCGTCAAGTCCAGGCGGCTGACCATCGGGCGGGGGGGGGTGTTGCACGGCGTGATCGTCTGCACCTTGTACGCGGCATTGAGCGTCCAGTTGTCCGGCAGGAACAGCCTGCCCGTCACGCCCCCCTTGTGCTCCGCCGGGTGGAGCGACCGAACGTCCGGGCCGTCGCCTTCCGCAAACCCGCAGTAGGCGTACCACAGCGACAACTTGCCGCGTTTGTCGTGAAACTCCAGTTCCGTCTCGCCCCCGTACGTCATCGCGCTGTTGGAGTTGTGGAAGTAGTAGTACGACGTCGGTATCGGCGAGCGAGTTCCCACCGTCGATATGAAGATGTCGTCGAATTTCTGCACGAACGCGTCCGCCTTGAACGTCAGCCAGTTCGTCATGCGACCTTCGTACCCCGCCTCGATCGTGAACGTCTCCTCGTTCCGCAGCTTCTCCACGGCAGCCCCGTAATCGACCGCGTAGATGTCGCCCATCCCGGGGTAGCTGCCCAGGAACAGCCGCTTCATCTCCAGCTCCCGCGAGGTCACCAGCGGCGTGCGGTATGCCTTGGCGGCGCTCACCCGCACCACGTGCCGCTTGGCGTCGTCCAGCGAGTACAGGCTCGAAACCCGCCCCGACCAGTCCACCTGGCTCTCGCTGTACCAGTCCAGCCGGAACTGCCCTTCCAGCGTCCATCGCTTGGTCAGGTCCCACCGGTCAATCACGAACGCGCCCATCGTGTACTCGTCGTACGGCTGTCCGGGGAACTGCGGCGTCTGCGGGTTGTCGTCCCATCCCATCTGGGCGTGCAGCCACCGGAAGTTGCCCCCAACCGACATCGAGTGATTCTCGCAGGCCTTGAAGTTGTACTGCGTCTCCCAATCGTTTTCGTAGTACCTCAGCCGGCCCTTGCCGTACCCGGCGTCCCAGTAGTTGCCATACCACTGGAAGTGGTACGACGTGTCGGGGCTTGGGTTCTTCTCAAGCCGGGCGAACAACCTCAGGTAATCGCTTCTCCAGTTGTCCCGGGGCCAGTAGCCGACCTGCTCGTAGTCGCCCGTCTCCAGGTGGCTGTACGCCGCGCCCAACTTCAGGCGCGTGGCGTTGTCGGGCGTCCAGGCCGCCACCGCGTCCAGCATCGGCTGGCGCGTGTAGTCGTGCGTCCGATAGTCCGCCAGGCCCATCGGCCCGGCCAGCATCGGCTGCGTCGTGGTGAACGAGGCGTCGCCGCCCATGGCCTGGTCCGAGGTCACTTCGCTCTTGTACCCGACCGACGTCCGCCAGGCCCAGTTGCCCTCCTTGCTGCCCCAGCGGACATGGTTGTAGCTGTCGCCCCACTGGCTCCACGTGGTGCTGGCCAGCCAGCCCTGCGTCTCCTCCGGCTCCTTGGTGATGATGTTCACCGCCCCGGTGTAGGCGTTGGCCCCCCACGCCGAGCCGCCCGGACCTCGCACGATCTCCACTCGCTTGATGTCCTCCATCATCAGCGGCAACTCCAGGAGCTGCGGCCCGCCATACAGCGGGCTGTCGGCCACCCGCCCGTCCACCATGCTCAACAGCCGCTCCGAATGCGCGTAATGCATCCCCCGCACTCCGACCGAGTACAGGTTGCGGGAGTGCTGCACCATGTCGATGCCCGGGCTGAACTGGAGGATCTCCGGCAGGTTCGTCAGACCGCCATAATGGATGTCCTCGGCGGTGATCACGCTCACCGGCACCGACAACCAGTTCATCGGCTGGGCCGAGCGCCCGGCGGACACGACCATCGGCACGTCGGCGAACAGCAGCAGTTCGCCGCCGACCGGGTCCGCCGCCGCGGGACGCGATGCCGGGGCGGTTGAAGGCGCTTTGGCGCCGGCAGCGTTGGCGTCCGCGGCGCTCGGCGGTCCAGCCGCCGCCAGGCCCGCCAGCAGAAACACCCCCAGCCCCGCGGCCCAAGCCGGAAATGCCGTTGCCGCCCGATGCCGCCTACCTGCCCCTCGGAAACCCCGTTGAGTCATAGCCGTGCTTCCTTCCGGCCAACTCGCCCTGCATCCCTACGGTTCTTGAGGCGATATGACATCCTCCGGATCCCTGCCGACGAACATCCTTCGGAGGCTGACGTTCTGTATCGGGCTATATCGGACAGGAGCGTCCCCAAACTTTGCAGCTTTAGACAAAGGTGGTACGAAATATGATTTTCAGCATGTGTCGGGTTCGTGCGGTTTTTCTATGCATGGGGCCACGCCGGGGCTCGCCGCCTCGTGAAGGCGCCTTTTCCGTCTCGCCGGCGCGCGGAACCCGTCAGAGCTTGTGCAGGAATCGGAACTCGCGGCTTGGCCCACGCTGGAGGCTTTCTGCCGCCGTTTCAGGGCTTCTCGCTTAATACATTGTATAACAGGTACTTACATCTCAGACTGAATCCTGATCGCCCCTTCGGGGCGAAGAGGGACGAGGTCGCTTCGCCAATTGCTTCACAGGCTCTCAGTCAATCCCGCCGGAGCTTCCGGCGGCAGGCGCTGGGAGCGATGCCGTACCGGGTGTGGAAGGCCCTGGCAAGGGCTTCGGGGTTCGCGAAGCCCAATGCGTAGGCGATCCGCTTGATGGACCAGTCGGTCGTCGTCAGGAGTTCCTCGACACGCGCCAGGCGCACGCGGGTAATCTCCGCCTTGGGCGAGCGGCCCAACGCCTGACGGAATCGCGCGATGGCAGTGCGCCGGGGCATGCGAAGGTGCTTGCAGACCTCCGCCACCCGAAGCGGTCGAGTCAGGGCCGCCGTCCGGATGAATCGCACGGCGTCGGCGATCCGCGGGTCGCCAACGGCGAGCAGATCGGTCGATTGCCGCGCCACGACGCCCCTGGGGGCGATGCGGACCGGGCGACGGGGCGCGGGCCGGCCTCGCATCAGGTCGTCGAGCATGGCGGCGGCGCACTCGCCCAGACGTTCGGGCGAGATGTCGATGCTGGACAGGGGCGGGTAGATGATGTTGCAGGCCAGGTCGTCGTCATTGGCGCCCAGAAGGGCCAGGTCCTCGGGGATTCGCAGTCGCAGTTCGTCGCAGGCCTGGGCGACCATCAGCGCGCGGTTGTCGTCACAGGCGAAGACGCCGCACGGCCTGGGCAGTGCGGACAGAAACTCCCGCGTCTCCTGCTGGGCTTGCCGCCAAGGGCTCAGGCGCTTCAGCCGCAAGGGAGCCCGCCCAAAGACCGGGCAGGGGTGTCCGGCCTGGCGAAGGGTTGCCTCGAAGCCCGCCAGTCGGTCCCTCGCGTATGCCTGCTGAACGTCCCCGCAGAAGGCGAAGTCGCGCAGGGCCAGGTTCAGCAGGTGTTCGGCCGCCAGTCGGCCGATCGCCCGGTTGTCGAATACGACGCTGGGCGCCTTCTCGGCGGGAATCGCCGAACTGATGTTGACGAAGGGCAGGTTCTTGGCCCTGTAGACCTCGATGGCCTCGACGGTCGGGATTCCCGCGATGATCCCGTCGCCCAGCCACCGGCGCCCCTCCTCGATGGGCTCCAGCCCGATGGCGTCAAGCGTCTGGAGACGCCATTGTCGGCCGTGCAGATGGGCGTACCGGCGAATCCCTTGCAGGATGCGCCGGCAGTGGCCGGGCATGAGTTCCAGCACCACGGCGATCCGTCGTTCTCGCTCGGGGGCCCTTCGCGTGCGTCGCGCCATGCAGGCATTCTCTCCCAGGCTGCGCAAAATGCAAGATGTTCTGCATAAATGGGCAGGAACCCGCGCAAGACCGGGAGGGTTCACCGACCTTAGAATAACGCCGCCTTGACCTTCGAGATAGCGACCTATGGAGAGCAACATGCCGAACAAGAGGGTGCTTCATGCGGGAATCGCCGGGCTGATCGCCGTCGTGAGCGTTGGTTCGCCGTCGCGGGGCGCAGCCGCGGAGACGCAGCCAGCCGAGACGCCCAAGCCGGCGTGGACCGCCGACGCTCCGGGCGTCGTGGTCCGGGTGGAACCCCTGACGCTCCCCTACGACCGCCTGCAACGCGTGCCTGAGCCGCTGCCTCCCTATCTGCCGCAGGCGCCGGGCGCCCGCCTGGAGAGCAACCGGCCGCCGGACGCGAACGACGCGAAGAAGCCGCCGAAGAAGGCCCCCTCGCTGCCCAGCGTGGCCTGCCGCATGGGCGAACTGTCCTTCACGTCGGTGGTTCTGGAGAACCCCTACATCCGGGTCCGGGTGGTCCCGGATGTGGGTGGCGCCATCGAGTCGGCCCAGTTCAAGCCCACCGGCGACGAGTTCTTCATGCGGGAACGGCGATACAAGCAGTGGTGGCCCTGGTGGGAGTCGGGGATCAAACTCTCCTTCCCGTTCGCCGAGCACGGCTGCGTGCTGTTGGAGCAGCCGGCCTCATGGCGTGTACACCGCCACGCCGACGGGCGCGTGACCGTGGCGATGTGGATGGAGTTCAGCCGGTGGAATGCCAACAACTACCCGTCCTGGGCGCGGCGTGGCGCCGGGGGCTTCGCCCAGACCGATAAGACCACCGGAGCCCCGGCGATACCGTGGCACGGGCATTCCAGTCAATTGGTGACGCAGATGGTGACGCTAAGCCCCAACAGCGCCGTCCTGTCGGTCACCTACCGCCTCGTGAACCCCACGCCGTACCGCCAAGGGCGGCGGTTGTGGAACACCGCTTACCTGCCACGCTACCACACGCACGCGGGGGCCGTGCTGGATGGCGGACCCGTGCCCCAACAGCCCACCGACGCGGAGTTCATCTTCCCCAGTTTCTACAAGAGCACGCACCGCGCGGCGGACTTCGGGACGATCGCCGACTTCGACCTGGCCGGCTGGGCCAAGGGCAAAGCGTACAGCCTCTTCTCGTGGAACATGGCCATGGGCTTCAGCGGCATCTTCTACCCGCAGGTCAAGGTCAATCGCCTGCGGTTCCACGACGCCGACGGGCCGGGCACCAAGTTCTGGTACGACGACTACAAGGCGTACGACCCGTCGCCGGCGAACTTCCGCGCCAACGTGGCCGACGGCGTGGAGGTGTGGGGCGGCTTCGACAACCTCTTCGAGGGCGTGGAGCGATGGAACGGCCCCGGCGAGGCGGATTCGTTCACCAACGCCTGGGCCATCGCTCACGGCATCGGCAAAGTGCAGTTCGCCAATCGGCGCTGCGCCGTCGCGGCCGAGCCGCGCGAAGGCGGCCTGCGGTTGAGCGTCGTGCCCTTTGCGCCTGCCGGCGTGCAGGTGCGATGGAACGGCGCCGCCGTCGGCGCGGCGCTGGCGGGCGCGCCGGATCAACCCGTGCAGTTCGATCTCGCCGGCAAGGAGGGCCGCTTGACGGTCCTCTGCGACGGCCAGAACGCCTACGACGGGGCCTGGCCGGTCCCGATCAAGGACAACGCCGGCGAGAACGAGCCCGTGCGCCAGTCGGTGTCCGGCCCTTACTCCCGCGAAATGGCCGCCAACGGCAAGGGCTACGGTGCCGGCGGCATCGGCGGGCGGCCGATCCTCAAGTATGCCGACGGCACCACCGACCAGGGGCGTATCGAGTACCGACTGGGCTACCTCAAGCAGGCGCAGGCCACCTTGCGGGCGGCCACCGACAAGGACGCCAACGACGGCGAAGGCTGGCACCTGTTGGGGATGTGCCACCTTGAAGCCGGCCAACGTGAGGACGCCGTGCGCTGCCTGGACAGCGCCGTCAAGGCAAAGCGTGCCTGTCCGGCTGCCAGGTACTACCGCGCATTGGTCGCCATCGGCGCCGGCCAGAAGGCACGGGCACTGGAAGAGCTTGGCGCGCTGATGCGCGAAGTCCCCAAGCACTGGGAGGCGCGACTGCTGCGCACGTGGCTGCTGCTGGAGGAGTCGGCCAGCCGCGAACAAGCCCTGAGCCTGGCGCGCGATCTCGTGGACGAGGACCCGAGCGACCCGCGGGCCGCCCGCGTGCTGCTGGAGGCGCTGTACCGAACCACCTGGCACGGCGATCGCGAACTGCTCGCCTTGCAGGAATGGAAGGCTTTCCACCAGTTGCAGCAGGAACCTGGCGCGCAGCAGCGCATCCGGGAGTTCCTGGCCGCCACCCAGGGCCGGTTCCTGCCGGTGGCGCGCATCGGTCTTCCCGATGCCACGCCTTGAGCCGGCACGAAGGAGTTGACCACGGTTTCACCTGACGGCCGGCGTGAGGGTGACGCTGCCGCCGCCCGTCTTGGCCCCCCATCCCTCCGGCGGAGCCACCTTCTCGAACTCGCCTTCATTCCTCCCGCTGGCCCGAACGATCTTGTACGAGCCGGCCTTCAGGCCCGTGCCCTTGACGACCAGCGTGCCGCCGATCTTCGCATACCCGGCGGCGGAGATGCGCGCGCCCCATCGGTCGTTCGACTCCGCCGGATCGAGCGTCACCTCCAGCGTGCAGCCGGGCTCCAGGACGACGAACAGCCGGCTCTCCACCGCGTTGGCCCCGACCGCCAGCGTGTAGCCCTTGCCGACCGTCAACCCGCTGCACGACACTTTCCCATCCGCTCGCACGATGCCGCCGGGGCCGGCGAACACCGCCTGTGCCCGCGGATTCCACGCCACGGCCTTGCCGGCCTCGTCGCGCCAGGCGAGGGCCGTCTCATTCCACGCCCCGTCGCCGCCCGCCCAGGTCAGTTTGGGCGGCGGCGGGCAGTCCACGATGTCCTGGAGGCACGTCGCGGGCGTGTATCGCTTCTCCAGCGGCCAGTCCGCCGTCGGGTCGGCGTCGGGCCAGCCCTTCTGGTTGTACTCCCACACCCTCATGGCCATCGCCTTGTCAGGCAACCACAGCGCGTAGCGTTTCTCGCCCTTGTACTGGGCATACGGCGCGGGCTGGCACTGGGGCTTCTTGATGTCGGCGTCGAGCAGCCAGCCCTGCTCGGCCTTTACCGGCAGGCAACGGACTTCGGCCTTGCCATCGGGGGCGTCCCTGGGAATCCGCAGGTCAGCCGCGCCGCGGATGAACTCCGCCACCATGCCGTTCATGGCGTCTTCCCACTGGGTGTGGCTCTTGTCGCGGCTGACGACCAGGCCCATGAGGTTGTCGGCGTTCCGCGCCCGCCGGGCCAGGATCTGCTGGCGCATGCAGATCCACTGGGTCTGGCCCTGCTGCTGGGTGCCGCTCATGCGCAGGCCCATGTTCGCGCGAAGGTTGCGGGGCAGGTCCCCGCCGTCCGGGCCGTACTGCTCCCACTCGCCGTTGATGAACAGCACGGGAACGCCCGCGAGGGTCCGGTTGTAGTCTTCGATGTGCGCCTGGAGGTTGCCGCTCATGACGTGAATGACGCCCGCCACACGGTGGGGCTTCCAGTACGCGACGTTGCGGCAGTAGATTCCCCCGGCGGAGTGCCCCGCCGTGATCAGCGGGGCCAGCGCAAGCTCCGGGCGCACCGTGGCCTTGGCGGCGCTCGCGAGGATCGCCGCCAGGTTGGCGGCGCCGTCGCCGGTGAGGAACGTGGAGCCGATGCCGCAGGGGGCGTGGATGACCGCAATGCCCTTGTCGGCGCAGGCCGCTCGCACCTCGGCGTTCCGCGTGATCCCGGCCTCGAACATCGTCTGCTGCGCGATGAAGACTCCGCGCACGACCTTGCAGCCGTCGGGAACCCAGACGAAGGCCTGGCCCGACCGCTTGGGGTTCGCTTGCGGCATCTCGAGGGTCGCCGTCCACTGCGCCGGGGCGGGCGCAGCCGCCGCGAACGATGCCGCGGCCATCAGAAGCGTCGCTGGTGCGTGCCAGAACATGGGGGGTCGCTCCTTGTTGTGCAGGGCTGGTCGAGGCCGGTCACGTCCGTCCGGGGCGGCCCGGGCGATGGCGCGGCAGTCCACGGGCCCTTCTCCACATGGAACCCCCTTGTGAGCGCGTCGTATCGCTGGCGCGGATGACTCCGCCGGCGTCCCGGAGGCCATCGGGAAGCCGGCAGGGAGGAAAGCCCGGAACAACGGCGGCGGTTGGGGTTAGACTCAATACGGTTCAGTTAAGGAAAACAGGACGGAAAACGAGACCGTAGCGTCATCATTGCGGTTCCCAGACAGGTGGAGCACGGTTCTTCAGCCTGAAAGGCTGACGGAATACAGCCCAGGGCAACGCCCTGGGTACCCATGGCCCCCAAGATCAAGCCCTGAAAGGGCGAAAGGTGCGCCAGGCGAAGCCTGGGCAAGGAGGAGTGCGATGTAGAAGACAAAG
>CAYWTX010000359.1:0-1869 GCA_964461295.1 uncultured Planctomycetaceae bacterium | reverse complement strand
CGTGCGGTTGCCGGAGTTGAAGACTGTGGTCGTAAACTTTTTCCAATTGGTGCCGCCGTCGCAACGCACGGTGGCCAACAACTTGGTCCACGCAGGGTCGCCCCAAATTTGCAGAGCCACGACACCCGTTCCCTTGGCCCAGGTGCCTGCGGTGTAGTTGGTGTAGGGCCGCACGGGCACCTGCTGATAGAGGTCTTTCCAAGTTGCGCGGTTTCGAATTGTGGCGAGGGCATACCAAGACCCGTTGCGCGCGGGACTCGACTGCCCGATGCCCGCCGCCAGCCGGTCTCGCAGACCGGACAGCGTCGCTTGCAGGGCGGGGTCAGCAGAGAATTCCCCGGCGAAATTCCACCAGAATCCGCCGCCTATGCTTCCCGTGAAATCGAACATGGCAGGGTAATACTGCGCCACCACCGCGCGGCGTGCCGCAACGGCTGGGTCAGCCTCGTCGTAGCACCACCACAGTTGTTCGCCCGGTTCGCCGTAGCCGACTTCTCCAAGCCCGATCTTTTTCCCGGGAAACGCGGCGCGGGTCGTTTCCATGAGTTGGTCGTAAAACATGCCGGCAGGGGATTGGCCCGGATAAAGAGACACAAGCACCAGATCGAACTTGGCACGCAGCGTTGGCGAAAGGTTGGACGCGATCCAGGTGAACATCGAGAACTCCGGCGCCTCGGTATTGATTTGGTGCAGGAGGTTGAGCACCACCAAACGCTCGGGAGCGAGCGCTTCGATCTCGGCCACCGCATCCGTCAACTTTTCAGCCATGCCTGTGCTGTGCCATGCCCCGTTGGCTTGGTCGCCTGCCTCCCATGCGTCGATCTGCGGAAACGCGGCGACGAAATCCCGGAAACGCTGCCGGTATTGCTCCCGGGTCAGCAACGGCTCGTCCTCCGCGCGCACCGGTTGGCCCAGAATTTTCAGGCCTTTGCTTTTGGCATAGGCAACCAGCGGCGCCCAATCCGCAGGACGCGCAGAGGCCGGGAAAACCAACCGGACCCATCCGTAGGGCTGTGTGAGGCTGGCCGCCAGATCCAGAACCTCAGGATAATTCGATGTGGATTCGATATTGGCCCCGAGCCATGGCAGGCCCGCCGACGCCTGGGCGATCGCCCGTTGAGGACCGTGTTCCGCGAGCAATGTATCGTAGGCCACGGCGAAGAGATCCAAAGCGAGTTGCCCTGCACGGCCTTTCACGGGCTCTGTCGCCCTGATTGGAATGGCGTCGAGAATGGCCTGCGCTTGTGTATAGGCATCATTGAATTTTGCAGATGGCACATAGTCAGGCCGCGCAGCCAAGGCGGAGGCCAAACGCCGGCGAATATCATAGGCCGCCTGATAGCTGAAATTGATCGTTTCACCCCCGCTGTAGCCGGCGCCATTGTTGTCCACGATGACCAAACCATAACCAAGCGGCAAGGTGGGCCAGTTCAGAGCCAGCGCGACGGGAGAATCCTGAACGCCGAAAGTGAAACCCTGCCCAGGGTCTTCCACCAAAGGTCCACGCTGGATTGCCTGCAGGGTGGTGGGATCGAGCAGGTAATCGTTGTCATAGCCGGCCTCGCCATTGTTCGATGTCGCCCTCATCTCCGTTGGCGTCAGCACACCGCCATCACGATCGTAAAAAAGAACGAGAACCTCCCCCGCCGCCTGCGCCGGCGTGACGGCAAGAAACCCGGCGAGCAAAAAAACAAGCGCCGCCGCTAAGCCAGATCGAGCAAGTGTCGTTTTCATATAATGACACTGTAGGAACGGCCAGAGCTACACGCTCTGGGGTGATATTGGTAAAGCGACGCCGCCTTGAGGTCGGGCGGTTGAGCGAACGCAGGGGTGAATTCCGGATTCCGAACGGAAATCTTTCCGAGAGCA